>NZ_CP066018.1:2492268-2803801 GCF_016127575.1 Cupriavidus necator
GTCTGCATCCGGTGGAGGCATGACACGGCGGGCGCACCGCCCGGCTGAGGCGCTTCCGCGAGCGGGAAGCGCCATAGCTGGCCGGCATCGTCTGTCGCATAGGCAGCGCGTGCCGTGCCTGTCATGTCGGACAGCACGCTGGCCGCCACCAGGTTGCCGGTTGCCGGCCGGCCCAGGCAGTCGCGTTCCGGCAATGGCAAGGTGCGGACGGCGTACTGCCCGGCCCATGCCGCCCCGGCGGGCTTGTCCAATGGCAGCAGCGCAAGGCCGGAGCGCGCTGCCTCCGACTTGTCATGGGTCGCGGCAGCCAGCGTCACGACTGCGTACCAGCGCAATCCGTCCTGGCCAGGAATGCCGGCGGCACGCACCGGGCCGCGTGCGGATAGTGGCAATGTGTCCGTGGCGGCGATCTCCCACAGCAATGCAAAGGGCATCGGACCGTCGGGATCCGAGACGTCGAGCGCGAATGCCGCTGCGGGGTTGCCGGTCCTGGCGCTGCCAGGGATGCCACACAGCACGACCGTGCGCCACTCGCCATGGATCGTCACATCCTGCGCTTCGGGGCGAGGGCAGGGCGCGGGCGCCAGCGGCGCGTCGTTCGCCGGCGTGGCGGCGGCATAGGGCAACAGCACGCCGGGCAGATAGGCGGCGCGTTCCTCGCCGGTCACGGCATTGAACGCATGCAGCAGACCGTCGTTGGTGCCCAGCCAGACGACGTGCGGGCGCAGGCTGTAGCGCGCGCGAAAGCCGGCATGCCCGGGTTTGCCAGGCGCCCAGGCCGGAGGCGCAACCACCCGCACGCGCGCGCCTGCGGCATTGCCGAGTCGCGTGTCGCGCTGGCGCAGGCCGGCCTCGGTGCGGTCGCCGCGCAGCCATTCGAGGTGAGCGCGGTCAAGGCGGCCCAGCATGTCCGCGCTATCCGTATTCCGGAAGGCGGCATCGATGGCAGCCCATTGCAGCGCGATGACGCGCTGCGGCGGCGCTGACGACGTGAATATGCGACGCGATCCAACCGGCCGATGGTCGAGGCTCGTGCCGGCTTCCCATAGATAAGGCGACAGCACTGGCGCCGGTCCTTGCCAGCCGACAGCGAACAAGCGCCCGGTCCACGGATACGCGCCCGCCGTGGTCCGGTAAGCCAGCGGCAATCGGCCTGCTTCGGATCCGGTGGCGGCAGACGCTGGTGCAATGGCGATGGCCAGGCAGGCGAAGGCAACGGCAACGAGGCGATTCACGGCTGGATCACGCTCTGTAGCACGGCACGTACGGCACGGCTGCGGCCGAAGCCGATGGCCGTGATCCGGATCCGTGGTGCCGGTGTGGTGGCGGAAGGGGCATCCGGAGTGCTGTAGCCGGACGGTGCTTCGTCCAGGATCTCGGCGACATACCGCGGCAGTTCGCGCGTGCCGGCGGCACCCGCGGGCAGCACCGGCAGCGTCGCACCCGAGAAGCGGCCGAATGGCACGCCGACGGCGTCCGCGCTGGTGTCGGCCAGCAGCCAGGGCTGCCACACGGGTGGGCCCGTCACCGCTGGCCGGCACACGCCAGCCTGCTGGCCGCTGCCGCAGTGTCCCGGTGCCGGCCAGATGCCGAGCCGCCCCATCATGTCTTGCGATATGGCGGCCGCAAGCAGGTCCGACTCGGCATCAAGCAACGCGACCTCGGCGGCCCGGAATGCGATTTCGCGTTCGAGCTGCATGACGGCAAGTTGCCGCGCGGACAGCAGCATGTGCAGCGTGCCGGTAGCGGTCAGCACTACCAGCAGCAGCATCGTGGCGCAGAGCAGCAGCGTGACGGCGCCTGCATTGTGGCGACATGGAAGGCGGCGGGCTAGCACAGCGTTTCCTGGCAGCGTGGCGCATTGCGCAGCCGCACCGTGGTGGCGAAGACGCGGCGGGCGGTGCCGGCCTGCGACGGCGGCACCGGCGCCAGATCGCCGGCGGCGGTGCCGGGTGGGTCGGCGTCTTTGCCCGGGCTTGCCGCTGCCGAACCCGGGCGCTCGCCGCGCACGGCAATGGCAATCTGCACGGCCACCACGCGATGCCAGGCGGATTCATCCAGCGAGTGGATCGCGGATGCCGTCTCGAAGCGGTCGGCCCGGCCGTCGCCGTCCGTATCCAGGCCGTAGCGCACTTGCAGTGATTCAACGCCGCGGACCAGCGCGCCGGAGGTCCAGCCAGTGCCGTCGATCACGCCACCGCGGCGTGCCGGGTAGCGGCACAGCAGTTGCGGCACGCCATCGCTGCCCGCCGCGACATAGATCAGGTTGGCTGCGACGTAGCCACTGTGCGCGTCAGCACCGGCCACGCGCGCGGCGACGGCGTAGCCGCTGCAGTCGGTCATGGCTTCATCCGGCTGCGACGGCGCAGCCGGCAGGCCGCTGCCGCTGAAGCGGACCAGCAGCGCATCGCTGCGGCCGACGCCAGCCCTGCCGCAGGACGGCACCGCACCGATGGCAGGCTGACCGCAGTCGTCGGCGCCGCTGACGGCCGGCGGCGCAGGGTAGGAGGTGGCGGGAAGGGGCTCGCCCGGCCAGCCGGACTGGCGCAGCAGCGCGGCGATGATCGTCAGGGCGCGCTGGCCGCGCTCTTCGAGCAGGATGCGGTCGGTGGCGGTGAGGTAGGCGGTACGAGTGGCATGGAATGCCGCAACGGCTGCCGCGGTGACGATCAGGCCGAGTATCAGTCCGACCAGCAGCTCGACCAGCGAGAATGCCCTGGATGCGTCCCGCCTCATGGGTGCATCCACAAGGCGATCGCGGGTATGCCGGCCTGCCCGCCAAGCCGTCCGGCCATGATCAGTGGCGAATCTTCCGGGCACGGAAACGCCGGGTTGCTCCCGCACCGGCTCGACCAGAGGTCTGGTCGCCCGCTTTGCAGTGCCGGCTGCGCTGTATCCAGCTCAGCCATCTCCACGGCAAGGCGGGCGGACCGGGCCAGCGCGTCGAGTTCGCGCAGCTGGGCCAGCGCCTTCGGCGCCAGCCCCATCATTGGCATCAGCCCGGCACCAAGGACGATCAGCGCGCACAGCGTTTCATGCAGCGCGAATCCCGCGGGGCGGCCGGCGCAACGCGGTCTGCGGCGCGGGCGGGCAGGTGGATGTGCTGGCTTGCGAAGATCCGGCATGGGCGGTCACCGAGACTGGCAGGGACCGTCAGACTAGCTGTCGCGAGCAGGCGAATACGTGCCTAAGCGTGGAGGATTTGCAGAATGTTGTTTCGGTCTTCCCGGGAACAGCGACCAGGCAGCCTCGCCTACTGACACACCGTGGCTTGTGTCGGCACGGGCGCGCATACGCGGACCCTGCCCAACTGGCTGATATCGATGAGCTTCTGGTTGCCGGTGCCCAGTCCCATCAGCACCTGGGCAGACTGCATCGCATCTGCCAGCGTGCGGGTATAGCCTACGGGCGAGTAGGAGAGGACCCCCGACTGCGGCGTGCTGGAGAATGCTACGGTCAATCCCTGGGCGGAGGGGACATGCTGAACCAGCACGGCTTGGCCCGTGCAGTCCGCGTTTCGATTTGGGTTCAGGCAGACAGTCCAGCCGTTGCGCCAGTCATTGCTGACGGGCGCCACGGTGACCCAGCTATTGCGCGATAGCGCACTGGCCCGTGCCAGGGAAAGCGACGAAGCCAGCGCGTCTGCTTCAGTGGCAAGCGTGTTGCGCTGAATGAAGGAGGTGTAGGCGGGTGCCGCCATGCCGGCGAGGATGACCAGCACGACCAGCGTGACCAGCAGTTCGATCAGCGTGAATCCGGTCTGGGGTCGGGGGGCTTGAGGGCGCATCACCAGCATCCCTGGGGCAGGTTCGCGAAGGCGGCGACATGGTTGATCAGCACGCCGCGCTCGCCGGTGCTGCGCAGCAGCAGCGTGCCACAGCGGTTGTCGGCGATCGTGGGCGTGGCGCTGACCTGCACGCATTCGTTGAATGCCAGCCCTGCGCACGCGCCGGATGCAATCGCGTAGTTGCCGCTTTCCGAGGCTTGCGGGAAGCCGCGCCAGGCGCGCGTGCTGTCGGCGGGGTCGACGTAGGAGTTGGCCTGTGCGTAACGACGCTCCAGCGCTTGCATGGCCGTCATCAATGCAGCCTTGGCTTCGGTGCGGCGCCCGCGGGCAACATGTTCGGCGTAGTTGGGATACGCAATGCCGGCGAGGATGCCAAGGATGGCGATGGCAATCAGCATCTCCATCAGCGTGAAGCCGCTGGCGTGGCGACGCCAGTCACGGTGGCAGCGCTTCATTTTGCGGCTCCGAAATTGCGAATCTCGCGCCAGCCAAGGCGCCCGGTGGTGGGGTGCCCCCCGTCGGTGGCTGTGTTGCCGGACACAAGCGGCCTGCTGGACAACGACGCGCCTGCGCTGCGGCCGCCACCCGATGCGCCGAACGAGAACACGTCGATGAACTTCAGCGTAGTGATCTGGCCGACGGCATTGCGTTGTGGATCGACCGTGGTCTTGGTCTGGATCAGCACTGGCGCACCCAGGATGCCGAAGGTGGAGAGATCGCCGGTCGATGTCCCCGTGGCGGGCATGCCGGTCAGCGCATTGATCTGATAGCGGCCGCTGTTGCTGGAGGCGCCGCAAAGATCTTCGCCGGTCATCAGCGAGTTGAACCAGATCTTTCCGTAGGCTGGCACGAGTGCGGTGACCTGGCGTTCTCCGTTGCCCGGGAAATCAAAGTACCACCCCGCCTTCTGCCCAGTCTTTGAGCCGAGGCTATAGCTGCGTGACGAATATTCGTAAGCGCCCTTGCTGTTACGGGTCAGGGTGACCGGGTTCAGCATGCTGCGGTCTGCGATCGACTGGGAGCCTCCCGCATCGTAGATGCCGTACATGGCGTTCCGGGTCAGCGTGCCGGTGGTGATGGTGTCGGCAGGCTCCAGGTACTTCCCGGTGCCGAACACCACCATGTAGCCGCCGGGCGCGTAGACCCATTTGGGCTGGACCGTGATCGGTTGCGGCTTTCCGCTGGCATCGCGGGCCTGGAACAGCGGCCGGCCGTAGTTGCCGCCGCCGTAGTAGGGCAGGGCCCCGGCAGCGTTCCAGGTGGATGGGCCGCCATTCAGGATGAACTTCCAGAGGCGGCCCTGGAGGTCGCCGGCGTAGGCGGCGACGGTCTGCCCGTCGGTAAGCCGCACCAGCGCCGGCGAGCTCAGCCCGTTGGCAATGCCGGCGGTGACGTCCGCCGCCATCGAGATCTTCCAGTAATTGACGCCCAGTTGCCACGGCGTCCCGGCCGGCTTGTCCAGTGCCACGATGAACAGCACCGAAGGCGCGGCCGGATTGCTCGCGCCATCCGCATCGTTGGCATTCAGGCCGTTGCCCGTCATGGCAAACCACCTGTACACAGGCTTGTTGTCGGAGTCCTTGCCGGCAAACAGCTTGACGATCTGGGGCGGCGACATGACGTTGCCCATGTCGGCATCATCCTTGTCCGTGAACTCCCACAAGACATTGCCGGATCCGACGCTGGCGGGATCGCTGACATTCAGCGCAAAGAGGCCTTGCGCGCCGCCACCCATGCCAGAGACCAGCACGGTCTGCCAGGCGTTGCCGACCCGGGCTTCCGCCACGGCAGGCGTGGCGTCCACGTACGGCCGATGGATATAGCTCGGCGAGGTCAGCTGGACCAGGTTGGCGAACACTGCGTTTGGCACGTAGGCAAACAGTTCAGAGCCATTGGCCGCATTGAAGGCGTGGAGCATGCCATCGTTGGCGCCGATGTAAACTGCGGCGGTACGCTGGCTGTGGGCCTTGTAGAAGGCGGTGTAGTCGCTTTCGGCGATGGTGCTGGACGGGGCCGCCATGTAGACGGGGCCCGAGTTGACGATGTCGCCCAGCAGTGAGTCGCGCAAGCGCATGGTCCCCGTGCTGCCGGTGGATTGCTCCTGGCTGCGCTCGCCACGCAGATAGCTGAGCCGGCTCTGGGCCACGGTGTCAGTCTCTGTCGGCGCGAGCTTCAGTGCGGCCTTCTGCGCGGCGTTGAGGGATTTCCATTCGAAGGTGGCGCCCGCACCCGCGCCGGTTCCTGCATTGTCGGCCGTGCCCGACGGGACCCAGGTCAGCAGATTGCGGGCAGCGGTGCGGGCAGTCAGCACCTTGCCGGCCTCCCAGGTTTCGGTACTGGAGATCTGAACGCCGGTGTCGGGATCATTGGTCACCGCCAGTGCCGAAAGGCGCCCGTTCCATCGCTGGTCGAATCCGGGAGTGAACAAGAGGGTGTCGCTCGCCACCTGGGAAGAGGTCAGTGCCACGCCAGACAATGTGCCGGCCGCGTTGACGATTTGCGCGAAGACCTTCTTGATGGAAGCGATCATGGCGGCCGGCTGCCCGGCCAGGAACCAGTTGGCGGGGACGTCGGATCCGCCCGACGATTCCCATTCGGCATTGCTGGTGACGGTGGCGCCGCTGGCCCCCTTGGTGCGGAACGGATTGCCATCACCATTCTGGTCGTCAAAGCCGCCGTATTTTGCCGCCAGGTACATCTGGCTGCGGCGCTGTTCGTCGCCGACGCTGCCGTTCCCGTTCTCATTGACGTCGATGCTGAACGTGGTGACGCGCAATTCCGGCATATCCGGGCGGAAGCCGTAGGTATGGGCCCAATACGCGACGCCGGCCATATAGTAGGTGCCGTGGCCGCTGGAGCCGGTGTCGGCGCCAGCCAGGTTGGCGAGCGAGGTGTCGGGGCGGCTGTTGCCGGATGTTCCCGAACTCTCGAGATCGGCCACCGCCTGCGTCCAGGTCGTGACATCGAAGCTGTACTTGCTGTATTTCGATATCGCGTCCGCCGGCCGGGCCGAGTCGTTGGCAGAGACCGGCTTGCCACCGGAGAGGTAGGTCGTCCTGGTGTTGCCGGGAATGTAGCGGTCCCAGTGCGTATTGATATCGGCAATGGCAAGGACGTAGTTCTTCTGGCAACTGGCAAGGATGGGGTCTGTCCATTGTGTGTAGACCGGAAATCCATCCTTGTAGGCGCTGGCGTTGTCGATGGCTTCGGGCGTTGGTTGCCGGCCTTGCAGGTAGCGGATGCTCTCGTAGTAGAGTTCGCCGACCGGATCCAATGACTTGTAGGCGCCGGAACGCCCGAACTGATTCAGGTAATTGATGACGCCGCTGATGTTCTCTGACGCGCTCTCGGGGTTCTGGATGAATACGCCGTCGTCATCCCATTCCCGGCGCAGGTTGCTGGCTTGGTTGAAATTGCTGTCGACGGTGTTCGGCCCCACATACTTCAGGGGCGCCCGCAAGACACCGCCATAACGGGTATTGGCGCTGTCGTTCAGGTAGCCAAACGCGCCAAAGCGGACCTTGTCTGCATTGCGCTGCATTTCGCCAACCGGCTTGTACCCGGTGCGATACAGCTTGCAGAGATCGGTGCGGGACCTCGCTTCGCTTGCATCGCAGACTTGCACCCGTACCAGGTAGGTGCCCTGGTTCCTGTACTTGCCGGGGCTCGAGCAGCTGGCGCCGGACTCGGTGCTGTCCCCAAAGAACACCTTGTTGCCACATGAGGTGATGTACAAGGTCCTGCTGCTGAAAGGCGTGACCGAGGACGCCTTGTCGTAGGTCTTGCGGGGGAAGTAGGAGTTGCTGTTGAAAAAACTCTCCTGCAGCACGGCACGTTGCAGGATGGTCTGTGTGGCGGAGTCGACGACGCGGTCACCCCCGGTCAGCGCGTAGCGCAGCATATCGATGGCCGAGGCCGTGGCCCAGTTCATGAAGTTGCCGCTGAACTGGCCCGTGCATGTGTGATCGGCCGTGTTGGCGTCGCCGGCAATGACAAAATAGCCATTGCTGGCGCTTCCGCTGTAGTTGTAGCACTTGCGCGGATTGAAGTAGCCAATGTATTCCGTGGTCGGCGAATACGTGCCGGAGCGATAGGCTGCCCCCACCGTGGGGAACTCCACCGAGAGCGTCAGCAGCAGGTTGGGATGGATATTCTGGTTGCGGCCGTACAGCGGCGCCTGCGCGAGCTTGACGGTCGCGAGGCTGCTCTGTTCCGTTGCGGCAAGCAGCAGGCCGGCGGGCAGGCTGAGAAGCGCAGCCATTGCCGCGAAAATGAATTTCCGGATCCGGCTCATTTGCCGTGCTCCGCGACAGGCATGGACGTTCCCATTCATTCCCCCTTCCGGTAGTACGACTGCAACATGACCCGGGTCGCCGGGTTAGCGCCAAAGCCGACGGCCGTGACGCGGAAGATGTATGCGCCCTCGCTCGCGCCTGGCGACATGTCGCTGATCGGCTCGATGATGTAGCGCGGCAGGGCGGCAGGCAGCAGCCCGCCTGTCGCGGTCGGGAACCTGCGGCCGGTGAAGGTGCCGTAGGCGGTGGTGCGTGCGTTGGCGCCCGTCTGGCTGAAGTCAACGGCAAGCCAGTTCGGCGTGCCGTCGAGCACCGGGTCGCACAATCCCTGGAAGGGTGAGGCGCCTGTCACGCCGGTATTGCAACCCGCCACGAACGGCAGCACATTCATCGTGGTGCCGGAGAAGATGGCCGACCGGCTGGTTGGGGCGGAAACACCCTGGATGTCGATTTCCGCATCCAGCAAGGCTGCCTCGGCCGCTTGCTGAGCCAGGTCCCGGTCGCGCTGGTTCGATGCCATGCGCTTGCTGCCAATGGCCAGCCGGGCACCGGCGATGGCGATGACGCTGATGATCAGCAGCATCACCAGGGCGGTGATCAGCGCGATGCCACGCGGGTTGGGGTGCGCGGTGCGGGTGTTCATGTCGGCGAGCAGGTGGTGCAGGTGGCCATGTTCCGGAGCTGTACGGTGACGGTGTACAGGCGTCGCATGCGCTGCAGTTGCGTGGCCGGCGTGAAGGATGTGTCGTTGCCCGGCGAGCCCGGGAACAGGCGCCCGAACAGGCGCAAGGTTGGCGGATCCTGAGGCGATGCGCTGGCGGTATCGCCCATCAGCACCATGGCAATCTTTATGGCGACGACGTTCTGCCAGGTGGTGGGCAGGGCCAGCACCTCGGTGGCCGACAGGAAGCGGTCCGGGGTCTGGTCGAAATTCGTATCCATGCCGTAAAGCACCTGGAAGACTTCAACGCCTGAGATCAGCGAAACAGCCTGGTACGCCGTGCCGGCCGTGAGGATTTCCTTGTTGGCGGCGTCCCGTGGACGATAGCCGCACATCAGCTGAGGCATGCCGCCGGCATCGTTGCTGACATAGAAGACCGCCATGCCGCGCGCTAGGTCTGCGTCTTCCCAGGCCTGCGGCTCGGCGACGCCATTGCCGGAGCAGTCGATCATGCTGTTGTCCGGGACGGTGCGGTCCTGCTGCGTGCCGGAGCCGAAGAAGCGGACCTGCAGCACATCGCTCTTGTTCACGGCACCCGCTTGGGCCGGACACGCGAGGTTTTGCGCCGGATTGCCGAGATCTTGCGCGGGGGCGCCGCAGCTGTCGAGGCCGCTGATGGTCGGCGACAGGCTCGTGGTGGTGAGCATGACGCCTCCGGGGCTGGGCGCGGGAGGCCCGCTGGCGCCGGGAGAGGCCGCGGCGCTGTTGCCCGCATAGTTGCTCCACGCGGCCTGGCGCACGATCCGAACCACGGTATCCACCGCAAAACGGCCTTTCTCATCCAGCGCAGTGGTGTCATCGATGCTGTTGTAGTTGGCTCGTCCGGTCAGGTAGAGCGCCGCGGCAGCCATGATCAGGAGCAGGCTCAGCGTCATCGCCACCATCAGCTCCACCAGCGACAGCCCCAGTTGACGATGCCGGCCGGCGTTGAGATACATCCTGGCGTTCCGCATGTCAGTTAACCGTGCCCTGCGTGGCCACGATGACCACCTGGGGGCGCGTGCCCATGTCGGACATGTCGACCCGTGCCGCGACGGTTCTGGCGGCAAGCCGGGAGATCCAGCCGATCTTGATGACAATCGGTGCGTCGTCCGCGCGGCCAGTGGCCGATGGCGTGCATCCCCATGAGAAGCCGGTGGCCTGGTCGTAGGCGACCATGTCCCGGCAAATCACGGCGCGTCCGCCAGGCAGGCCTGTGCTGACACGCTCCCAGAACTCGGCGACATCGAAATCCGCCAGTTGCTGCGCGCACCCGGCCGCCGTGCCCGGGCAGGCGATCGCGTACGGGCTGTTTGCTGCCGTGAGCGCGGGCGGCTGCCCGGTGGCAGTGTCGATGAAGTAGCGGTTCGGGATGATGGCTTCCGCCGCCGCGCCGGTTTGCGAGACGGCCGGATTGGCACGCATGCGCTCGGCCATCTCGGTGGCCAGCTGCATGGCAGTGGTGTCGTAGGAAGCTTGTTGCGTGAAGCGGGATGAATTCAGCAGCAGGCTGGCGACGCCGAGCACGCCAACCGCCAGAACGACAATTGCCACCAATGCTTCGAGCATGGCAAAGCCGGCTGCCCCGCGGCAGCGTTGACCCATTCTGACCCCCGTCAAAAGACGTCCGACTTCGTTAACTTCTTTTTTTGGTCTGCAATCCCGGGCCCTTTTAATATGCGACAGCGGGCCTTGCGGAAATGCAACGGGGATTAAACAACGATTTTGTTACTTTTGCTACCCCTTCCGGGGGGTGGACGCCGCAAACTCATCCAGCACGTCGCGGAATTCCGACACGTCCTCAAAGCTCCGGTACACCGAAGCAAAGCGGATATACGCGATCTTGTCGAGCTTGCGCAATTCGCGCATCACCAGTTCGCCGACCTGGCTGCTGGGGATTTCTTTCTCTCCCAGTGCCAGCAGTTTTTCTTCGATGCGGGTGATGGCTTCGTCGATGGCTTCGGCCGAGACCGGGCGCTTGCGCAGCGCCAGGCGCATGGAATCCTTCAGCTTGGCGCGCGTGTAGTCCACGCGCGAGCCGTTTTTCTTGACGATGGCGGGGAAGAACAGCTCGATCCGCTCATAGGTGGTGAAGCGGCGGTCGCAGGCTTCGCAGCGGCGGCGCCGGCGCACGGCATCGCCGTCTTCCGACATGCGCGTGTCGAGTACCTGGGTATTGGAATGACCGCAAAAGGGGCATTTCATGCCGGACCACCTTCAGTTGAACCCCGTCGCCTTGTCCGTGTTGTCGTTCTGCGGAGGCGGGGCGGGTTGGCGAGGCCCGCAAGCCGGTGCCCGAGGACGCCGGCTTGCGGAGCTGCCGGCCGCTCATGCGGAATCCGCATGGGCGGCCTCGATGCATCAGCCGTAGACCGGGAAACGCTTGGTCAGGGCTGCCGCCTGCTCGCGCACGCTGGCGATATTGGCGGCGTCGTGCGGGTTGTCCAGCACATCGGCGATCAGGTTGCCGACGATGCGGGCTTCTTCTTCCTTGAAGCCGCGCGTGGTCATGGCCGGCGAGCCCAGGCGGATGCCCGAGGTCACGAACGGCTTTTCCGGATCGTTGGGGATGGCGTTCTTGTTGACGGTGATATGCGCCTCGCCCAGGATGCGCTCGGCTTCCTTGCCGGTGATGTTCTTGGCGCGCAGGTCAACCAGCATCACGTGGCTTTCGGTGCGGCCCGAGACGATGCGCAGGCCGCGCGCGATCAGGGTCTCGGCCAGCACGGCGGCGTTCTTCACCACTTGCTGCTGGTATTCCTTGAACTCAGGCGTCAGCGCTTCCTTGAAGGCGACGGCCTTGCCGGCGATTACGTGCATCAGCGGGCCGCCCTGGATGCCGGGGAAGATCGCCGAGTTGATGGCCTTCTCGTGCTCGGCCTTCATCAGGATCACGCCGCCGCGCGGGCCGCGCAGGCTCTTGTGCGTGGTGGTGGTGACGAAGTCGGCGTGCGGCACCGGGTTCGGGTAGACACCCGCGGCGATCAGGCCGGCGTAGTGGGCCATGTCGACCATGAAGTAAGCGCCGATCGACTTGGCAACCTTGCTGATGCGCTCGAAGTCGATGCGCAGCGCGAAGGCCGAGGCGCCGGCGATGATCAGCTTGGGCTTCTTCTCCTGGGCCAGCTTTTCCAGCGCGTCGTAGTCGATGTCTTCCTGGGCGTTCAGGCCGTAGCTGACCACGTTGAACCACTTGCCGCTCATGTTCAGGGCCATGCCGTGGGTCAGGTGGCCGCCTTCGGCCAGGCTCATGCCCATGATGGTGTCGCCCGGCTTGAGCACGGCGAAGTACACGCCCTGGTTGGCCTGCGAGCCCGAGTTGGGTTGCACGTTGGCGGCTTCGGCGCCGAACAGCTGCTTGACGCGGTCAATGGCCAGCTGCTCGACGACGTCGACGTACTCGCAACCGCCGTAGTAGCGCTTGCCGGGATAGCCCTCGGCGTACTTGTTGGTCAGCTGCGAACCCTGGGCGGCCATCACGGCCGGCGAGGTGTAGTTCTCGGAGGCGATCAGCTCGATGTGGTCTTCCTGACGCTGGTTCTCCTGCTGGATGGCGGCAAAGACCTCGGGGTCGATCTGGTCGATCGTAAAACGGCTGCGTTCGAACATGGCGAAACTCGTCTGAAAAATAGGGAATCCGATTCACGCATCGGGGGTAGGGCGCGCGGGGAAGGCTAGCGGCGACCAGCACCGGCGGCTTGTAACCGTCGGTGCAGGGCGCACCCTGCTTCCCATTCGCTGCCCAGGCGAGCGGCAGGCGCAAGCAACTTCACGCCTAGGCGTGCTGAACGCTACGCGAACGCGCAATGAACGTCACGCCAGAGAACTTGCGCTTCCTCGTGGTAGTGCCCACTGACTTCGCCAGTCGCGCAAGATGGAATGGTTGCGCGCAGTGTAGCGCGAGGCGGGCGCCCGCCGCAAGCCGTCGGCCCCGCCAGGCAAGCGCTGGCAAGGGCTGGCCAGCAACTTGCTGTTGCAAAGTCGTCATGCGGGTTTACACGAAACCGCTATCGCTCTCCGTTACAATTGCGGCCATGACAAACTTTGTCTGGACCCTGCGGGTGTACTGGGAAGACACCGACGCGGGCGGCGTAGTGTTCTACGCCAACTACCTGAAGTTCTTCGAGCGCGCCCGCACCGAGTGGCTGCGTGCGCTCGGCATCGAGCAGCAATCGCTCGCCGACGAGGCGGGCGTGGTCTTTATCGTCCGCAGCACGGCAGTGGACTACAATGCGCCCGCCCGGCTGGATGACCAGCTCGAGATCCGCACGCGCATCGACCGGGTCGGCCCGGCGTCGGTCCAGTTCACCCAGGAAGCCTGGCGTGGCGAGCTGATGCTGGCCTCTGGCGCGATCCGTGTTGGGTGTGTCGATCGAAGCACTTTCCGTCCCGCCCCGATTCCCGACCCCGTTCTAGCTACCATCAAGTCCGCACGATGAATCCCGTGACCGTCACGCAAGACATGTCGATCGTAACGCTGGTGCTCCACGCCAGCCTGCTGGCACAGGCCGTCATGGCGCTGTTGCTCGTCATGTCGCTGTTTTCGTGGACCTATATCTTCCGCAAGCACCTGGCGCTGCGCTCGGCGCGCACCCAGACCGAGGGGTTCGAACGCGACTTCTGGGCCGGCGGCGACCTGCAGGCGCTATATAACAGTGCCGTCAACAACCGCCACAACACCGGCGCGCTGGAGCGGATCTTTGAATCCGGCATGGGCGAGTTCCTGAAGGCGCGCGAGCGCGGCAACGAAGCCGGCGCGCTGCTCGATGCGGCCCGGCGCGCGATGCGCGCGGCCTACCAGCGCGAGATGGATGTGCTGGAATCGCATCTGCCGTTCCTGGCGTCGGTGGGTTCGGTGAGCCCGTATATCGGCCTGTTCGGCACGGTCTGGGGGATCATGAACGCTTTCCGCGGCCTGTCGAATGTGCAGCAGGCGACGCTCGCATCGGTGGCCCCTGGTATTGCCGAGGCGCTGGTGGCGACCGCGATCGGCCTGTTCGCTGCCATTCCCGCTGTGATCGCCTACAACCGCTATGCCACGGAGATCGACCGCCTGGCGATCCGGTTCGAGAGCTTCATGGAAGAGTTCCTGAACATCCTGCAACGGCAGGCACGCTAACCGCACACGTATCGAATCTAATCCAGACGGTCCGGGCGCAAGCCCGGGCCGGCGTTTCCAGGAGTCCTGCAATGGCAGCCATTCAGCGCCGTGGCGGCTCGCGCCGCCGGGCCAGCGCCGACATCAATGTCGTGCCGTACATCGACGTCATGCTCGTGCTGCTGGTCATCTTCATGGTGGCGGCGCCGATCGTGAGCCCCGCCACCGTCGACCTGCCCACCGTGGCCAACGCCACGCCGCAGCAGAAGGCGCCGCCGATCGTAGTCACCGTGCACGAGAGTGGCCAGCTGACCGCGCGCGGCAAGGACAGCGCCGGCAATGCCTTCGAGCGCAAGCTCGACAAGCAGGGCCTGCTCGACTTCGTGCACCAGCGCCAGAACGAGAATCCCGACCAGCCGGTGGTGATTGCCGCCGACCGCGCGGTCAAGTATGAGGCGGTGCTGGACGTGATGTCGATCCTGAAAGCCGACGGCGTCAAGCGCGTCGGCCTGATGGTCAAGTCCAAGACCTCCTGACGCATTGAAGCGCCTATCTGATTGCCGTTGCGCCTGATGAAGACCGTCGCCGCCTATCCCTACCAGCCGGTCAAGGAGCGGGGAACCCTGCGTTCCTTCCTGTTCGCGCTCTTCATGCACATGCTGCTGGCTGTCGTGCTGTACTACGGCGTGCGCTTGCAGAGCAGCACCCCCGTCGGCGCCGAGGCCGAGCTGTGGGAAGAGATTCCGGCCGCCACCGCGCCCCCGCCGCCGCCGCCGGAGCCGGTGGTGCAGCCGCGCCCGGCCCCGCCGCTGCCCGAGGTGAAGAGCAAGGTCGAGGACGACGCCGACATCGCGCTGGAACGCCAGAAGCGCCGTGCCGAGGCGGCGGCGCGTGAAGAGGCCGAGCGCAAGCAGGCGGCTGCCCGCAAGGAAGCTGAGCGCAAAGAGGCGGAACGCAAGGAAGCCGCGCGCAAGGAAGCGGAGCAGCGCGAGGCCGAGCGCAAGGAAGCCCAGCGCAAGGACGACGCGAAGAAGAAGGCAGCGCAGCAGGAACAGCAGCGCAAGGAACAGGCCGAGCGCAAGGAAGCAGAACGCAAGGAAGCGGACGCCAGGGCCAAGGCCCAGGCGGACGCCAAGGCCAAGGCTGACGCCGAGAACAAGGCCAAGGCCAAGGCGGATGCCGACGCCAAGGCCAAGCGCGAGGCTGCGGCCAATGCCCAGCGCAAGAGCGAGCTGGCGCGCCTGCAGGCGCTGGCCGGCGGCTCCGGCGCGGGCGGCGGCGGCGTGGGCAGTACGGCCGGCGCGGGTGCCGGCGGCGGTGGCAAGGCGTCGCCGGGCTATGCGGACCGCGTGCGCCGCCGCGTCAAGCCGAATATCGTCTTTGGCGAGGACGTGCCGGGCAACCCGACCGCGGTGGTGTCGGTGCAGCTGGCGCCGGATGGTTCGCTGCTGTCGGCGCGGCTGTCCAAGTCCAGCGGCAACTCGGGCTGGGATAATGCCGTGCTGCGCGCGGTGGAACGTTCCGACCCGCTGCCGCGTGATGAGAACGGCAAGGCGCCGGCCAGCTTCACCATTACCTTCCGTCCGAAGGACTGAGTGGCCTGGGCGGCATGATTTGCAACATAATGCAACCTTCATCGCCGGGTCTTGGTCCCAGCGCTAGCATGACAGGTTGCCTGACGCGGCCGGCAGTGTGCGATACGCACGCAGACGGGGCATGCGCCACGCGCTGCAATGCCGCATTTGCCCGTGTTGCCGATTGCCTGCCGTGCCCGACGAAACTTGAAATCGACTGAGGAGCAGCATGCGAAAGCTTTGGGCCCCCAACTGGCTGTCCGCGAGGCGGCACAACGCAACCCAACCCGAATCCCAACGCGCCATCGGCCGGCATCCGCTGGCCGGCCGCCGCGCGCTGATGGCCTGGCTGGCCGCGGCGATGACGATGGCAGCCGGCGCCGCGCACGCGCAACTCAACGTTGAGATCTCCGGGGTCGGCTCCAGCCAGATCCCGGTTGCGACCGCCAACTTCCAGGGCGAGGCCCAGGCCCCGCAGAACCTGACCGCGATCATCCGCGCCGACCTGGCGCGCAGCGGGCGCTTGCGCAATGTCGATCCGGGCGGCGCCACGGTGGCGGAATCCGCCAATGTCGACCTGGGCAGCTGGAAGTCGCGCGGCGCAGATGCCTTCGTCGCCGGCAGCGTGACCCCGGCCGCCGGCGGCAAGTATGAGGTCCGCTTCCGCCTGTACGACACCGTCAAGGGCCAGAGCCTGGGCGGGCTGGCCTTTACCGTCAACCAGTCCCAGCTGCGCGTGACCGCGCACAAGATCGCCGACTACATCTATGAAAAGCTGCTCGGCGAGCGCGGCGTGTTTGCCACGCGCCTGTCCTACGTGTCGAAGGTCGGCGGCCGCTACCAGCTGCTGATTTCCGACTCCGATGGCCAGAACGCGCAGGTGGCGCTGACCAGCAACGAGCCGATCATCTCGCCGTCGTGGTCGCCGGACGGCGCGCGCGTGGCCTATGTTTCGTTCGAGGCCAAGAAGCCGGTGGTGTATGTGCACGACCTGGCCAGCGGCAAGCGCACCCTGGTGTCGAACCAGAAGGGCAACAACAGCGCGCCGTCGTGGTCGCCTGATGGCCGGCACCTGGCGCTGGCGCTGTCGCGAGACGGCAATACCCAGGTCTACCAGGTCAATGCCGACGGTTCCGGCATCCGCCGCCTCTCGCGCAGCAGCGCCATCGACACCGAGCCGCAGTATTCTCCGGACGGCAAGAGCATCTACTTCACCAGCGACCGCGGCGGTGCGCCGCAGGTCTACCGCATGCCCGCTTCCGGCGAGGAAGGTGGCGGTGCGCAACGTGTCACCTTCAAGGGCAGCTACAACGTCAGCCCGCGGGTTTCGCCGGACGGCAAGTACCTGGCGTACATCTCGCGCGCGGGCGGCTTCAAGCTGCAGCTGCAGGACCTGAGCAACGGCGACGTGACGTCGCTGACCGATACGGCCAACGACGAAGCGCCCAGCTTTGCCGCCAACGGCAAGTACATTCTCTATGCCACCCGCGTGGGCGGTCGCGCGGTGCTGGCGGCGGTTTCCACTGACGGGCGTACCCGGCAGGTTCTGTCCCTCCAGTCCGGCGATGTTCGCGAGCCGTCCTGGGGTCCTTTCATGCAATAACAGGAGTCATTCACCATGCCCCAACTGATGAGCAAAACCCTTGCCGTTGCCGCACTGCTGGCCCTTGGCGCCTGCAGCTCCGGCGTCAAGCTGGACGACACCGCCAAAGCCGGTGCCGGCGCGGGCACCGGTGCCGATCCGCGCGCAGTGACCCCGGTCACGGCCGCCGATCCGCTCAACGATCCGAACAGCCCGCTGGCCAAGCGCAGCGTGTACTTCGACTTCGACAGCTACACGGTCAAGTCCGACTACCAGGGCATGCTGGGCGAGCACGCCAAGTACCTGGGCTCGAACAAGGGCCGCAAGATCCTGATCCAGGGCAACACCGACGAACGCGGCACCAGCGAGTACAACCTGGCGCTGGGCCAGAAGCGCGCCGAAGCCGTGCGCCGCTCGCTGGCTTCGATGGGCGTGCCCGACGGCCAGATGGAGGCCGTCAGCCTGGGCAAGGAAAAGCCCAAGGCCACCGGCCATGATGAAGCCTCGTGGGCCGAAAACCGCCGCGCGGACATCAACTACTGATCTCTGATCTCTGGACTGCCTTTCATGAAAGCACGCGTTTCCACCCTGTTGTGGCTCGCCGCCGTCGCCGGCGGCGGCATGCTGCCGCTGTCGCAGGCGCATGCCGGAGTGTTCGATGATGACGAGGCGCGCAAGGCGGTCATCAGCCTGCGCGACCAGTTCAACGGTTTCCAGGCAACCGCGACGCAGCGCATCGAGCAGAACAGCCGTACCACGCTCGACATGCAGAACCAGCTCGAGGGCCTGCGCCAGGAAGTGGCGCGGCTGCGCGGCCAGAACGAAGTGCTGCAGAACACGGTGGACACGCTGCAGAAGCAGCAGAAGGACTACTACGCCGACCTGGACGCGCGCCTGAAGAAATTCGAGCCGCAGCAGGTTACGGTCGAAGGCCGCGAAGGCCTGTCGCAGCCGGGCGAAAAGCCCGAATACGATGCCGCGCTCAAGCAGTTCCAGGCGGGCGACTTCAAGAGCGCCGGGAGTTCGTTCTCGGCTTTCGTCAAGAAGTACCCGCAGAGCCCGTACGTGCCGCTGGCGCAGTACTGGCTCGGCAACTCGCTGTATGCGCAGCGCGACTACAAGGGCTCCACCTCGGTGCTGCAGACGATGATCAATAACAACCCGACGCATCCCAAGGTGCCGGACGCGATGATCGCGGTCGCCAACAACCAGCTCGAGTCCGGCCAGAAGGCGGCCGCGCGCAAGACGCTGGAACAGGTGGTGGCCAAGTATCCGGGCACCGAAGGCGCGCAGGCGGCCAGCAACCGGCTGAAGACGTTGAAGTAACACCGGAAGCGGCCGGCTTGCCCGGTCCTGTCTGCAAGGCCCGCTTCGGCGGGCCTTTTTCTTGGGTCGCGCTAAAATACCCGATTCGCCTGAATCTTTTGCGCGCCGAGGCGGCGCGCTTCCCATCATGACCAAACGCGCCATCGTCCTGCTGTCCGGCGGACTAGACTCCGCCACCGTACTCGCCATGGCCCGCGCCCAGGGCTTCGAGACCTATGCGCTGTCGATGCGCTATGGCCAGCGCCACTCCTCTGAGCTGGAAGCCGCCAGGCGCGTGGCGGCTGCGCTGGGCGCCACCCGCCACGAGATCATCGACCTGGACCTGCGCCGCTTCGGCGGCTCGGCGCTGACCGACGACGCGCTGGCGGTGCCGACCGACGGCGCTTCCGACGGCATCCCGGTCACCTACGTGCCGGCGCGCAACACCATCATGCTGTCGCTGGCGCTCGGCTGGGCCGAGGCCGTCGGCGGGCGCGACCTGTTCTTCGGCGCCAACGCGGTCGACTACTCCGGTTACCCGGACTGCCGCCCGGAATACGTTGCGGCCTATGAGACGCTGGCCAACCTCGCCACCAAGGCCGGGGTCGAGGGCGACCGCTTCCGCGTGCATGCGCCCATCATCGACATGACCAAGGGCGAGATCATCCGTGCCGGCATCGCGCTGGGGGTGGACTACAGCCTGACGGTGTCGTGCTACCAGGCCGACGACGACGGCCGCGCCTGCGGCGTGTGCGATTCGTGCCGCATCCGCCGGGCCGGCTTTGAAGCCGCCGGTGTGCCCGATCCCACCCGCTACCAGGCCGCTGCCTGATCACAAGCCGACGTCCACGCCCCTACATGCCTGAAATCGACCTCGCCGCGCTCTCGCGCACCGTGCTGCTGAGCACGTTCATCCTGACCTTCCTGTTTGGCGCCGTGCTGCAGCGCACGCACTTCTGCACCATGGGCGCGGTCTCTGACATCGTCAACATGGGCGACTGGAGCCGCATGCGCATGTGGGTGCTGGCGATCGGCGTGGCCATGATCGGCACCGGCGTGCTGGCCTGGACCGGCGCGATCGACCCTACCAAGACCATCTACACCGCCAGCAAGCTGGGCTGGCTGTCGGCGCTGGCCGGCGGGCTGATGTTCGGCTTCGGCATGGTGCTGGCGTCGGGCTGCGGCAGCAAGACGCTGGTGCGTATCGGCGCAGGCAACCTGAAGTCGCTGGTGGTCTTTGTCTTCCTGGGCCTGTCGGCCTACATGACGCTGCGCGGGTTGTTCGGCGTGGTGCGAGTGAATACCGTCGATGCGGTGGCGCTGACGCTGCCCACCACGCAAGACCTGCCGTCCTTGCTGGCGCAGGGCACGGGGCTCGCGCGCGGCGCACTGCAGCTGGGCCTGGGCCTGGCGCTGGGCGGCGTGCTGGTGCTGTGGGCGCTGGCGGGCCGCGGCTTCCGCTCGTTCGACAACCTGCTTGGCGGCATCGGCGTCGGGCTGATCATCGTGGCAATGTGGTATGTCTCGGGCCACCTCGGCTATGTAGCCGAAGACCCCAATACGCTTGAGGAACTGTTCGTCTCGACCAACAGCGGCCGCATGGAAAGCCTGAGCTTTGTCGCACCCTATGCCTACACGCTCGACTGGCTGATGATGTTCAGCGACAAGAGCAAGGTGGTGACGGTCGGCATCGTCAGCGTGTTCGGCGTGATCGCCGGCGCGGCGGCCTATGCCCTGGCCACGCGCACGTTCCGCTGGGAAGGCTTCGGCAATGCCGAGGACGTCGCCAACCATATGGTCGGCGGCATCCTGATGGGTGCGGGCGGCGTGACCGCGCTGGGCTGCACGGTCGGGCAGGGCCTGTCGGGTGTGTCGACCCTGGCGCTTGGCTCGTTTATCGCGCTGGCGGGTATCCTGGCCGGTGCAGTGCTGGCATTCCGCTACCAGATATGGCGTCTGGAGCGCATGGCCTGAGGAGCGTGCTTGACACATCGAGAACCGCATCCCTATAATCGCGGTTCTGTTTTTTCGGGTCGTTAGCTCAGTCGGTAGAGCAGCGGACTTTTAATCCGTTGGTCGCGTGTTCGAGTCACGCACGACCCACCAGTATTACGAAGGGCCTGTGGCGCAAGCCACAGGCCCTTTTTGCGTCTGGCATGCCCCGCTAACGGGGGAGGCCTTTAACTAGTTCGAGGTAGAGACTTAGGCCTGCCTGCGCAGCACAATGGGTCAGCCGCGGCGTGTTGACCGCGGTCCATCAGAACGGCCGCGAGACACGGCCCACCAACAAGACCCTATGCGGCAAGCAGGCGTTTCCTTGCCGGCCAGCGGGCACGTGCTGCGCATTATCTGGCCGTTCGTACCGGTGGTCGTTGCGCTGGCGTTGTTCAGCATCGCCAGCCTGGACCTGTTGTCGGCCGCGCGCGCCTTTGTCGCGGGCGAGAGCCAGTGGTCCAGGGGCCAGAAGAACGCCGTGCTGCACCTGCTGCGCTACGGCGAGGATCGCGATCCGGCGGATTTCGAGGCATACCTGGAGTCGATCGCGATCCCGCTGGGCGACCACCGCGCGCGCCTGGAGCTCGACCGCGACGAGCCTGACCTGGAGCGCATCCATGAAGGGCTGCTTGCCGGCGGCAACCACCCCGAAGACATTGCGCGGATGGTGCGGCTCTACCGGAATTTCCGCCATATCCAGGAGGTCGATGCCGCGATCCGCGTGTGGGCCGCGGGCGACATCGAGATCTCTGCGCTGCACGAACAGGCACTGACCCTGCGCCGGCTGACCAGCCAGCCCGGCTGCGGGGATGAGTGCGTGGCGCCGGTGCTGCGCAATATTGCGCAGATCGACGCCAGGCTGACGCCGCTGGAGCGGGCCTTTTCGGGCCATCTGGGCCAGGCCTCGCGCCGCGTGACGCGGCTGCTGACCACCGGCAGCGCGGTGATGGCGGCCGCGCTGCTGATGTCGGCGATCCTGCTGTCGGTGGCGCCGCTGCGGCGCGAGCGCCGGCTGCGCGAGGCGCTGGCGCAGCGCGAAGAGCAGCTGCAGCTGGCGGTGGAGGGCAGCAACGACGGCCTGTGGGACTGGCATCTCGGCCGCGGCGAACTGTACTTCTCGCCGCGCTGCGCGCAGATGCTGGGCTACCAGGACGCCGAACTGCCGCATGCGCGCGAAACCGTGCTGGGCCTGCTGCATCCTTCCGAGCTGGCAGCCTTCGAGGCCAAGCTGGCCCACCACCTGCGCAGCGGCGATCCCTACGACGCCGAATTCCGCCTGCGCAACCGCGCCGGCGATTACCTGTGGGTGCGCGCCCGCGGCCGGCTGGTGCGCGGGGCGGGGCGCCGGCGCGCGCGCATGGCGGGGTCGCTCACGGATATTTCCGACCACAAGCGCTACGAGACCCAGCTCTTTGCCGAGAAGGAGCGCGCCCAGGTCACGCTGCAGGCCATCGGCGACGCGGTGGTGACAGCCGATGTGTGGGGGCGCGTGGAATCGCTCAATCCCGCGGCCGAGGCCCTGACCGGCTGGCGCGAAGCCGACGCCCGCGGCCTGCCGCTGAGCAGCGTGTGCGTGCTGCGTGACGAGGAAAGCCTGGCGCCGCTGCCCGATATTGTCACGCTGGCGTTGCGGCAGCGCTGGCGCAGCCGGTCGGCGCAGCTGGTGCAGCGCGATGTGTCCGGGCTGCCCGGACAGGCGCTGGCGGTCAAGCCATCGGTGGCGCTGATCCGCGACCGTGCCGCGCAGGCCATCGGCGTGGTGGTGGTGCTGCACGATATCAGCCAGGAACGCGCCCATGCGGCGCGGCTCGCGTACGAGGCCAGCCACGATGCGCTGACCGGCCTGGTCAACCGCGCCGAGTTCGAGCGCCGGCTGGACGCGGCGATCACGCGGGCACGGGTGCAGGGCACTACCCATACGCTGATGTACCTGGACCTGGACCAGTTCAAGGTGGTCAACGACACTTGCGGCCATGCCGCCGGCGACGAACTGATCCGGCAGATGGCTGAGGTCATGCGCAGCCAGCTGCGCCTCAGCGACACGCTGGCCCGGCTGGGCGGCGACGAGTTCGGCGTGCTGCTGGAGCAATGCGGCCACGCCGACGGCGAACGCGTGGCCGAGGCCTTGCGCCACGCCATTGCCTGTTTCCGCTTTGCGCATCGCCAGCGCACCTTCACGCTGGGTGTCAGCATCGGCCTGGTGACGCTGGATCGCCAGACCGTCAACGTCGCCGAGGCGCTGAGCGCGGCCGACGCGGCCTGCTATGTGGCCAAGGAGGGCGGGCGCAACCGTGTGCAGGTCTACCATCCGCTGGACAGCGTGGTGCAGGCGCGCCACGGCGAGATGGAGTGGGTCAGCCGCGTGCATGCGGCGCTGGCGGCTGGCCGCTTCTGCCTGTACTCGCAGGAGATCGTGCCGGCGCACGATGGCGCACTGCCGCAGACGGGCCGTCATGTGGAACTGCTGCTGCGCATGGTCGATGAACGCGGCCGGCTGGTGCCGCCGATGGCCTTCGTGCCGGCCTGCGAGCGCTACAACCTGATGCCGATGATCGACCGCTGGGTGGTCGAGACCGCGTTTGGCACCCTGGCGGGACGGCAGGCGGAGATTGCCACCTGCGCGATCAACCTGTCAGGCTCGTCGCTGGCGGACCTCCAGTTTCCCGATTTCGTGCGCGAGCAGGCGCAGCGCTTCGGCATCGCGCTGGACGGCATCTGCTTCGAGATCACGGAAACCGCGGCGATCTCCAACCTGGCACAGGCCGGCGCGTTCATCCTGCAGTTGCAGCAGCTGGGCTGCAAGTTTGCGCTGGATGACTTCGGCGCGGGCATGTCGTCGTTCACCTATCTCAAGCATCTGCCGGCGGCCTACCTGAAGATCGACGGCAGCTTCGTGCGCGACATGCTAGCCGACCCGGTCAACCTGGTGATGGTGGAGGTGATCCAGCGCATCGGCCACGCCATGGGCAAGCAGACCATTGCGGAATTCGTCGAGGGCGAGGCCATGCTCGAACGGCTGCGCGAGCTGGGCGTGGACCTGGTGCAGGGCTACCACATTGCTTCGCCGGTGCCGTTTGCCCCGGCGGATCCCAAGGCCGGTGACCGGCCGGCGCTGGCGCTGGCGGGCTGAGCCGCCAGGCGCGGCGGCGGGTCAGGGAACGAGCGGATCGCGGAAGCCGGTATCGGCGCCGGGCGGGGTGCCGGCCGGCGCGGGCGTCGGCGCGGTTGCGGGTGGCACGGCCTGGTGCCTGGCCTCGCGCCAGGTGTTGTACACCCAGTAGGCGGCGCCGGCTGCCAGGCCGACCTTGGACAGCTTCCAGGTCCAGCGCAGCACCGGCGTGCGCTTGACCAGCGGCAGCGCCAGCGTCAATACGGTGCTCAGCAGCGGGTAGTCCTTGGTCATGCCGACCACTTTCATCCACGACCCCGGACGGGCGATGCGCGGCAGCCAATGGCCAATAGTGCCCAGGCGGTGCGCGCCACCCCGCACCTCATGCAGGGCCTGCAGGCAGTCGTAGCGTTCCAGCGCGGCGCGGGTCAGCAGCAGTTCCTTGCGCACCGCCAGCGGCAGGCGCACCTCTTGCGTGAACCGGGCCCGCCGCGGGTGATTGCGGCGGTCGTGTCCGGCAGCGCTGTGGTCGGGTTCCAGGGGGCTCATCGGCGCAGGATCTCCCGGTCTTTGTCGATTTCGGCGAGCGTGGCCTCCAGCATCGGCGGGGCGTTGCGCACCAGGTTGCGTGCGTACGCGAGGCAAATCGCGCACAGCACGAGATAAAGGACCGTCAGTGCGCCCAGTGCCTGCCAGCGGTAGGTGTCCCAGAACAGGATGGCGATCAGCCCGGTCAGGGTGACCAGCCCGATGCCAAAGAACACCAGGCCGAAGCAGGCCAGCAGCGCGACCTTCATCAGGCGCGTGCGTTCCTCGGCAAGCTCCACGCTGGCGAGTTCGAGGCGGGTCTGGATCATTGCCACCAGCGAGCCGGCCAGGTTGCGCACGGATTCGAGGAACTTGGGGGAAGGGGGGGATTCGCTCATGCGGCTCCGGCGTGAAAGAGCGGCGCGACGGCGAGGCCGTACGCGCCTTTCCAGCAGGCGGGGCCGGGTTTGGCGCCATGGCGTGCCGCCAGCCCCGGCCACTGGCAACCCGATGACCGGGTTGCCGCTCAGGCGCGGCACCAGCATGCCGCGCCGGGTTGGAATCGCTTACTTGCGGTTCAGCAGCAGACCGATCAGCAGGCCTACGCCGGCCGCCACGCCCACGGCGCGCCACGGGTGGTCATGCACGTAGTCGTCGGTGGCGCGTGCCGCGGCCTTGCTCTTGGTCACGACGGCGTCTTGCAGGTCCTGGGCCTTTTCCTTGGCTTGCTTGAGCAGGCCCATGCCACGCTCGCGCAGTTCGGCGGCCTTTTCCCCGGTGGTCGAGGCGGCTTGCTTCAGCAGTTCCTCGGCGTCGGACAGAACGGTCTTGACATCGCTCATCAGTTTCTCCTGTTTGCGGGCGGTTGGTTCGGTTTGTGCGGATTCTGACATTTTCTACGCTCCGAGGCTAACGGCATTTGTCGGTCTGATACTTAGCATATGTGGCGGGCGGCGGTGGTTTCAAGGCTACACGCCAGCAAGCGCGACTCTGCAGTGCCTGGTATCGCAAGCATGCCGGAAAGCACGCGTGATCAATGTCACAAAATGTCTTTATGACTTCGAGTGATTTTGTAGTGACTTTATATTCGTTTGGGTTGGATATCAATCCGGATACTCTGGTTCCACCCCGAAATCAGGAGAACAGAACATGGCTTTGCGTCTTGGCGATATCGCCCCGGACTTCGAGCAGGATTCGAGCGAAGGCCGCATCCGCTTCCATGCGTGGCTTGGCGACAGCTGGGGCGTGCTGTTCTCGCACCCGGCCGACTACACCCCGGTGTGCACCACCGAGCTGGGCCTGACCGCGAAGCTGAAGGATGAATTCGCACGCCGCGGCGTCAAGGCGATCGCGTTGTCGGTGGACAACGTGGACTCGCACCGCGGCTGGATCCAGGATATCAACGAGACTCAGTCGACCACGGTCAACTTCCCGATCCTGGCCGATGGCGACCGCAAGGTGTCGCAACTCTACGACATGATCCACCCGAACGCGAACGAGACCCTGACGGTGCGCTCGCTGTTCATCATCGACCCGAAGAAGAAGGTGCGGCTGATCATCACCTATCCGGCCAGCACCGGGCGCAATTTCAACGAGATCCTGCGCGTGATCGACTCGCTGCAGCTGACCGACAACCACAGCGTGGCCACGCCGGGCAACTGGCAGGACGGCGACGACGTGGTGATCGTGCCCTCGCTGAAGGACGAGGCGGTGATCCGCGAGAAATTCCCCAAGGGCTACCAGGCGGTGCGGCCGTACCTGCGCCTGACGCCCCAACCCAACAAATGAACGCGGCCCCGCGTGAAGGCGGGGCCGGCGTGCAGGACAGGTGTTTTATCGACGGGGGCAGCCTCGTCGTCTCCTTGGTAGTGTGCTTGGCCCGGCCTTACAGCCGGGCCTTTTTACTGCGGAGAGCCTGTGCGCAAGTCGCGGATGGCGATCAGAAGAAGGCCTGCAGGCCGGTCTGGGCGCGGCCCAGGATCAGCGCGTGGATGTCGTGGGTGCCTTCATAGGTGTTGACCACCTCCAGGTTCACCACGTGGCGGATCACGCCGAACTCATCCGAGATGCCGTTGCCGCCCAGCATGTCGCGCGCCACGCGGGCGATGTCGAGCGACTTGCCGCACGAGTTGCGCTTCATGATCGAGGTGATTTCCACCGCGGCGGTGCCTTCGTCCTTCATGCGGCCCAGGCGCAGGCAGCCTTGCAGGCCGAGCGTGATCTCGGTCTGCATGTCGGCCAGCTTTTTCTGCACCAGCTGCGTGGCGGCCAGCGGGCGGCCGAACTGCTTGCGGTCCAGGGTGTACTGGCGCGCGGTGTGCCAGCAGAATTCGGCGGCGCCCAGCGCGCCCCAGGCGATGCCGTAGCGGGCCGAGTTCAGGCACGTGAACGGGCCCTTCAGGCCGCTCACGCCCGGCATGATGTTCTCTTCCGGCACGAACACCTGGTCCAGCACGATTTCGCCGGTGATCGAGGTGCGCAGGCCGACCTTGCCGTGGATGGCAGGTGCCGACAGGCCCTTCCAGCCCTTTTCGAGGATAAAGCCGCGGATCGCTTCCTTGCCGTCGTCGCCTTGCAGCTTGGCCCAGACCACGAACACGTCGGCGATCGGCGAGTTGGTGATCCACATCTTGGCGCCGGTCAGCTCATAGCCGCCGTCGACCTTCTTGGCACGGGTGACCATCGAGCCCGGGTCGGAGCCGTGGTTCGGCTCGGTCAGGCCGAAGCAGCCGATCCATTCGCCGGTGGCCAGCTTGGGCAGGTACTTCTGCTTCTGCGCTTCGGTGCCGAATTCAAAGATCGGCACCATCACCAGCGACGACTGCACGCTCATCATCGAGCGGTAGCCCGAATCGACGCGCTCGACTTCACGCGCGATCAGGCCGTAGCTGACGTAGTTCAGGCCCGGGCCGCCGTATTGCTCCGGGATGGTGGGGCCGAGCAGGCCCAGTTCGCCCATCTCGCGGAAGATCTCCACGTCGGTCTTCTCGTTGCGGAACGACTGCAGCACGCGCGGCATCAGCTTGTCCTGGCAGTACGCCGCGGCGGCGTCGCGCACCATGCGTTCGTCGGCGGTCAGTTGCTGGTCCAGCAGCAGGGGGTCGGCCCAGTGGAATTCGGCGTTGGCAGCCATGCAGGTCTCCTTCGGTAGCGCGGGGGAAGCATCGGGGGCGGGGCGAATGGTCGCTTGCCGCACCGGCGCTTCCGGGAATCATGACGGGTTCGGTGATCTTCGCGGAGGGTTTTTGTGGTTCCGCATTGCGGAACTGTGTTCCGTTGAATTAGTATATCGCAATGGTTTTGCCGTGCAACAGGCAAAACCCCCGACACCCATGCCTTTGTGCGATGAGCGGACAACCGCCGACCTGAGAGGAGCCGCCTTGACCAGTCCGCCACTTTCTCCCGATGCCACGCCGCCCGCGCCGGTGCGCGACAGCGATCCCAACTTCGTCACCGCGCTGGCGCGCGGGCTGGAGCTGATGCGCTGCTTCCGCACCGGCGAGGCAATGCTCGGCAACCAGGACTTCGTGCGCCGCACCGGCTTCCCCAAGGCCACGGTGAGCCGGCTGGCCGGCACGCTGGTGCAGCTCGGTTACCTGCGCTATGACGAAAGCCTGGGCAAGTACGCGCTGGATGCCGGCGTGCTGGCGCTGGGCTATGCCTACCTGTCGGCGTCGGACGTGGTGTCGCTGGCGCGGCCGCATATGTTGGCGTTCGCGCAGTCATACGGGGTCTCGGTCTCGCTGGGCAAGCGCGAGCGCATGGAAGTGATCTACCTGGAATCGATCCGCAACGATGCGGGCGTGATGCTGGGGCTGGGCGTGGGCTCGCGGCTGTCGCTGGTGTCCAGTTCGATGGGGCGGGCATACCTGGCCGCGCTGCCGGCGGCGCGGCGCGAGCGGGTCATGGCTGAGTTCAGCCAGGCTTTTCCGGAGCAGTGGAAGCAGCAGGAGACGGCCACGCGCGCGGCCCTGGCCGAGGCGCAGCAGCGCGGCTATGCGGCGTCGTTCCGCGACTGGCATCCAGCCATCCATGCGTGTGCGGTGGCGTTCCGGCCGGTGGGGGAGAAGGAGCTGCACATGCTGAGTTGCAGTGCCTCCTATGGGGCGGTGGATGAGTCGGTGTTCCACCAGACGCTGGCGCCGGCGTTGCGGGCGCTGGCGGCAAGGTTGTCGGACCCGGCGGGGTGACGGCCAGGTCCGACGCGCGCAGGCGTTACAGGTCCGTGCGCAGCTTCCACAGTTCCGGGAACAGCACCACGTCCAGCATCTTGCGCAGGTAGCTGACGCCCTCGGTGCCGCCGGTGCCGCGCTTGAAGCCGATCACGCGTTCGACCGTGGTCACATGGCGGAAGCGCCACTGGCGGAACGAATCCTCCAGGTCCACGAACTTCTCGCCGAGCTCGTACAGTTCCCAGTGCGCCGACGGATTGCGATAGACCTCCAGCCACGCCGCCTCGACCGAGGCGTTGTACGCAGTCGGCTGGGTCCAGTCGCGCTCCACGCAATCCGCATCGACCGCAAAACCACGCCGCGCCATCAGCCGGATCGCCTCGTCATAAAGCGACGGCGTCTTCAGCGCGGTCTCCACCAAGGCCAGGTGCTCCGGCCGGTGCGCATGCGGTTTCAGCATGGCCGCGTTCTTGTTGCCGAGAATGAACTCGATCTCGCGATACTGGAACGACTGGAAGCCCGACGACATCCCCAGGTAAGGCCGCATCGCGGAATACTCCGGCGGCGTCATCGTCGCCAGCACGTTCCACGCCTGCACCAGCTGGTCCATGATGCGCGACACCCGCGTCAGCATCTTGAACGCCGGCGGCAGGCTGTCGGCCTTGACCGACTCGCGCGCGGCGCGCAGCTCGTGCAGCATCAGCTTCATCCACAGCTCGGTGGTCTGGTGCTGCACGATAAACAGCATCTCGTTGTGGTCCGGCGACAGCGGATGCTGCGCGCTCAGGATCTGGTCCAGGCCGAGATAGTCGCCATAGCTCATGTCCTTGGCGAAGTCCATCTGCGCGCCGTGCCAGCCCTCGCCCTGTGCTTTCGTGCCTGCCTCGCTGGCAGCGCCGGAGAAGGGGCATCCCTTGAATTCACTCATGATGCGCTCCCGATCAGGTCACCTGGCCGCGCGTCTGGAAGCGCGCGTCGCGATAGGCGCCGCTGTCCAGCACGTCGCGCAGGATTTCCACAGCATCCCACACCTCGGCGAAGCTGGTGTACAGCGGCGTGAAGCCGAAGCGGGCGATGCGCGGCTCGCGGTAATCGCCGATCACGCCGCGCTCGATCAGGGCCTGCACCAGCGCATAGCCGTCCGGGTGCTCCAGGCTGACCTGGCTGCCGCGGCGCGCGTGCTCGCGCGGCGTGACCAGCGTCAGCGGGTGGTGGCCGCAGCGCGCCTCCACCAGTTCGATGAACAGGTCGGTCAGCAGCAGTGACTTGGCGCGCAGCACCTGCATATTGGTCTGGGCGAAGATGTCCAGGCCGCATTCGACCATCGCCAGCGAGGTCACAGGCTGCGTGCCGCACAGGAAGCGGCGCACGCCTTCCACCGGGCGATACTGCGGATCCATCGCGAACGGCGCGGCATGGCCCCACCAACCCGACAGCGGCTGCCAGAAGGCATCGCGCAGCGCCGGCGCGACCCACACGAAGGCGGGCGAACCCGGGCCGCCGTTCAGGTACTTGTAGGTGCAGCCGATGGCGTAGTCGGCCCCGGCCGCCTTCAGGTTGACCGGCACCGCGCCGGCGGAGTGGCACAGGTCCCACACCGTGAGCGCGCCGCGGGCGTGGGCGAGTTCGGTCAGCGAGGCCATGTCCAGCATCTCGCCGGTCTTGTAGTTGACGTGCGTGAGCATCAGCACGGCGGTGTCGGCGCCGACGGCGGCGTCGATCTCGGCCGGCGAATTGACCAGGCGCAGCGAATAGCCCTGCTGCAGCAGGTCGGCCAGGCCTTGCGCGATGTACAGGTCGGTGGGGAAGTTGCTGGCCTCCGACACGATCACCTTGCGCGCCGGGTCGCGCGTCTGCTGCACGCGCAGCGCCGCGGCCAGCACCTTGAACAGGTTGATCGAAGTGGTATCGGTCACCACCACCTCATCCTGGCCGGCGCCGACCAGCGGGGCCAGCTTGTTGCCCAGCCGCTGCGGCAGCTCGAACCAGCCGGCGGTGTTCCAGCTGCGGATCAGGCCCTCGCCCCATTCCTCGGCCACCACCTGGGCGGCGCGAGCGGCGGCGGCGCGCGGGCGCGCGCCCAGCGAGTTGCCGTCGAGGTAGGTCACGCCCTCGGGCAGAGCGAACTGGTCGCGCAGCGGGCGCAGCGGGTCTTGCTGGTCGAGCCGGATACAGTGCTCGCGGTCAAATGTCGTCATGTCGTGGGATTGGCCAGGGGTTGTTCGGGAATGGTTCAGTCGAGGCTGCGCAGCACCGCGCGCACCGGGCTGGCGTCGAGCCCGGCAAAGCGCAGCGGCAGCGCGATCAGTTCGTAGTCGCCGGCATCGACCTCATCCAGCACGATGCCTTCCAGGATGGCGAGCCCGTGCCTGCGCACGGCGTTGTGCGCGTCCATGGTCTTGGATTCCTGCGGGTCCAGCGACGGTGTGTCGATGCCCACCAGCTGCACGCCGTGCGCGGCCAGCAGCGCGATGGTCTCGGCCGCGACTGCGCAGAAGTGCGGGTCCCACTGCGCCAGCGGCGCCTGCCGGTAGGTGCGCAGCAGCACGCGCGGCGGCAGGCCGGCCAGCGCGTGTTCGATATGGCGCGGCTCGACCACCGGCGAGGCGCCGATGCAATGGATCACGCGGCAGGTGCCGAGGTAGGGCGTGAGCGGCACGGCGCCGATCGGCGCGCCGTCGGCGGCGTAGTGCAGCGGTGCATCGGCGTGCGCGCCAGTGTGCGGCGACAGCGTGATGCGGCCGACATTCACCGGGCAGTGCTCGTCCATCTGCCAGGCCGGCTGCTGCTGGAACGGCGTGTCGCCGGGCCAGACCGGGGTGGCGGGGGAGAGCGGCGGGCTGATGTCCCACAGCCGGCGCGGGTCTTGATTGGGGGCGGTCATAAGGGTGCGCGGCGCCTTTGCAAGGCGCCGTCGTTGTCTGCCTCGATGACGGAAATCATAGTCAAAATTGCCGGCAAGAGGCTTGCTAAATGGACCGTCGATGCGGTCATCTTTCGCATAAAATGCGAAGAATTGATGATTAGTCGAAGGAAATTCGAATGAACCTCGATCCCACCGACCTGCGCATCCTGACCTGCCTGCAGGAGAACGGCCGCATCAGCAACCAGGACCTGGCCGACCGCGTGGCGCTGTCGCCTTCGGCATGCCTGCGGCGGGTGCGCCTGCTGGAAGAGTCAGGGGTGATCGGCGGCTACCGCGCCTGGTTCGACGCCGAGCAGCTCGGGCTGGAGCTTGAGGCGATCGTGCAGGTCTCGATGCGCCATGATGTGGAAGGCTGGCACGACACCTTTATCGCCGCGGTTCAGTCGTGGCCGGAAGTGCTGTCCGCGTACATCATCACCGGCGACAGCAACTACATCCTGCGGGTGCAGGCGCGCAACCTGAAGCACTACTCGGACTTCATCGTGAACCGGCTGTACCGCACCAAGGGCGTGATGGATATCCGCTCGAACATCGTGTTGCAGCGCATCAAGGTGGACAGTTCGCCGCTGGCGATCCTGAAGGCGGCGGAGGGCGCCTAGCGTTGCGTATGCAGCGCAATCAGCTGCCGCAGGGCTTCTTTCAGCAGCGCGCCCTGGCGCGGGCCAAAGTCGTCCAGCACTGCGCGCTCGTGCTGGGCGGCGCGTGCCAGCAGCGGCTGGGCCAGCGCGAGGCCGCGCGGGGTGATCGAGATCAGCGCCTGGCGGCGGTCGGCCTGGCCGGCGCGGCGCGTCACCAGCCCGTCGGCGGCCATGCGGTCGACCAGCTTGGTCAGCGTCGGCTGCTTGGTCAGTGTGATTTCGGCGAGCGTGCCGATGGTGCAGTCGGGGCGGTCGGCCAGCGTGGCCAGCACGCGCCATTCCTGCACGGACAGGCCGCTGGCCTCCACTTCGCGGTGGAATTCGCCCGAGATCAGGTGGCTGGCGCGGGCCAGCAGGTAGGCCAGGTAGCCATCGACAAAGGGCAGGGGGGATTGCGCGGGCAGGTCCGCCATGATGGGCCCGGTGCCGTTCAGAGGTCGAGGGGGGCGGTGGTGGTGAACTGGCCGCCCTGGAATACCAGCGGGCCGTCGCCGCCATCGAGCACGCCGCAGCGCTCGACTTCACCCACGAAGATGATGTGGTCGCCCTCGTCGTAGCGGCTGCGGTTGTGGCATTCGAACCAGGCCAGCGCATTGGACAGGATCGGCAGGCCGGTGGCCGAGAGCCGGTAGTCGACGCCGGCGAAACGGTCGCCCTTGAGGGTGGCGAAGCGCTGGCACAGCTCCAGCTGCGAGGCCGACAGCACGTTGATGATGTAGTGGGTGCCGTCGCGGAACATCGGCAGGCTGTTGGCGCGCGTGGCCATGCTCCACAGCACCAGCGGCGGATCCAGCGACACCGAATTGAACGAACTGGCGGTGATGCCGATGAACGGCGGCGCGCCGGCGGCGACCGACGCGGCGCTGGCGCGCGTAGTGATCACCGTCACCCCGGTTGCGAACTGCGACAGGGTGCGGCGGAAGTGCTGCGCATCGAAATCTGGTGCGGCGGCGCTGGTGATCTGTGGCTGGGCCTCAGGCATGCCCATGGGGGCTCCGCTGGAGTTCATGAAATTTCATATATATTATTCGCGCCATGGGCATCGAGTACAAGCCCGGCGACCACCAATCCGCGATGCGGGCGTTGGCTGGCGCACAAAACCAGGCGAGCCCTGCCGCCATACAAGAACAACCGGAGACAAGTCATGCTCATCGAGCAGATCGAACACCGCTGGCTGGCGGCGTTCCGGCGCACGCTGGAACTCTGTGCCCTGCAGGGTGCGGAAGTCGTTGGAATTGTAACGGAGTCGCAATCCCGCCCTGTCAACGTGGCCTTGGCCGAACTGGCCGTGCAGTCGCTGGGCGCCACCCCGGTGCGGATCCAGGTGCCGACACCGGCACTTGGCGCGCCCGCGCCGGTGCGCTCCACCGGCGCCAGCGATGCCTTGCAGGGCCTCGCGCCGGTGGTGGCGGCCTTGTCGCGCTGTCACCTGGTGCTGGACTGCACGGTGGAAGGCCTGCTGCACGCGCCGGAACTGCCGCTGATCCTGCGCGGTGCCGACGGCATCGTGCCGCGCATGCTGATGGTCAGCAACGAACATCCCGAGATCCTGGAACGCTGCCAGCCCGACCCGGCGCTGGAAGGCACCGTGCGCGCCGCCATGAAGCGCCTGCGCGGCGCGCGCGAGATGCGCGTGCATTCGCCGGCCGGCACCGAGCTGCGCATCGGCCTGGCCGACGCCCGCGTGGGCGGGGTCTGGGGCTTCTGCAACAAGCCCGGCCAGGTATCGCACTGGCCCGGCGGGCTGTGCCTGGCGTTTCCGGCCAGCCGCCAGGTCAACGGCACGCTGGTGCTGGCGCCGGGCGACGTCAACCTGACCTTCAAGACCTACCTGCGCGATACCGTGGTCTGCCATATCGAGGACGACTACATCGTCGGCGTCGAGGGGCAGGGCGTCGACGCCGACATGATGCGCGGCTACTACCAGGCCTGGGCCGATCGCGAAGGCACGCGCGATGCGTATGCGGTCTCGCACGTGGGCTGGGGCCTGAACCGGCTGGCGCGCTGGGACGCGATGACTTTCTACGACAAGCGCGACTGCAACGGCACCGAGCTGCGCGCGTTTGCCGGCAACTTCCTGTTCTCGACCGGCGCCAACGAGGTCGCCGGGCGGCATACGCTGGGCCATTTCGACCTGCCGCTGCGCAACTGCACGGTGTCGCTGGATGGCCGCAACGAGGTGGAAGCGGGCACGCTGGTGGAGGTGGCGGCATGAGCGCGACCGCGACGATGCAACGCCACGCCAACGGCATCGCCACGCTGGCCTGGGGCGATGGCCCGGTGGCGGTGGTGATGCTGCACGGCATCGGCGGCGGCAAGGCCGCCTGGCCCGCGCAGGGCGAGGCGCTGGCGCAGGCCGGCTACCGCGCCGCGGCCTGGGACATGCCCGGCTACGGCGACAGCGCCCTGATCGATCCCTATGACTTCGACGGGCTGGCGCAAGCGCTGGCGCCGCTGCTGCAGGCCGAGCGCGACGCCGGCCGGCGCGTGGTGCTGCTGGGCCACAGCATGGGCGGCATGGTGGCGCAGCAGGCCTGCGCGGCCGCGCCCGCGCTGATCGACGGCATGGTGCTGTCCGGCACCTCGCCCGCCTTTGGCAAGGGCGACGGGCCCTGGCAGCGCGACTTCATCGCCGCGCGCACCGCGCCGCTGGACGCCGGCAGGACCATGGCCGAGATGGCCGCCGGGCTGGTGCGCACCATGGTCGCGCCCGATGCCGAGCCACAAGCCGTGGCCTTTGCCACGGCGGTGATGGCGGCGGTGCCGGCGCCAACCTACCGCGCGGCGCTGGGCGCGCTGGTGCGCTTCAACCAGCGCGACGCGCTGCCGCGCATCGCGGTGCCGGTGCTGGCGCTGGCCGGGCAGCACGACACCAATGCCGCGCCCGAGGTGATGGAGCGCATGGCGCAGCGCATTCCCGGCGCCGAATACCGCTGCCTGCCGGATGTCGGCCACCTGGCCTGTATGGAGCGGCCCGCGCTGTTCAACGAAGCGGTGCTGGATTTCCTGCAGCGGCGCTTCCCCGTGCACTGAACCACGCCGCTTCCCGGCAACGCAACACAAGAACCGCCGCAGCGCCGCCACCGCATCCGGCGCGAGCAGGAAAACAGGAGACCGCGACATGCCATCCGGACAGCTCGACTTCATTCCCGCCATCGGTACGGCGGACTTTACCCCGCAACAAGCGCGCCTGCTGGCGCTGGCCAACCGCCTCGGCCGCGAGCGCTTCGCCGCGCGCGCAGCCACCTGGGACCGCGAGGCCAGCTTCCCCTTCGCCAACTATGCCGACCTGCGCGAGGCCGGCCTGCTGGCCCTGTGCGTGCCGCAGGCGTTCGGCGGCGAGGGCGCGGACTTTGCCACCTACTGCATGGTCGGCGCCGAGATCGGCCGCTTCTGCGGGGCCACGGCGCTGACGTACAACATGCATATCTGCTCGACCATGTGGACCGGCGTGCTGTCCGACGGCATCGACATGACGCCTGAGCAGCGCGCCGAGCACGAAGCCCGGCGCGAGCTGCATTTCTCGCGCGTGGTGCGCGATGGCGCGGTCTATGCGCAGCCGTTCTCCGAAGGCTCCGCCGCTGCCGCGGGCAAGGCGCCGTTCGGCACCACCGCGCGCAAGGTCGAGGGCGGCTGGGTGCTGAACGGGCGCAAGATCTTCGCCTCGCTGTCGGGCGCGGCCGACTACTACGGCATCCTGTGCACCGAGGACCGCGGCGACCAGCATCCCGACATGCGCGACACGCTCTATATCGCCGTGCCCGGCAAGGCGGAAGGGCTGACCGTGACCGGTGAGTGGGACCCGATGGGCATGCGCGGGACGGTATCGCGCACGCTGCTGCTCAAGGACGTGTTCGTGCCCGACCATGAGCAGCTGATGCCGCGCGGCGTCTACTACCGTGCCGCGCAGACCTGGCCGGCAATGTTCTTCACGCTGTCGCCGACCTACCTGGGCGTAGCCCAGGCTGCCTACGATTTCACCGTGCAGTACCTGCGCGGCGAGGTGCCGGGCCAGCCGCCGGTCAAGCGCCGCATGTACCCGACCAAGCAGATCGCGGTGGCGCAGATGCGCATCCAGCTGGAAACCATGCGCTCGATCTTCTGGCGCGTGATCCATGAGGCCAGGCCCAATCCGACCAAGGACGAGCGCCTGCGCCTGTACGCCGCGCACTACACCGTGATGGAAGGCGCCAACGACATCGCCCGGCTGGCGATCCGCACCTGCGGCGGCCAGTCGATGCTCAAGGACCTGCCGCTTGAGCGGCTCTACCGCGACTCGCGCTGCGGTGCGCTGATGCTGCCCTGGACCGCCGAGCTGATCCTGGACCGCATGGGGCGCGAGACCCTGTACGAATCCGGCGAGCGCGACGAATGAGCGCCGCCAGCCGCGCCATGCGCGCGGGCGCCGCCGGGCTGGGCGCGCTGCCGGCCATGCTGCATGGCCATGCCGCCGCGGCGCCGGGGCGGCCGGCGTTGCACTACCTGGGCCGCACCTTCACCTACGGCAAGCTGTGGCGGCGCGTCGAGCGTGCCAGCGCCCACCTGGCAGCGACGTGGGGCATCCGCGCGGGCGACCGCGTCGGCACGCTGTGCCTGAACCACGAGTTGCAGCTGGTGCTGCTGTTCGCCTGTGCGCGTGTCGGGGCGATGTTCGTGCCGCTGAACTACCGGCTGGCGCCGGCGGAGCTGCGTACCATTGCCGGCCACGCGCAACTGGCCGCGCTGTTCCATGACGAGCGCCATGCAGGGCTGGCGCAGGAGGCTGGCAGCGGCTGCCAGGTCGCGCATCTCGACCGGCTGATCGACCATCCCGCGCCGTTCGGCGTGGCCCATGCGCCGGTGCCGGACGATGCGCCGCTGCTGCTGGCCTACACCTCCGGCACCACCGGCAAGCCCAAGGGCGCGGTGCATACGCAGGCCGGGTTGCTGGCCAATGCGCGCGCCAGCTGGTGGGCGCACGGCATGACCGCGGACGACCACGTGCTGTCGGTGCTGCCGATGTTCCATGTCGGCGGGCTGTGCATCCAGACGCTGCCGGCGCTGCTGGCCGGGGCGCAGGTCACGCTGCACGACCGCTTTGCGCCGGACGCCTGGCTCGGCGCGGTCGCGCAGGCGCGGCCGAGCCTGTCGCTGATGGTGCCGGCCACGCTGCGCGCGGTGCTTGAGCATCCCGGCTGGCCCGGGGCCGACCTGTCGGCGCTGCGCGGCGTGATGGCAGGTTCGTCGACCATCCCGCTGTCGTATATCGAGGCCTTCCATGCGCGCGGGGTGCCGCTGGGGCAGGTCTATGGCGCGACCGAGACCGGTCCGGTGTCGGTGGTGCTGAAGCTGCAGGATGCGATGGCCCGGCCTGGCTATGCCGGCTGGCCGCAGCCGGAGGCGCAAGTCCGGCTGGCCGGTCCGGACGGTGCCGAGGTGGCGCCGGGCGAGGTTGGCGAGCTGTGGGTGCGCGGCGCCAACGTGATGGCTGGCTACTGGAACCAGCCTGATAACGGCCTGCCCGACGGCTGGTTCCATTCCGGCGACCTCGCGCACCGCGATGCCGGCGGCTGCATCGAAGTCGTCGGCCGCAGCAAGGACATGATCATCTCGGGTGGCGAGAACATCTATCCCGCCGAGATCGAGAACGTGCTGGCCGGCCTGCCCGGCGTGCAGGAGTGCGCGGTGGTCGGCGTGGCCGATGCGCGCTGGGGCGAGGTGCCGGTGGCGGTGATCGTGCCCGCGCCGGGCGCGCCGCGCGACGCGCTGGGCGCGGAGCCGCTGCGCGAACTGCTGGCCACGCGCATTGCCCGCTTCAAGTTGCCGCGCGAGGTGGTGCTGCTGGAGGACCTGCCGCGCAGCGCGCTGGGCAAGGTGCTCAAGCCGCAACTGCGCGCGATGCTGGAGGCGCAGCGCCAGCCTGGCTGAATCTGCTGCAAGGGCGCCAATCTGCGCTTATGCTTGAGGCCGTGACACCACAGACGACAACGCAAGGGGGCGGCGCAAATGGAACATGGACTTGAAACGGCCACGCTGGGGGGCGGGTGCTTCTGGTGCCTGGAAGCGGTCTACCAGCAGGTCGATGGCGTGGTGGCGGTGGAGTCCGGTTATACCGGCGGGCACGTGGATCACCCGACTTACCAGCAGGTTTGCGAGGGGGATACCGGGCACGTCGAGGTGGTCCGTGTCACCTTCGATCCGTCGGTGATCAACTATCGCCAGATCCTGGAAATCTTCTTCGCCATCCATGACCCGACCACGCCGGACCGGCAGGGCAACGACGTGGGGCCGCAGTACCGGTCGGCGATCTTTACGCATTCGGAGGCGCAACGGGCCACGGCGGAATACGTGATGCGGGAGTTGGCTGCCGCCAAGGTCTTTGATGCGCCGATCGTGACGCAGGTCGAGCCGGAGCAACCGTACTGGCGCGCCGAGGCAAGTCACCAGAACTACTACCAGGATCATCCGAGCCAGGGGTACTGTGCCTTTGTGATCTCGCCGAAACTGGCCAAGTTTCGAAAGCAGTTTGGGGGCAAGTTGAGGAAGTAGGGACCGGGCGCTGGGTCGGCGCCAAAAGCCGACCCTAGTTTCCCTGCGCAAACATCGCGTAACCGACCACGGCCGCGGTTTGCGGATCGTCCGCGAGGTAGTCGAGGTAATCCGAATAGTCCAGGCAGGCTTCGTTGCCGGTATTGATGAACTGGTGGAAGCCCACGTCCATCTGCCTTCCTGTGGCGTAGACGATGGCGCAGACGTTGCCGCTCTGGGTCAGCAGGCTCACGGCACCCGGGCCGTCCTGCGGCGGGAACGCGCGGAACGTGGTGGCAAATGCGGTGATGGCGCGCGTGGTCAGGTTGGCCAGCCCCATGCAGTTGGGTCCGGCGATTGCCATGCCGCTCTCGCGGGCGAAGGCCGCAAGTGCGGCCTGGCGCCCGGCACCAGCTTCACCGGCCTCGGCAAAGCCCGAGGCGTAGACGATGGCGGCACGGACGCCGCGGGCATGGCAGCGCTGCAACTGCGGCAGCACCTCGTCCGCGCCGAGCTCCAGCACCGCCACGTCAGGCACCTGCGGCACGGATTCGATATCGGGATAGCACGCCAGGCCGGCGATCTCGGCATAGCGCGGATTGACCGGATACACCTGACCCTGGTATCCAAGGCGCTGCAGGTGGTCCAGCGCCACGCCGCCGATGCGGCTGGTATCGCGCGAGGCGCCGACAATGGCTATCGAGGCAGGATCAAGCAGCTGCGGCAGGGCGGCGCGGCCCGGTGTGCGCGCCGTAGTGGAAAGGGGCATCGTCGTCTCCATCCTTCCTCGGTTGGAAGGTGCCCCGATTCAAGCCGATCGCGTGGGTGGGGACAAGCGCATGGCCTCCAGCTGTGCATATTATGCACAAGTGTTCAGGCGGTGATGGCCGTTGCCTGCGGGAGCGGCCTATCGGCCACTGTGCACTGCCGGCAAGCGATTCACCGCGCCAGCCTCGCAATGATCGACTCGGCCAGCCGCACGCAACTCAGCGGCGCGCAGCCCTCGGCGTTGTTGCTGACAATGACGATGGCAGGCTGCCCCGCGCGCAGCGTGCGTACCACCACATCGGCAATGGCATGGCGGGTGTCGGGGTCGTCGTCGACGATGCGGTCGAAGGGTGCGTACAGCTTTTCCGCGTAGGCGTAGGGCCGGCCCCCATGCAGCATCCAGCGCAGCACCAGCGGGCCTGGCGCTTCCTCGTCCATCAGCGCCTGCGCCGCGGCCTGGCGCGGCACCGGCGGCAGGCGGTCGCGTGCCGACAGGCAGAAGCGCACCCCGTGGCGGCGCAACAGCCGGATATAGCGTGGCGTCAGCAGTGCTGGGTCGCGCAGCTCTACCGTGTAGCACGCATGCGGGGTGATCGACGGATCGAGTGCCGGCAGCGCGCCCAGGAAGGCATCGAGCCGCTCCAGGAACACGGCGCTGTCGGCCAGCGGACCCATCGGCGACAGCTGGAACAGCAGCGGCCCGCATTTGCTGCCCAGCCCGCTGGTGGCGGGCACGATGAAGTCGCGCACCGCGATCTCGGCATCGAGGAAGGCAGCGTTGGCCAGCCGGCCGGCGCCGTCGGAGCCGCGCAGCCAGGCATCGCAGACGCTGGCGGGCGCCTTGACCAGGAAGCGGAAGCCGTCGGGGACCTGCGCGGCATAGGACAGGTAGTCCGCCAGCGGGATCGGCCCGTAGAAGCCGCGGTCGATGCCGGCGGCACGCAGCAGCGGATGGCGCGAATATGCGGCCAGGCCCTTGCGTGACAGCAGGCTGTCGCCGTACTCGCCGTCATAGACCAGCCCGTTCCAGCCGGGGTAGGCCCAGGAGGATGTGCCGAAGTACAGGTTCGATGGCAGCTGCGCGGCGAGCGCGCACAGGGTTTCGTCCGCCTGTGCGGGTTGCACGCTCTTGCCACGCGCAGGTTTGCCGGAGGGGGCGGCGGGCGGCTCCGCAGGGGCAGGTGGGGCGGGCTGGAGCAGCCCGCCAAAGAGGTCTTCAGTCAATCGCCGGCGTTGCCTTCAGTCGTTGCGGCCAATGGGTTGGTCGTAGATATAGCGGCGCGACCACGGCAGGGTATCGGCCGGCAGCCCGGCCTTGTGGCAGAGCACCTGGTAGATCGACATCTTCTCGGTCTCGAAGGCATGTGCGCAGCCGGCCAGGTAGACCCGCCAGATGCGGTATTTCTTCTCGCCGACCAGGCTGCGGATGGTGTCGCCGCGGGCCTCGAAGTTGTCGGCCCAGTAGTGCAGCGTCTGCGCGTAGTGGCGGCGCAGCAGTTCGACGTCGAAGGCTTCCAGGCCGCCTTGCTGCAGCGTGCGCAGCACCAGCCCGATATGCGGCAGCTCGCCCTGCGGGAACACATAGCGGTCCATGAACTCGGCGCCGTCCATCGGCGTCGCGCCGTTGTCGGGGTCGGGCGAGGTGATGCCGTGGTTCATCACATAGCCGTCGTCGGCCAGCAGTTCGCGGATGCGGCTGAAGTAGCCGGGCAGGTTGTCCTTGCCCACATGCTCGAACATGCCGACGCTGGTGATGCGGTCGAAGGTGCCGGCGGTGTCGCGGTAGTCCTGCAGCCGGATCTCGATGCGGTCGGACAGGCCCGCGGCCCTGACACGTTCGGTGGCCAGGTCGAACTGGTTTTGCGACAGCGTGATGCCCACGCAGCGCGCACCGAACTTCTGCGCGGCGCGCAGCACCAGCGCGCCCCAGCCGCAGCCGATGTCCAGCAGCGTCTGGTCAGGCTGCAGCCGGATCTTGGTCAGGATGTGGTCGATCTTCTTGATTTGCGCCGTGGCCAGGTCTTCGTCGCCGTGCTCGAAGTAGGCGCAGGAGTAGACCATGTTGGGATCGAGCCAGAGCTGGTAGAAGTCGTTGGAGACGTCGTAGTGGTACTGGATCGAGTTCTTGTCTTCCTGCTTGGTATGCGCGAAGTGCTGCGCCGCCTTGAACAGCGCGCCGCCGGCGCGGTGCGTGGCCGCGGCCGAGAAGCCGTAGGCGACCTTGATGATGTCCGTCAGCCTGCCCTCGAAGTCGATTTTCTCCTGCACATACGCTTCGCCCAGGTTGTCCAGGCTCGGCGTCAGCAGCAGCGGCAGGGCCGCGGCTTCGCGTACGGTCAGCGTGACAGCCGGCTTGTCGAAGTGCCCGAGCGGGTATTCGATGCCATTCCACAGCCGCAAGCTGACCGGCAGATTGGCATTCTCTCGCAGGTCGGCGATCCAGTTGTCGAGTTGCTTTTCCAGGGCTTGCTTGAAAAACATGCGCTTTACCTCCCGATGGTTGCGGCACACGCTGCGGCCGACGCATCAGGCAAGGTTGGTACTGAGCTGGAACCTTGCCCAATCCGTATCGAGCGCTGCAAGAAAAGAGTAACCAAGCGACGCCGGTCTCACTTTAGTCCAATTCCGCAGCTTGTGCAGCGCACCGCCCAGAAGACCCCACTACCGACCCGTTCGGCGTAGTTGGCGCATGTTCAGGCGCGTGCCAACCGTTTCAGGGCGACAGCCGCACGATCTGCCAGTCGCCGCCGGGTTGCAGGCGGAAGGCAATGCGGTCGTGCAGCCGCGACGGGCGGCCCTGCCAGAACTCCAGCGCGGTCGGCACCAGGCGGTAGCCGCCCCAGTGCGGCGGGCGCGGCGGGTTTTCGCCGAACTTGCTGCGGTATTCCTGCTCGCGCTGCTCCAGCACGTCGCGGCCGGGCACCTCGCGGCTTTGCGCAGAGGCCCAGGCGCCCACGCGCGAGCCCAGCGGGCGCGTGGCGAAATAGGCGTCGCTCTCGTCGTCCGAGACTTTCTCGACGCGCCCTTCGACGCGTACCTGGCGCTCCAGCTGCACCCAGTGGAACAGCAGCGCCGCGCGCGGGTTTGCCGCCAGGTCCAGGCCCTTGCGGCTTTCATAGTTGGTGAAGAAGGTGAAGCCGCGGTCGTCGATGCCCTTGAGCAGCACGATGCGCGCGGACGGCTGGCCGTCGGCGTCGACCGTGGCCAGGGTCATGGCATTGGGTTCGGGCAGCTTGGCCGTGACCGCCTCGTCGAACCAGCGTTTGAACTGGCTCATCGGGTCGGGCGCTACGTCGGTTTCGGACAGAGAGCCCAGCACATAGCTACGGCGAAGGTCGGCAAGTTGAGTCATGTCGCAATCATCAGGATATCGGTCGGGATGCGCGGTGCGCCCGGGGGCGGGGGCCGCAGGTCCGGCTGATTCGAGTATAGCGAATGCATCGGGGATCGCATTTGCGTGGCGACAAACGTATCGGCAGCGCCACCTGCCGCGGCGGCTAAACCGGCGGTGGCAGCGCCTTGCGCCCCTGGCGCCGCGAGTAGTAGCCGGCCGCGCCCATCGCGCCCGCCATCGACAGGAAGATCGGCAGCATGCCCAGCGCCGTGCCGACCACGCCAAACGTGAGCGGCCACACCACCTGGCTGGTATTGAGCACCGCCGAGCGCAGGCCCAGTGCCTCGCCGGCGCGGCCGTGCGGCGACGCCGTGTGCAGGATATTCATGACATTGGGCTGGGCGCTGCCCAGCGCCAGGCCCAGCACGAAGGCCAGCCCGCACATCAGCCAGAACTGCGTGACCAGGGGGTAGGCCAGGTAGGCCAGCGCTCCCACCAGCAGCGCGCTGCGGATGATTTTCCACTCCGAGAGCCGGCGCGACACCGCCGGCATGGCCACGCGGATGGCAAAGGTGGCAATCGCGAAAGCGCCCAGCACCCAGCCGATCGACGACGGCGACAGGCCGATGCGCGAGCCCTGGATCGGGATCAGGAAGGCGTGCAGGTCCCATGCGGCGGACAGCACCGCGCTGGCGATAAAGACCGCGCGCAGCTCGGCATGCTGCAGCAGGTCCAGCGTGGAGTGGCGGCTGCCGTCCTCGATGGCGATGCGCCCGGCATTGCCGCCTTGCGCCGGCAGGCGCGGACGCAGCCATTGCAGGCCGGCCTGGCCGACCAGCGCCACCGCCACCAGCACCATGAAGGCGGGACGGAAGCCCGCATGCTCGATAACGTAGCCCATCGCCACCGGCCCGAGCGTGCCGGACACCGACAGCCCCAGCGCATGCCAGGTGTAGTTGCGCAGCCGGGTCTCGTTGGTGGAGACCTGGCCGATCAGCAGCTGCATCGCCACCTGGACCAGCATGAAGCCCACGCCGATCAGCGCGCATGACAGGTACAGCGCGCCGAGGTCGTGCCAGAGCGCCGGCAGCAGCGTGCCCGCCACCACCATCAGCGAGCCCGCGGTCATCGGCTTGCGCGGCCCGATCTCGTCGATGCGCTTGCCGGCGCGGATTGCCAGCAGCATTGGCAGCACCGCATACAGCGACATCAGCACGCCGAGTGTGATGGTGGAGGCTTTGAGGGAAATCGCGAACAGCGACACCACCACGCGGCTGGCATTGAAGGCCACGTGGTTGCACACCGTCAGCGCGATCAGCCAGGTGATCGGCGGGACGGCGGCGTGCGGCAGCGACATGGGAACGGGGGCTCGCGGTGGCCGCGCTCGTGGCGGCCGGCGGCCGTGCCGAGGCGGGAAAATAAAGAGGAAACAAAGGGCGGCCGCAGCCGCGCCTTCAGAAGGATGCAGCGGGCGAACCCGCACCGCACCCGATGCTTGCCATGCTTAAACTTCTTGTAAATGGCCGTTTAATTATGCGCCCGGCGTGGGCGCGGCACAACGGCTGCGTGCGGCAGGATGTCGCAGCGGGGCAAAGTGTTGCGATTTTGCTTCAGACAAGGGCGGACATGTGGCCGCCAGGCGACGCGCCATGGTTTGCACGCGCCTCAACCGCCCTTGTACAGGGGATCGTTGTCCGGGCGCGCCGGTGCCGGCGCCGGCTTGCGCTCCTCGCGCTCGCTGGCGCGTGCCGGCTGGCGGGTCTGGGCGTCAGCCTGCGCGGCGGTCCCCGGCGTTTCCTTCGGGATCGGCCTGCCGGCGGTCATGCCGGCGGTCTTGCCGGTCCTGGGATCCTTGTAGGTCTTGCCCGGCGGCGGCGCGACCGGGCGTTTGCGCAGGTCGGCCAGCAGCGTTGCGCACAGGTTGTCTTCGCCGTCCGGGGACAGGTCCACCAGCGGCAGCACCGCAGTCGCCACCGGTGCCAGCAGCGCCAGCGACAGCGCGCCGCCGGCGCGCAGCGCCAGCACCCCGATATCGGGGCTGACGGACGGCTTCTTCATGGTGCCGCCCACGTACAGTGGCGAGCGCAGCGAGAACACGCGCAGGCCCTTGGAGTCCGGGTGGATGGTCAGCGCCAGCCTTTCATTGCGCAGGTCGATGCCGCCGGTGGTTTCGACCACCGCATCTTCCGTATCCAGCACAAAGGTGCGCGCCCGCGCGATGCCGTCGGTGAAGGCAAAGTCGCTGACGCCGCAGTTGATCCGCACCGGCCTGTCGCCGAACAGCTTGCGGATCACCACGCTGCCCACGTTCAGCCCCATCGCCTCAAGCAGGAACTTGCTGACCGTGCCGTTCTCGACCAGCAGCTTGGCTTCGCCGTTGGAAGACGCCATCAGTGCCGCCACTGAATTGCCGGTGGCCGAGAGCTTCGCGCTGCCGTTGAGTTCGCCGATGCTGGTGCGCATCAGGTCAAAGGTGGGGAACAGCTGCTTGAGCTTCATGTGCCGCGCGGTCATGTCGACCGTGGCCCCCATCGGCTCGCGCTTGCCGTCCAGGCGCATGGTCGACACCAGGTTGCCGCCGGCCACGCCGAAATTCAGCGGGTCCAGCAGCAGCACGCCGTCCTGCAGCTTCAGGTGCGTGACCAGGTCGGTGATCGGCAGGTCGGCATCGCGGATGATGCGCTTGCCGGCAAAGCGCACGTCGGCGTCGATCTCGTCCCAGCGCTCGGTGCGGAATGGCGCCACCGGCAGCGCCTTGTCGGCCGGCTGGGCCACCGGGCTGTCCTTGGCGGGGCGTCCGGGCTTGGCATCGGCGCCGATCAACGGCGCCAGGTCGACAAAGCGCAGCTGGTTGGACACCAGGTTGCCGGCCAGCAGCGGGCGCGGCTCGCGCTTGGTAAAGGTCAGCGTGCCGGACAGGTCGCTGCCGCCGACGCGGCCGGTGAACTTCTGGTACTCGTAGATCGAGCCCTGCTTGCGCAGCGTCGCCATCAGCCGGCCGCGGGTCTGGTACGGGGGCGTGGACGGCAGCACCACGCCGGTCAGCGCATAGAGCCTGGCCATGCTGTCGCCGCTCAGGGTCAGGTGCACGTCCAGCGCGGCCAGGTGGGCCGGGTTGGTCACGGTGCCTTCGATCACGGCGCGGGTGGTGCCAACCCGCACATCGGCCAGGATCGGGAAGGGCACGTCGGCGTTGCGCAGGCTCAGCACCGTGCCGGCCTTGCCGCTGGCGTTGATGGTGGCCTCGTTGTAGCGGCCGGTGGCTTTCCAGCGCACGCCGTAGCGGTCGTCGGGGCCCTTGGCCGTGGCCGGCGGGGCGGAAACGCCCGGCGCCGAAGCCGCTGGCGCGGAGGCTGCCCTGGCCGCGCCGGGTGCACTGGCCGGGGGCCCTGGCGGCACCGCGGAGGCCTCGGGCGCGACCAGCGCGCCGTCGCGGGCCTTGTCATAGAGCGGGCTGCCGCCGATGGTGTCGAGCTCTGCCTGCAGCTCGATCTTCTTGAGCTGGTCGGCCAGCGCCAGGTTGCCGCGCGCCAGCACCACCTCGCCGATATGCAGCTCCCATTCGGACGGGCCCTTCTTGGGGCCGAACTCGAGGGTCCAGTTGTTGCGGGCGTCCGGCAGGCGCTCCAGCCACACCGCCGGGCTGTCGACGACAATGGTCGGCACCGCGATCTGGTGCGCCAGCAGCGGTATCGGACGCAGCACGAAGATCAGCTCGCGCACGGTTGCCAGGTTGGGCTGTTTGGCCCAGTCGGTATTGGCGATGGTGATGTCGCGCGCCGACAGCCGCGGCCACGGCACCAGCGTATGCCAGCCTTTCTCGCCCTCACCGCGGCGCCAGGTCACGCTCAGGTCGCCGTTGATGGCAAAGGGGCGGCCGATGGCCTCGGTGACGCGGTCATTGAGCCAGGGCTTGAGGCGGTTCCAGTCGAAGGTCAGGATCACGACCACCAGCAGCGCGATCAGCGCGATGGGTGTCAGCACACTCCACAGAACAACCTTGCGGCGCACGGGCATGAGGCGGGCTCTCCTGTCTGGCGGGGGGGCAGGGCCGGGGCCGCCCAAGCCAGCGCGGGGCGGCGAACGGACCACTGCACGTCTATTGTATAGTTGCGCGCTTCCTGTCTTTGTCGGGGATTGGCTGACATCGCCGCCGGAAAATGCCGGATTCTTGCCCCGCGCAGCCAAGCGCCGACCCTGCCGCACTCCATCGACCCGATACCTCCAGCATGAACGATGCCGCACACGACCTGGCCGGCCTGCCCGAGCCGCTGACCCACGAAAGCCCGGCCGAGGATGACTACCACCGCCGCTTCGGCGGCGTGGCAAGGCTCTACGGCGCCGCCGGCCTGGCCCGCCTGGAGGCGGCCAGCGTGTGCGTGGTCGGCATTGGCGGCGTCGGCAGCTGGGCGGCCGAGGCACTGGCGCGCAATGCGGTCGGGTGCATCACGCTGATCGACCTGGACCATATCGCGCTGTCCAACACCAACCGCCAGATCCATGCGCTGGGCGATGCCTACGGGCGCGCCAAGGTCGAGGCCATGGCCGAGCGCATCGTGGCCATCAACCCGCGCTGCCGGGTAACGCAGGTCGATGATTTCGTCACGCCGGACAACGTGCCCGAGCTGCTCGGAGCCGGCTATGACTACGTCATCGACGCCATCGACGCGGTGCGCGTCAAGACTGGGATGCTCGGCTGGGCCCGGCGCCAGGGCGTGCCGGTGATCACCTGCGGCGGCGCGGGCGGCCAGCTCGACCCCACGCGCGTGCGCATCGACGACCTGGCGCGTACGATCCAGGACCCGCTGCTGTCCAAGGTGCGCGCCGGCCTGCGCAAGCAATGGGGCTTTACGCGCGACCCGAAGAAGAAGTTCGGCATCGCCGCGGTCTATTCGGACGAGCCGCTGCAATATCCCGAGCCCGAGCAGCAGGCCTGCGAGATCGACGAGGCGCCGCCGCTGGACCTGCAGCCGGGCCAGCCGGCCATGCGCGGCCCGCAGGGGCTGGCCTGCGCGGGCTTTGGCTCGTCGGTGGCGGTGACGGCGGTGTTCGGCTTTGTCGCGGCGTCGGCGGTGATCGGCGCGATCGCGCGCGGCTGAAGCCGCCCGGGCCGCTCAGGCGCTCAGCGCGCGCAGCAGCCCGTCGATCTCGGCGTCGCCGGGTGCAAGGTTGTCGAAGAAGATCAGCTCCGGATAATCCGCGGGCGCCGGCATGAAGCGCCGGGTGCGGTAGGCTTCCCAGTGGCCCAGCTTGTAGGCGTCGTTGGGATTGCCGCGCCGGATGATGCGCGCATGGGCCTCGTCTTCAGGCAGATGGACCCAGACCGTGCGCACCGTCGTGCCGGCGGGCACGTGCAGCCAGCCGGGGTCATGCAGCAGGTGGGCCTTGACCTCGCGCGACAGCGGGCCGATCACGATCACGCTGATGCCCAGCGCCAGGTTCTCGCGCGCGGTGTCGAGCAGGCCCTGGTATTCCGGGTCGCGCAGGTTGTTCAGGTAGGCCGGGCTGTCGCGGTCATTGGGGTCGCCGGTGATCGCGGCCATGGCCGCGGCGCTGTAGCGGCCGTACAGGGTGTCTTTGTCGAGCAGGCAGAAGGGCTCGCCGGTGGCCTGCATCAGCGGGCCGATCAGGCGGTGGGCGAGGGTGGTCTTGCCGGTGCCGGCATGGCCGCAGAAGAAGATCAGTCTTGGCATGAGGGTTTGGTGTAGCGGACAGGGCGCATCGCCCACAGCATACCCCCTGGGCTTGCGCCAGATCAGGCCCGGGCCGCGCCGATTCGGTATCCTTGCCGTTTTCTCCCACGATTGCCGTCGATCCATGGACGCCAAAGACCAGCTTTCCTCCGCCGGCCTGCCGGACCACCTCCATCTGGGCGAACCGGTCACCGACGCCACCCATGCCGAGTTCGTGCAGCTGCTGGCCGCGGTGGCCGGCGCCGACGACGCCGGCTTCCTGGCGGCGATGGACGAATGGATCGACCATACCCGCCATCATTTCGCACAGGAAGAGCAGTGGATGGAGGCGATGGGCTTCGGCCCGCGCCATTGCCACGCGGGCGAGCACCAGCAGGTGCTGGCCGTGGCCGCCGCGGTGCGCGACAAGGTGCACACCGATGCCGAGTTCCAGCTTGGCCGCCGCCTGGTGGCCGAGCTCTCGGGCTGGTTCGACCATCACGTCAAGTCGATGGACGCGATGATGGTGGAACATATGCGCGAGCACGGCTTCACGCTGGTCGAAGGCCCGGTCACGGCGGCCTGAGCGCAGTCAGGCCGGGTGGGCGGCGGCGCGGTCGATCACCACGAAATACTTGCGCACCGGCGCCAGCACCTCGAACAGCCCGGTAAAGCCGGCCGGGATCACGCAGGCGTCGCCGGGGCCGAAATCGCTGGCCTGGCCGGCATCGTCGCTGATGCGGATCCGGCCGCTGATGACATGGAAGAACTCTTCCTTGCCGGCCGGAAAGGCGATGCGCCATGCCCCGGGCTCGCATGCCCAGATGCCGCAGTCGAAATCGCCGTGCTGCGCGCTGTAGTGCGTCCAGGTGGTGCGGTCGGGGTTGCCTGACACCAGCCGGTCCGGGCGCGGGCGGTCGTGGCTGGGGGCGGGCTCGGTCTTGAAGTCGATCAGGCGGGGCGCTGGCATGGCGGATGGCAGGAAAAATGGCGGAACTGAGTCCGCCAGTTTACCGCGCCGGGGCCCGCGGCCCGGCCGTTCAGTTCAGCGCCGTGCTCAGCTGGCGGCGCCAGTGCGACACCACGTCGGGCCGGTCGGCCAGCATCTCGAACACCGACAGCATGGTCTTGCGGCCGATATCGTCCTCGAAAGTGCGATCGGTGCGCACGATTTCCAGCAACTGCTCCAGCGCCGGCTCGTACTGCTGGCGCGCGATCAGCAGCCTGGCCAGGTCCCGCCGCGCCGCCAGGTCGCGCGGGTCGGCGGCAATGCGCGCGCTCAGGGTGGGCTCGTCCGGCAGGCCGGACAGGCCCTCCATCGCATCCATGCGCATGCGCAGCGCGGCATGGGCGTCCTGCTGCGCGGCCTGCGGCGACAGGGCCTCGAACTGCGACCTGGCCTCGGCGATGGCATTGCCGTCCAGCAGGAAACCGATATAGGCCAGCCGGGCGGCGTCGGTCTCGGGGTCGAGCGCAATGGCTTCGTCGAACTTCGCCTCGGCGCCGGCCCGGTCGCCCTCGGCGGCCAGTTGCAGCGCGTCATGCAGGGCCGTCTGCGCGGGCCTGGGCATCAGCCGCCCGAGGAATTCACGCAGGCCGGACTCGGGCAGCACGCCGATGAACTGGTCCACCGCCTGGCCGTCGGCAATCGCCACCACATGCGGGATGCTGCGCACGCCGAAGTGCGCGGCCAGGTCCTGGTTCTCGTCGACATTGACCTTGACCAGCTTCCACTGGCCGCCGGCCTCGGATTCCAGCCGTTCCAGCATCGGGCCCAGCGTGCGGCAGGGGCCGCACCACGGCGCCCAGAAGTCGACCAGCACGGGCGCCTGGCGCGAGGCCTCGATCACTTCGGTTTCGAAATTCTGCAGGGTCACGTCGCTCATGGGAAATCCTGGATCGGGGAGAGGCGGGAGCGGCCAGCCCGGGCGGGCCGCCCGAAGGGGCAAGGCAATCTATACCCCTATTGTGAGGGCGAAGGCGCCGAATGCAACGCCTTGTGCCAATACCGTGCCCGCAGGGTTCGGGAAAGTCTGCGGTTGAAAATAGAACGATCGTTCGGTTATAGTCCTTGATCATACCAAAAGCCCCGGTCCGCGAGACCGCACAGGAGACCTTGCATGCAGACCCCAGCTCGCCCGCATTTCCAGTTCTGGCCGAAGCGCCTGCCGACCGCCATCGTGCTGCCGGAGACCTCGCTCTGGGCCAACCTGGAAGTCTCGGCGCTCCGCTATGCCGACAAGGCCGCGATCCGCTACTTCGGCAATGCCATCACCTTCCGTGAGCTGGAGGCGCAGGCCACCGCCCTGGCCGGCTGGCTGCAGCAGAAGGCGGGCGTGAAGAAGGGCGACCGGGTGCTGCTGTACATGCAGAACTGCCCGCAGTTCATCGTCAGCTACTACGCCATCCTGCGCGCCGACGCGGTGGTGGTGCCGGTCAACCCGATGAACCGTGCCGAGGAATTCAAGCATTACGTGACCGACGCGCAGGCGCGCGTGGCGATCTTCACCGCCGACCTGGCCGCCGGGGTCGAGCAGGCGCAGGCGGAACTGGCGCCGGCCGAGCGCCTGGAGCATATGCTGGTGACCCAGTATGCCGACGCGCTGCCGCCCACGCACGAACATCCGGAAGACGCGCCGCCGGCCTGGCTGACCACGCCGCATCCGCTGCCCGCGGGCGCCACCGCGTGGCCCGAGGTACTGGGTGCCGGCCTGCAGCCTGGCCCGCACACCGCCGGCCCGGACGACATGGCGGTGATGCCCTACACCTCGGGCACCACCGGCTTCCCCAAGGGCTGCATCCATACGCACCGCTCGGTGATGCACAACATCGTCGGCGGCTCAACCTGGTCGGGCTCGGGCGCCGAATCGGTGATCCTGTCGGTGCTGCCGCTGTTCCACGTCACCGGCATGCAGTACGGCATGAACGGCCCGATCTACAGCGGCGCCACCGTGGTGATGCTGCCGCGCTGGGACCGCGAGGTGGCCGGCCGCCTGATCTCGCGCTACCAGGTCACGCACTGGACCAATATCCCGACCATGGTGATCGACTTCCTGGCCAGCCCCAACCTGGCCCAGTTCGACCTGGCCAGCCTGCGCTATATCGGCGGCGGCGGCGCGGCCATGCCGCAGGCCGTGGCCGAGCGCCTGCGCGAGCAGTTCGGGCTGAACTACCTGGAAGGCTACGGCCTGTCCGAGACCATGGCGCCGACGCACAGCAACCCGTCGGACCGGCCCAAGCTGCAGTGCCTGGGCGTGCCGACCTTCAACACCGACGCGCGCGTGGTCGACCCGGTCACGCTCAAGGAACTGCCGCCCAACGAGATCGGCGAGATCATCGTCAGCGGCCCGCAGGTGTTCAAGGGCTACTGGGGCAAGGAAGACGCCACCCGCGACGCCTTTATCGAGTTCGAGGGCAAGGCCTTCTTCCGCACCGGCGACCTGGGCCGCATGGACGAAGAGGGCTACTTCTTCATCACCGACCGCCTCAAGCGCATGATCAATGCGTCGGGCTTCAAGGTGTGGCCGGCCGAGGTGGAGAACCTGCTGTACAAGCATCCGGACGTGCAGGAGGCCTGCATCATCGGCACGCGCGACCCGTACCGCGGCGAGACCGTCAAGGCGGTGGTGGTGCTGCGCGCCCATGCCAAAGGCAAGACCACGCCGGAGCAGATCATCGAATGGGCCAAGGAGAACATGGCCGCCTACAAGTACCCGCGCGTGGTGGAGTTCGTTGAGGCGCTGCCGAAGTCGGGCACCGGCAAGGTGATGTGGCGCCATCTGCAGGAATGCGAGAATGCGCGCAACACCGGCGCAGAGGAGAGGCCCGCGGCCTGAGGCAGCCGGGTAGCCATATGAAAAAGGCTGGTCGACCGACCAGCTTTTTTTATTTACGCGGTGCCGGCCCTCAATGCCCCCGCACCCGCATCAGCATCTTCACCATCGTCTTGTAGCCCCGCTCGCGCGCATGGCGCGTGGGGCTCACGCCTTCGCGGTCGGCGAGGTTGGCGTCAGCGCCGGCATCCAGCAGCAGTTGCACCGTTTCCTCGTAGCGGGTGCTGCCATCGCCCAGGATCACCGCTTCCAGCAGCGCGGTCCAGCCGAGGTCGTTGACATGGTCCACGGCAACGCCGGCCTTCAGCAGCAGCTTCACCACCTCGACATGGCCGTGCTGGCTGGCGGCGATCAGCGCGGTGCCGTCATAGCGGTCGGTGCTGGCCAGGTCGGCGCCGTGCGCCAGCGCCAGGCGCACCATGTCGGCCTGGCCGGTGGCGGCTGCCAGCAGGAAGGGGCTGTTGGCCTCGGTGTCCTTCAGGTTCACATCGGCGCCGGCCAGCAGCAGCGTGCGCGCGACTTCGGTGTGCCGGTTCTGCACCGCCGCCAGCAGGGCGCTGCGCCCGCGCTCGTCGGCCGCGCGCGCCGAGGCGCCGGCGGCCAGCAGGCGCGCCACCAGGTCCTGGTCGCCGGCGCTGGCGGCGGTGATCAGGTTGCGGTCGAGCGTGCCGATGGCGTCGCGGCGTGGCGGCGGCTGCATGGCCGCGCTGCGCGGCGCTCGGGCGGCGGGCTGGCTGGCCGCGCCGCCGGCGGGCCGTGCCGCCAGGGTTTGCCCGCCCTGGGCCGCCAGCAGGCCACCCCCCATCAGCAATCCCATCAGGCCCAGCAGCTCGTTGAGTGCCTGTCTGCGGGTGAGGGCGGCGGGGCGCGTCATGGCGGCAGCTCCTTGGCTCAGACGGTTTCGTGGGGGCTGGCCGGCAGGGGCGCTGCGTCGTCGCGGGCGGCGTGCGCAGCGCGCTCGGCGTCGGCGGCATCGTTGGCCTGCAGCTGGCGCCAGAGCCTGCCCAAGTAGGGATCGTCGACGCCGTTGGTGGCCAGGCCCAGCAAGGTCTGCTGCAGGTATTCGCGCGCGGGGCCGTACAGTCCGGCAGCGTGGCGCAGGCGCTCGACCACGCTGGGATCCGGCAGCCGGCCGGCGTAGGCCTCGTGCGAGCGGTTCATGACGAAGGCGAGGGCACGCTGCTCAGGCGCGCTGGCATCCCCGGTGCGGATGCGCAGCCAGCGCGGATGGTAGGCCCCGGTCAGCATCTCGCGGCGCCACAGCACGCGGAATTCCTGCTCGACCACATGGCTGGGGATGCGGAACACCATGCCGTGGCAGCAGCCGCCCCGGTCCAGGCCCAGTACCAGGCCCGGGTTGTCCCAGGTGCCCCGGTTGATGCGGGAATAGAGGTAGAAGCCGCGGTGGTAGCCGTGCACGGTGGCGCGCTGGCGCTCGGTGTGCACCACCATCGGGTTCCAGATCAGCGAACCATAGCCGAACAGCCAGACATCGCCGCCAAGCGCGGGATCTTCCGGGCGGCGCGCCAGCGTGTCGGAAAGGGACTGCTCGAGCACGGCTTCCGGCAGCAGCGAGGACGCGACCGGAGTACTGCACAGCGAGGTGCGCAGACGGTCGGATTCGAGGTCCTGTCGCGTGATGGCCATGGTGGAAGCATAAATCAAAGCGGCGCCACGGGAAGGTGGGGGAAATGACATAAGTGCCAGTTTTTCTCAGAATTGCCTGAGCAACCGGCACGGGTGTGGGCGCCTGACAACGTTTGGCGTGGCGTGCCGCCTCTGTCACTCGCCGCGGACGGGTGCTGCCGCACCTTTGTCCGCGATCAGGTGCACGTGAATTGCTGGCCGGCGCGGCTGCCATGTCCTTACAATGGTGGCCTCAATTCACAGGGGGAACCCGCGATGGCACGCACGCTTACGGTGGTGTTCGGCAGTGGCAAGGAATATGACTTCACGATCGGCACGGACGAGCTGGCCGCGGTCACCGAGGACGCCGCGTGGCGCTGGTTCGACCGGGAATACAGCGAGCTGGGCTGTCAGGCGTCGAGCCCGGTCGGCAAGGTGCTGGTGATCGACAAGATCCTGAATGTCGCCAAGTTTTCCGGAGAGGCGCGCTTCTCCGGCGATCCTGCCTGGGCGCAGGACTATGCCCGCCATGCGGCGCGGCTGCTGGACCGGGACAAGGTCCGCGTCGATGTCGGCAACGCCGCGATCGGGTTCTGAGGCGCGGGCGCGCCAGCAAGACGGGTAGTTGCCGCGGTTGTCGCCCCTGCCTGTGCAGGCGCGACAACCTTGCTGCCGGCTTAGACCGCCAGCAGTTCCACTTCAAACAGCAGGGTAGCGTTCGGCGGGATCACGCCGCCGGCGCCGCGGGCACCGTAGCCGAGGTCGGCCGGGATCACCAGCCGGCGCACGCCGCCCACCTTCATGCCCTGCACGCCTTCGTCCCAGCCGCGGATCACATGGCCGGCACCCAGCGGGAACACGAACGGGTCGTTGCGGTCCTTGCTCGAATCGAACTTGCGGCCAGCCTGGCCGTTCTCGTACAGCCAGCCGGTGTAGTGCACGGTGACGTGCTTGCCGGCGGTGGCTTCGGCGCCGGCGCCGACGGTGGTGTCTTCGTATTGCAGGCCAGAGGGCGTGGTTTGCATGGCGTATTTCCTTCCGATGGGAACAGACGTGGTGAGAGGAGAACGCAGCGCGGCTGCGTTCAGGCTTGGGCGCGCTGGAGCACATCCAGCGTCAGTTGCACATTGCGGTCGTCGTCGGCCACCCAGATGTCGCCGTCCTGGATCGTCACCGACAGGCGCATGGCGCGCTGCGCCAGCGCAGCCAGGGCTTCGACCGCTTCCGCCGGGACATTGTAGACGGTGACGTTGCGCAGCTTGCCGGCCTTGCCCGCCATGCCCTTCCACCATTCGCGCGCGCTGGCGGCGTTGTAGGTATAGACGGTCACGCGCTCGGCGCGCGCCGCGGCGCGCTTCAGGCGCGCTTCGTCGGGCTGGCCCAGTTCGACCCAGTGGGCGATGTCGCCGGTCAGGCGCTTGTCCCACAGGTCGGGTTCGTCGGGTTCGTCCAGGCCGCGCGTGAAGGCCAGCGTTTCGGTGGCTTCGCAGGCAAAGGCCAGCAGGCGCACCATCATGCGCGCGTCATTCTCGGACGGGTGCTGGGCGATGGTCAGGCTGTGGCTGCCGTAGTAGGGCCGGTCCATGTCGGAGACCGACAGGTCAGCTTTGAAGATGGTGGATTTGAGCGCCATGAGGTGAAGTGAGCGGCAGGCGCCCCGGCTGGGGTGCGGGAGACGCAAAAGGCCGCATCATACGCCATTTGCCGGACACCGCCTGCGGGCCCGGCATACTCGCGCAGTGGCTCAGCGCTTGCGGTATTCCTTGAGGTAGAAGCGCAGCAGCGCCGACAGCAGCAGCGTGCTCAGGAAGCCGGCGGCAACGATCAGCGCCTGCCCGGCGGTGGAGTCGATCTGGCCGGCCACCCCGAGGCGGAACAGCCAGGTGCCGACCATCATCGCCAGGAACGGCATCAGCAGCGCGCCGCGGCCGTAGGTTTGCACTGCCCACAGCGGGAAGCGGCGCAGGAAGTCGCCCGGAATGCTGCAGGCCAGGCAGGCACCGGCAGCTGCCAGTGCGGCGGCCACGATGTCGCCGGAATGGATGTCGAACATGGTCTTGGTCTCGCGCGCCCCCATCAGGCACACGCAGGCGAGCGTGGCGGGAATTGGGCAAAGCGCTGATTCTACAAGAGAAATTTGCGCCGGAGGTGACGAATACGGTTACCGTGGGGTGCTGCCCGCGGGCGATGCCTCGACCGCCACTTGCAGCGTCACGGTGTCGCCTACCTCGGGCAGGAAGCGGGTCATGCCAAAGGCACTGCGCGGCACCTCGGCGCGGAAGTCACCGCCGCAGACCTGCCGGCTCACGCCGAACAGGGTGACCTCGCCGCAGCGGAAACGTTCGGCCTGCAGGCGCAGCGGCTGCGTGACGCCGTGCAGCGTCAGCTCGCCTTCCACCGCCGCCAGCCGGCCGCCTTCCATCAGGAAGCGGTCCGCGCGCAGCCGCGCCACCGGGTGCTGGGCAGTATCGAAGAATTGTGCCGAGCGCAGCACGCCGTCCAGGGTGCGGTTGCCGGTATCGACCGAGGCCAGGTCCACGGTCACGTCGAGTGCGCCGGCGCCGCTGTCCGCGTCATAGACCAGGCGCCCGTCGATCTTGCCAAAGCGCCCGCGCACCGAACTGCGCTCGAAATGGCTGGCGGAAAAATAGACGGTGGTGTGCGCCGGATCGATGGTGTACTCAAGCGGCGCCGCCTGCGCAGCGGTGATGCCCAGGGCGGCAGCGAGTGCCAGCGCGCGTGCGGCCATGGCTCAGTCGGCGTTCAGTGGACGAACACGGGCAGCAGGAACATGCCCACCACCGACAGGTAGCCGATGGTCCAGCACAGCGTGCGCAGCGTGGCGCGGTCGGTCACGTAGCACACGGTGTAGAGCAGGCGGGCCACGATGAAGACCACGGCCAGCTCGTCGATGCGGGCCTGCGGCGCCTGCAGGTGGCTGGCGGCCAGCACGGCGGCGGCAAAGAAGGGGAAGGCCTCGAAGTGGTTGCGGTGCGCCATGTCGGCGCGGCGCGCGCGGCCGGACTGCTGCTCCAGCCAGCCGCGCGGGTCATGGTTGTCATAGCCAGGCCCGCTGGCCTTGGCGATGGCCACCGTCGCCAGCGGCAGGATGCCGGCCAGCAGCACGCACCAGAAAGCGATCGGCATAATCCAGTCCTTTCGGTTGCAATGCCGGCGCCGCCGTCACTGGCGCCGCCGGCCCGGCCCGAGCGGTCAGGCGGCGACCACGCGGATCTCGATGCCCGCCAGGCCCACCACCTGCCCGGCGCGGATCTTGGCAGTCTTGCGCGATTCAGGCGCGCCGTCCACCGAGACTTCGCCGGTGGCGACCAGCGCCTTGCCGGCGCCGCCGCTGTCGCACACGCCCGCCAGCTTGAGCAGGTCATTGAGCGCGATGAACTCGCCCTCGAGCGGGAAGGTGATGGTTTGCACGGCTGCCTTGCCAGGTTTGGCCATCACTTGCCCCAGCTGTCTTTCAGACCGACGATGCGGTTGAAGACCGGCTTGCCCGGCTGCGAATCGGTGCGGTCGGCGACGAAGTAGCCATGGCGCTCGAACTGGAAGCGGTCTTCGGGCTGCGCCTCGCGCAGGCCCGGCTCCAGGTAGGCGGTGATCACCTGCTTGGAATCCGGGTTGAGCGCATCCAGGAAGTTCTTGCCGCCGGCATCCGGGTTGGGGTCGTTGAACAGGCGGTCGTACAGGCGCACTTCGGCCTCGTACGCGTGCGCCGCGCTGACCCAGTGGATCACGCCCTTGACCTTGACGCTGTCGGCGCCCGGCGTGCCGCTCTTGGTTTCGGGCAGGTAGCTGGCGTGCACGGCGATCACGTTGCCGTCGGCATCCTTGTCCACGCCGGTGCACTCGATCACGTAGCCGTATTTCAGCCGCACCTTGTTGCCCGGGAACAGGCGGAAGTAGCCCTTAGGCGGAGTCTCGTTGAAGTCCTCGCGCTCGATCCACAGCTCGCGCGACAGCGGAAAGACGCGCTTGCCGAGTTCCGGCTTCTTCGGGTGGACCGGTGCCGAGCATTCCTCGCTCTGGCCCTCGGGGTAGTTGTCGATGATCAGCTTGAGCGGGTCCAGCACGGCCACGCCGCGCGCGGCACGGCCGTCCAGGTCGTCGCGCACCGCGCCTTCGAGGGTGCTCATGTCGATCCAGCTGTCGGCCTTGGCCACGCCCACGCGGTCGCAGAACAGCTGGATCGATTCCGGGGTGTAGCCGCGCCGGCGCACGCCCACCAGCGTGGGCATGCGCGGATCGTCCCAGCCGTCCACGCGCTGCTCGTCGACCAGCTGCTTGAGCTTGCGCTTGCTGGTGATGGCGTAGGTCAGGTTCAGCCGCGCGAACTCATACTGGTGCGGCAGCGGGTCGCGAAACACGCCGCTATCGCGCAGGTGCTCAAGCACCCAGTCGTACAGCGGGCGGTTGTTCTCGAACTCCAGCGTGCACAGCGAATGCGTGATGTTCTCGAGCGCGTCCGAGATGCAGTGGGTGAAGTCGTACATCGGGTAGATGCACCACTTGTCGCCCGTGCGGTGGTGATGCGCATGGCGGATGCGGTAGAGCACCGGGTCGCGCATCACGATATTGGGCGCGGTCATGTCGATCTTCGCGCGCAGCACGTGCTCGCCGTCGGCGTACTTGCCGGCGCGCATGTCGCGGAACAGCTGCAGGTTCTCTTCGACGCTGCGCTCGCGGTAGGGCGAGGGCTTGCCCGGCTCGGAGAAATTGCCGCGGCTGGCGGCGATCTGCTCGGCGGTCTGGCTGTCGATGTAGGCGGCGCCGCGCTCGATCAGGGTCTCGGCAAAGGCGTAGAGCTGGTCGAAGTAGTCGCTGGCGTAGTACAGGTGCGGCTGTCTGGTGCCGTCCTTGCCCTCGCTGTCCCAGGAAAAGCCCAGCCAGTGCACCGCGTCGATGATCGAATCGACGTATTCGGTGTCTTCCTTGACCGGGTTGGTGTCGTCAAAGCGCAGGTGGCAGCGGCCGCCATAGTCGCGCGCCAGCCCGAAGTTCAGGCAGATGCTCTTGGCGTGGCCGATATGCAGGTAGCCGTTGGGCTCCGGCGGGAAGCGGGTGATGACGGTCGGCAGCGGTTCGCCGGCCTTGTCCTGGCGGCCGGCATAGGTGCTGGCGGCGAGATCCTGGTCGATGATGCTGCGCAGGAAGTTGGAGGCGGCGGGGGTGCTGTCGGTAGGCTTGTTGTCGTGGCTCATGATGGCGCCGGTTGGCCGGCCTGATGCGTCTGGGTGCTTGGGGCCGGGTCGTCAGATTGCGTGGCGGAATGCCAATAGCGGGATTTTACCGTGCCGGAGCCGCCGCACGCCGCGAGCCGCCGCGGATTTCCGCCCTTATCCCGGATTTGCGTCCGCGCGGATGCGCCTGGCTGCGACGAAAGTGATGTGTCGGAGTAGCATGGGAGCGTGCCGGCCCGTGGTGGCCGGCTTTGGTCCATCGCTGCAGGAATGCCCATGAACGCCCAACCCGATGCGGCGCCAGTGCCGCTTGAGCCCTCTGAAGTCGTTGCCGCGCTGTGGCGTGATGCCGGCCTGCCCGCCGAGGCGCTGGCGCACCTGAAGCTGGACGGCGCCGAGCCGGTGCTGCCGTCGAGCTTTGCCGTGGGCACCGCCGCCCAGGCCAGCCTTGGCGCCGCGGCGCTGGCAGCCGCCGCACTGTGGCACAGCCGCACCGGCCGCTGGCAGGACGTCAGCGTCGACATGCGCCACGCCATCACCGAATTCCGCAGCGAACGCTACCTGCGCGTCGATGGTGGCCCCGCGCCCGAACTGTGGGACAAGCTGGCCGGCATCTACCGCTGCGGCGACGGCCGCTGGGTGCGCCTGCATACCAATTTCCCGCACCACCGCGACGGCGTGGTGCGCTTGCTCGGCTGCGCCAATGACAAGGCGGCCGTGCAGGCCGCGCTGGAAAAGCGGGACGCCGAAGCCTTCGAGACCGCGGCGTCCGACGCGGGCCTGGTGGTTGCGGCATTGCGCAGCTTCGAGGAATGGGACCGCCATCCGCAGGCGGCCGCCTTGCGCGGCCTGCCGCCGGTGACGCTGGAGCGCATCGGCGACGCCCCGCCACAACCACTGCCGGCGCCCGCATCCGCGGATGCGCAGCCGCTGTCGGGCGTGCGCGTGCTCGATTTCACCCGCATCATCGCCGGCCCGGTGGCGGGCCGCACGCTGGCCGCGCATGGCGCCGACGTGCTGCTGGTCACTGCCTCGCACCTGCCGTCGATCCCGCCGCTGGTGATCGACACCGGCCGCGGCAAGCGCAGCTGCCAGCTGGACCTGCGCGATCCCGATGACAAGCGCACCCTGCACAAGCTGCTGCACGGTGCCGACGTGATGGTGCAGGGCTACCGGCCCGGCGGCCTGGCCGAGCTGGGCGTGGGGCCGGAGGCCGCGGCGCGCGCACGTCCGGGCATCGTCTATGTGTCGCTGAGCGCCTATGGCCATGTGGGGCCGTGGTCGCACAAGCGCGGCTTCGATTCGCTGGTGCAGACCGCCACCGGCTTCAATGATGCCGAAGCGCAGGCGGCCGGCAGCGACATGCCGCGCCCGTTGCCGGCGCAGGTGCTGGACCACGCCGCGGGCTACCTGCTGGCCTTCGGCGCGATGGCCGCGCTGCACCGGCGCGCGGTGGAGGGCGGCAGCTGGCATGTGCGGGTGTCGCTGGCGCAGGTGGGGCAGTGGCTGCGCGGCCTGGGGCGCGTGCCGGACGGGCTCAAGGCGCCCGAGCAGAAGATCGACGACGTTTCCGACCTGCTTGAGGCCGTGCCGTCGGGCTTCGGCATGCTGACGGTGGTGCGTCATGCGGCGCATCTGTCGGAAACGCCGGCGCGCTGGACCTTGCCGTCCGAGCCGCTCGGCACGCACGCGCCGGAGTGGCTGCCGCGCGGCTAGGTTAGTAGAGCGTGGTGCGCTGCCGCTCGGGCAGGTCACGGTCGTAGGCGGCGCCGTCGATGGCGTTGTCGCTCAGCGTGGCCAGGATCTCGCCGTTGCTGGGCAGCGACTGGCGCGCCACCTGCGCATCCGCTGCCCACAGCCGCGAGCGGATCAGCGCGCGGGCGCACTGGAAGAACACTGACTGCACCGTGACCACCAGCACCGTGGTCGGGGCCTTGCCGTCGGCCAAGCAGCGCGCGACCAGCGCCGGGTCGACGCTGATCTGCGCGGTGCCGTTGACGCGGATGGTCTCGTTGATGCCGGGGATCACGAACAGCAGCCCCACGCGCGGATCGGCAACGATATTGCGCAGGCTGTCGATGCGGTTGTTGCCGCGCCGGTCGGGCAGCAGCAGCGTGTGTTCGTCCAGCACCTGCACAAAGCCCGGCGCATCGCCGCGCGGCGAGCATTCAGCCCGGTCCTCGCCCACCGTCGACAGCAGGCAGAAGGGCGCCGCCTCGATAAAGGCGCGGTAGTGCGGGTGCAGGTAGTCGACTTCCTTGGACAGCGACGGGGCCGCCGGTTGCGCGTAGAGCGCTTCCAGTTCGGCCAGCGTGGTGATGGCGTGCGAGGTCATGGCAGGCGGGGCGTGGGTCGGCGGGAGGCGAAACCGTCAATGTAGCGCAGATGCCGTTACACGGTCACGGTACCCCGGCCGATCTCCAGCACGCGGCCGCCCACGCGGATGGTGCCTTCGGCATCGGCCTTCAGGCGCAGCCGGCAGGGGCGGCCAACGGCCTCGCCCTGGTCGATCGCATACTCGGCCGGCAGCGCGTGGCCGGTGGCCAGCAGCCAGCCGCCGAGGTTGGCGCAGGCCGAACCCGTGCCCGGGTCCTCGGCCACGCCGCCGCCTTGCTTGGTGAAGAAGTAGCGCGACAGCACGCGGCCGGGCTGCTCCGGGTCGAAAGCAAAGACGTAGACGGTCTTGCGGCCCAGGCTGCTCTGCGGCCAGATCTGCAGGCGCGCGCTGTCGGGGTTGGCGCGGCGCACGGCATCGGTGCCGCGCACTGCCACCAGCAGCTGGTCGGCGCCCGTGTCGACCCACATCGGCGACACCAGCAGGTCGTGTTCCCGCAGGCCGAGCAGGCTGGCGATGTCGGCATCGGACAGGCCCGCCGGCGCGGTCTTCGGCTTGCCGCTGTGGGGGGCGGTGAAGGTCCAGACATCGCCCTGCGCGGTCACCGGCACCACGCCCGCCGCGAACTCCAGCGTCAGCGCGTCGCCGGTTCCGGCCAGGTCGCGCACAGCGTGCGCGGTGCCCAGCGTCGGATGGCCGGCGAAGCGCATTTCATAGCCCGGCGTGAAGATGCGCACCCGCGCGCTGGCACGTTCCGACGGCAGGATAAAGGTGGTTTCCGACAGGTTGAACTGCAGCGCCAGTGCCTGCATGGTGGCCTCGTCCATACCGCGCGCATCCTCGAACACGCATAGCGGATTGCCACCGAAGGTGGCTTCGGCAAAGACGTTGAGCAGGCGGAAGGCGTAGGTGGTCATGGCGCGGGGGGCTCCGGAGGCTGGTTGATCACCAGTGTACGGAGCGGGGGCGGACACGCCATGCACAGTTGGGCCGATCGCCGGCGGGCCAGTTGCGGACAGTTGTGCCGTGCCATGAAAAACGCCCGGGCGGACCCGGGCGTATCGCTGGCGAGGGCACTGAGTCAGCCGGCTCAGAACCCCACTGCCTGGCCATCGCGCCGGCTGTCGCTGGCCGCGACATAGCCGTGCTCGGCGTCCTCCGACAGGCGCCAGATGAACTGGCCCGAGCCGAAGTCCATGTACGGATCGTCCACCGACTTGAGCTGGTGGCCGCGCGCCTTCAGGCCCGCGACCGTGGCCGGGTCCATGGTGCTTTCCACATCCAGCGTGAAGTCGCGGTTGACCTTCCAGCGCGGCGCGCAGCACGCGGCCTGTGGCTGCTGGTTGTAATCCAGCATGCGCACCACGGTCTGCAGGTGGCCCTGCGGCTGCATGTCGCCGCCCATCACGCCGAAGCTCATCACCGGCTGGCCGTCCCTGGTCAGGAAGGCCGGGATGATTGTGTGGAACGGACGCTTGCCGCCCGCGACCACGTTGGCCGACTTCGGGTCCATCGAGAAGCCCACGCCGCGGTTCTGCAGGCTGATGCCGGTGCCCGGCACCACCACGCCCGAGCCGAAGCCCATGTAGTTGGACTGGATGAACGAGATCATCATGCCGTTCTCGTCGGCGGCGGTCAGGTAGATGGTGCCGCCCACCTTGGGCATGCCGAAGTCGAAATGCGTGGCGCGCTGCATGTCGATCAGCTTCGCGCGTGACTTCAGGTAGGCGTCATCGAGCATTTCCTCCGGCGTGACTTCCATGCTGCGCGGGTCGGCCACGTAGCGGTAGAGGTCGGCAAAGGCCAGCTTCATTGCCTCGATCTGCAGGTGCTGAGAATCGACCGAGTCCACCGGGATCGAAGCCATGTCGAACTGGTCCAGGATGCCCAGCGCGATCAGCGCGGCGATGCCCTGGCCGTTGGGCGGGATCTCGTGCAGCTCGTAGCCGCGGTAGGACTTGCTGATCGGCTTGACCCAGTCGGGGCGGTAGTTGCGCAGGTCATCGAGCGTCATGGCGCCGCCGCACTGCTGGCTGAAGGCGGCAATCTGCTCGGCGATCTCGCCTTCATAGTAAGCGCGGCCACGGGTCGCGCCGATCTTGCGCAGGGTTTCGGCGGCAGCCTTCATGGTGAACTTCTCGCCCACCGCGGGTGCGCGGCCATTGGGCATGAAGGTCTCGGCATAGCCGGGCTGGTCCTTCAGTTCAGGCACCGCGGCGGCCCACTTGTGTGCCACCACCGGCGGCACGGCATAGCCGCGCTCGGCGATCTCGATCGCCGGCTCCATCAGGTCGGCGAACGGCAGCTTGCCGAAGCGCTCATGCAGCGCGGCCCAGCCGGCGACCACGCCGGGCACGGTGACCGAGTCCCAGCCGCGGATCGGGCGGTTGGCCAGGCCGTTGGCATCGGTGCCGTACTTGTTCTTGAAGTATTCCGGGCTCCACGCCGCCGGGGCCACGCCCGACGAGTTCAGGCCGTGCAGTTCCTTGCCGTCCCACAGGATGGCAAAGGCATCGCTGCCCAGGCCGCACGACACCGGCTCGACGATGGTGATCGCGGCGGCCGCGGCGATGGCGGCATCGACCGCATTGCCGCCCTTGAGCAGCATGCGCAGTCCGGCTTGCGCAGCCAGCGGGTGCGAGGTGGAAACCACGTTGCGCGCAAACAGCGGGATGCGCACGGAGGGGTAGGGGTTGGTCCAGTTGAAGTTCTGCATGCTTGTCTGTGTCCTTGTGCTCGGTGCGCCCGTAGCGCAAATTCTGCGGCCCTTATTCTGCCGTGATCTTGCGATCCTTGATCAGCTTGCCCCAGCGCGCGCTGTCCTTCTTCACCATCGCGGCGAACTGCGCCGGCGTGCCGCCGACCGGCTCGGCGCCCAGCTTGCCCAGGCGTTCCTTGACCTCGGGCGACTGGATGGCCTTGTTGAACTCGGCATTCAGGCGGTTGACGATATCCGCCGGCAGGCCCTTGGGGCCATAGATGCCGAACCAGGTGTCGGACTCGAAGCCGGGCAGGCCCGACTCACTCGCGGTGGGGATTTCCGGTGCCAGCGGCGAGCGCTTGGCGCTGGTCACTGCCAGTGCCTTGAGCTTGCCGTCCTTCACATGCGGCAGGCCCGACACGATGCTGTCGAACAGCACCTGCACCTTGCCCGAGATCAGGTCCGGCACGGCCAGCGCGGTGCCGCGGTAGGGGATGTGGGTGATGAACACGCCCGCCTGCGCCTTGAAGGCCTCGGCGGTCAGGTGCACCACGGTGCCGTTGCCGCTGGAGGCGTAGTTCAGCTCGCCGGGATGCTTCTTGGCGTAGTCGATCAGCTCGCGCACGTTTTTCGCCGGCAGGCTGTTCGGCACCACCAGCAGGTTGGTGGCGATCGCGACCTGGCTGACCGGGGTGAAGTCGGTCTCGGTGTTGTATGGCAGGCGGGTGTTGATATACGGCCCGATCGAGTGCGTGCTGGTGGTGGCGATCAGCAGCGTATAGCCATCGGGAGCGGCCTTGGCGGCCATGTCCGAGCCGATCGCGCCGCCGGCGCCGGGGCGGTTGTCGACCACGATCTGCTGGCCCAGGTTGGCGCCCACCTTCTGCGCGATGGCGCGTGCCAGCAGGTCGGTCGCGCCGCTGGCCGGGAAGGGCACGATCAGGCGGATCGGCTTGCTGGGATAGGTATCGGCCAGTGCGGGCGTGGCGGCCAGGCAAAGCCCGCAGCCAAGGCCGATGCCGAAGCGGCGCAGCCAGGATTTCATTCTTGTCTCCGGTGTCAGGCGATTGGCCCCGATTCATGAGCCGGCCTTCATTATTCCGTGCTGCCGGTCACAAAGAAAGCTAATATTTCTTTCCAATGTCACAAGGAAATCTTAAGGATCAGCCCTTGCCGGCATATGCCTGACTCTTCCCTTCTGTGCACCGATGAGCACTGTCCGCTTCCTCCGTACCTTCGTTGCCGTGGCCGAGCACGGCTCCTTTGCCGCCGCTGCCGGCCAGGTGGCGCTGACCCAGGCCGCCGTCAGCCTGCAGATGCGCGCGCTGGAGACCGAATTGCGCCGCGAGCTGTTCGACCGCAACGGCCGCGTGGCCGTGCTCAATGCCGACGGCCGCGCGCTGCTGCCGCAGGCGCGGCGCATGCTGGCGCTGTATGAAGAGATGCGCCTGCCGCTGGCCTCGGACGAAGCCATGGCGGGTGCGGTGGCGGTGGGTGCGGTGGTGTCGGTGATGGGAGGGCTGTCACATGCGGTGGCGCATATGAAGCGCACTTATCCTGCGCTCGACGTGCGCCTGGTCGGCGCCAAGTCGATCGAGCTGGCGGCGCAGGTCGAGGCCGGCGAGCTGGATGCCGCCATCCTGGTCGAGGGCGCCGCGCGCGTGCCCGGCACGCTGCGCTGGACGCCGCTGTACCAGGAGCCGCTGGTGGCGATCGCGGCACGCGGCAGCCCGGGCCGCGACGCACGCGAGGCGCTCGCCACCAATCCCTACCTGCGCTTCGACCGCAGCCAGCGCACCGGCGTGCTGGTCGAGCGCGCGCTGCGCCGCGCGCACCTGAAGGTCAACGAGTTCCTGGAGCTGAACGCGATCGAGGCGCTGGTGGAACTGGTGCGGCAGGAGGTCGGCGTGACCGTGGTGCCGCTGCTGCGCCGCGCGCGCTGGCGCGACGACGAGGCGCTGCGCATCCTGCCGCTGCTGGTCAACGGCGAGCCGGTGATGCGTCACATCGGCATGCTGGAACGGCGCGACCACGGGCGCGGGAAGGTGACCGCGGCAGTACGGGCGGCCTGCAGCGAGCTGTTCGGCGCCTAGCTGTCGCCGTGCCATAACCAAGTCCTATCGCGCGGATAGTCAGAAACACGTTCTCCTGAAGATCCCTATTGCATATATTTCGGTTGCGGACGGCCGCTGACGCGGCCCGACTCGCCATGGGCGCCACGACTCCTGCGTTGGCGCACGCCCTCGCGCGTCCGCTGATTGCCCGACCTTTGACGCCATCGCTGCAGGCGTGTTCAGTACGTCCCTACATGGAGAAACGTATGTCTAACGAAACAAAGTGTCCGTTCAGCCATGCCGCCGGCGGCGGCACGACGAATCGTGACTGGTGGCCGAATCAACTGCGTCTGGACCTGCTGAGCCAGCATTCCAGCAAGTCCAACCCGTTGGGCGGCGACTTCAACTATGCCAAGGCCTTCAAGAGTCTCGACTTCGCAGCAGTGAAGAAGGACCTGGCCGCGCTGATGACTGACTCGCAGGACTGGTGGCCGGCGGACTTCGGCCACTACGGCCCGCTGTTTATCCGCATGGCCTGGCACAGCGCGGGCACATACCGCATTGGCGATGGCCGCGGTGGTGCAGGGCGCGGCCAGCAGCGTTTCGCACCGCTCAACAGCTGGCCGGACAACGCCAGCCTGGACAAGGCGCGCCGACTGCTATGGCCGATCAAGCAGAAGTACGGCCAGAAGATCTCCTGGGCCGACCTGATGATCCTGGCCGGCAACGTCGCGCTCGAGACCATGGGCTTCAAGACGTTCGGCTTCGGCGGTGGCCGGGAAGACACCTGGGAACCGGATGCGGATGTTTCCTGGGGCAAGGAAAAGACCTGGCTGGGCGGTGACCTGCGTTATGGCAAGGGTGCTGCCGGCAAGGATGAAGGCGTGGTCGTGGCCGACGAGGCGTTGCATGGCACCGAGACCAGCCGCACCGACTCCGGGCGCAACCTGGAGAACCCGCTGGCCGCCGTGCAGATGGGCCTGATCTACGTGAACCCGGAAGGCCCCGACGGCAATCCGGACCCGCTTGCCGCGGCCCACGACATCCGCGAATCGTTCGGGCGCATGGCCATGGACGACGAGGAGACCGTCGCGCTGATCGCCGGCGGGCATGCCTTCGGCAAGACCCACGGTGCCGGTCCCGCGGACAACATCGGGCCCGAGCCCGAGGGCGCCGATCTCGAACGCCAGGGCCTGGGATGGGCGAGCACCTTTGGCACCGGCAAGGGCGCCGACACCATCACCAGCGGCCTGGAGGTGACCTGGAGCAATACACCGACGAAGTGGGGCAATAGCTATCTGGAGAACCTGTTTGGCCACGAATGGGAGCTGACCAAGAGCCCCGCCGGTGCCAACCAGTGGGTTGCCAAGGATGCCGCGGAAACCATCCCGCACGCTTACGATCCTGCGAAGAAGCTGCGGCCGACGATGCTGACCACGGATCTGTCGCTGCGTTTCGACCCGGCCTACGAGAAGATCTCGCGGCGCTTCCTGGAGCATCCTGACCAGCTCGCCGATGCCTTTGCCCGCGCCTGGTTCAAGCTGATCCACCGTGACATGGGCCCGCGCGCCCGCTACCTCGGACCGGAAGTGCCGGCCGAAGAGCTGCTCTGGCAGGATCCGATCCCGGCGGTCGATCATCCGCTGGTCAACGAGCAGGACGTCGCCGCGCTCAAGCAGAAGATCCTGGCGTCAGGGCTGCCGGTCTCGCAACTGGTGCAGACCGCCTGGGCCTCGGCATCCACCTTCCGCGGCTCGGACAAGCGCGGCGGCGCCAATGGCGCGCGTATCCGCCTGGCCCCGCAGAAGGACTGGGCAGCCAATGAACCCGAGCAACTGGCGAAGGTGCTGAAGGTGCTCGAAGGGATCCAGGCCGAGTTCAACGGCGCACAGTCCGGCGGCAAGAAGATCTCGCTTGCCGACCTGATCGTGCTGGCCGGTGGCGCGGGGATCGAGCAGGCGGCGCAGAAGGCCGGCCATCGGGTGACCGTGCCGTTTACGCCGGGCCGCATGGACGCCTCGCAGGAACAGACCGACGTGCAATCCGTCGGGGCGCTCGAGCCGATTGCAGATGGCTTCCGCAACTTCCTGAAGGGGAAGTACAACATCCGGGCGGAGGACCTGCTGATCGACAAGGCGCAATTGCTGACCCTGACTGCTCCCGAGATGACGGTGCTCATTGGCGGACTGCGCGTCCTGAACGTGCATACCGGGCAGGATGCGCACGGCGTCTTCACCGACCGTCCGGAAACGCTGAGCAACGATTTCTTCCGCAACCTGCTCGACATGCGTACGGAATGGAAGCCGCTCTCGGAGGCCCGGGACGTGTTCGAGGGGCGTGACGCCAAGACCGGTGCGAAGAAGTGGACCGGCACCCGCGTCGACCTGGTGTTTGGTTCGAATTCCCAGCTCCGGGCCCTTTGCGAGGTCTACGCAAGCGAGGACGGACAGGAGAAGTTTGTCCGTGACTTCGTCGCCGCCTGGGCCAAGGTGATGAACCTCGACCGGTTCGACGTTGCCTGAACGGTCGCGTGGCCCCGTCAGGGCCGTCCTCCCTGACGGGGCTTTCTCAACCCGGGTGTGAGCGGCGCAGTGGACGCGTCGCCGACACAATGACAAGCGGCCGGCAAGCGCCGGCCGCGTGGCCTGCCAGGGCATGCCCCCGCCTACATGATCCTGTGCGCAAAATGCCCGCGCCGCGCATCGGCCATCAGGTCGAGGAACTGCCCGGTGCTCATGTGCACCAGTTCCTGGTGGTCGCCCGCCTCGAAGTAGACGTCGGGATGCGTCAGCAGGCTGTCGTCGAGCCAGGTCTGCGTGCCGTACGCCATGCCGACCGGCGGGAGCGCGCCGTGGTCGCAGTCGCGGAACACTTCGCGCACGCCATCCTCATGCGCCAGCGACAGCTTGCGGCCGGTCTGCTCGCAGATCTCCGACAGTTTCAGGTGGTGAGTCGAAGGAATCACGGCAGCGACGTAGCCGCTGCTGTCTTCCAGCAGGACGGTCTTGGCCAGTCGGTCTCCGGGAATGTGTGCGGCCTGCGCAGTGGCCATGCTGCTGAGGCTGTAGGGGTGCCGGACGGTGTCGAACTGGCTTTGCTTCTTGCTCAGGCATCTCGCCAGCGTGGTAGACATGGTCATGATTTCAACCTCCGACGCGCGCAGCGCGACCGTTGTCCGAGTCCTATCAATATAGGTCGTCGGGGGTCGGGTGGCGGTGGGGCCGAGCCAGGACGTAGCCGGCAAGCACAAAAAAAGGGCACCTTGCGGTGCCCTTAGTGTGTTGTGCCGCCGGCCCCGGGGCCGGCGATATTCCCTGCTTATTCTTCCTGGAACGCTTCCTCGCGCTTGGCCTTGATCGACGGCATCGCCACGATCAGCACCAGCACGCCAGCGGCGATCAGCAGGCCCAGCGACAGCGGGCGCGTCACGAACACGCTGAAGTCACCACGCGACAGCAGCAGCGAGCGGCGGAAGTTCTCTTCCATCATCGGCCCCAGCACGAAGCCGAGCAGCAGCGGCGCGGGTTCGCACTTGAGCTTGATGAACAGGTAGCCCACCACGCCGAAGGCCGCGGTCTGGAACACGTCGAAGGTGGTGTTCTGGACCGAGTACACGCCGATGCAGCAGAACGTCAGGATGGCCGGGTACAGGTAGCGGTAAGGCACCTTCAGCAGCTTCACCCAGATGCCGATCAGCGGCAAGTTCAGCACGATCAGCATCAGGTTGCCGATCCACATCGAGGCGATCAGGCCCCAGAACAGCGCCGGGTTGCTGGTCATCACCTGCGGGCCGGGCTGGATGTTGTGGATGGTCATCGCACCCACCATCAGCGCCATCACCGCGTTGGGCGGAATGCCCAGCGTCAGCAGCGGGATGAAGGAGGTCTGCGAAGCCGCATTGTTGGCCGATTCCGGACCCGCCACGCCTTCGATCGCACCCTTGCCGAATTCCTGCGGATACCTGGAAGTCTTCTTCTCCAGCGAGTAGGCAGCAAACGAAGCCAGCGATGCACCGCCGCCCGGCAGGATGCCCAGTGCCGAGCCCAGCAGCGTGCCACGCAACACCGCCGGGATCATGCGCTTGAAGTCTTCCTTGGTCGGGAACAGGTTGGTGATGTGGTCGGTAAAGGTTTCGCGGTGTTCCTTCTGCTCCAGGTTGGCGATGATTTCAGCAAAGCCGAAGATACCCATTGCCACCGAGACGAAGTTCAGGCCATCGGTCAGTTCCGGCACGTCGAACGAGAAGCGCGCGGCGCCCGAGTTCACGTCGGTGCCGACCAGGCCCAGCAGCAGGCCCAGCACGATCATGGCGATGGCCTTGACCAGCGAACCCGAAGCCAGCACCACGGCGCCGATCAGGCCCAGCACCATCAGCGAGAAGTATTCGGCGGGGCCGAACTTGAACGCCAGTTCCGACAGCGGCGCGGCAAAGGCGGCCAGGATCATGGTGGCGACGCAGCCGGCGAAGAACGAGCCCAGCCCGGCTGTGGCCAGCGCCACCCCCGCTCGTCCTCGCCTTGCCATCTGGTAGCCGTCGATGGTTGTCACCACCGAGGATGATTCACCAGGCAGGTTCACCAGGATGGCGGTGGTCGAACCGCCGTACTGGGCGCCGTAGTAGATACCGGCCAGCATGATCAGCGCGGCCACCGGGGGCAGCGTGTAGGTCACCGGCAGCAGCATGGCGATGGTGGCCAGCGGCCCCAGGCCCGGCAGCACGCCGATCAGGGTTCCCAGCACGCAGCCCAGGAAGGCGTACGCGAGGTTCTGGAAGGTCAGGGCGGTGGAGAAGCCCAGACCCAGGTTGGCGAGTAGTTCCATGTTGGCGGCCTCCTTAGCTTGCCAGGAAAGCCGGCCACACCGGCATCTGCAGGTTGATGCCGTACACGAACGCGCCCAGGCTGATCAGCACCAGGATGATGGCGTTGAGGATGGCACCCTTCCAGCTGAATTCATGGCTGGCCATCGACGACACCAGCACCAGCACCAGCACCGACAGCACCATGCCCAGCGGCTTGAGCAGCAGGCCGAACAGCACCACCGAACCGAGGATCCACAAGAGCGTCTTGATGTCCCAGCGGGCCAGGTTGTCTTCTTCCGACTTGGAAGACAACGAGCCCCACAGCACCAGCACGCCCAGCAGGGCGAGCACGATGCCGAGCCAGAACGGGAAGTATCCCGGTCCCATTTTTGCGGCGGTTCCCATGGAATAACCGCGCGCGACCCAGGAAAAGCCGAATCCGACCAGGATGAACATCAGGCCGGAGGCGAAGTCCTTTTGGCTACGTATGCGCAAAGTGAATCTCCTCGATAAGACTGCTTGAAATCTCAGGAGGGCTCCCTTCCTCTGCCTTTGTTGCGATGCATCAATGCGGCAGTTTGCGGGAGCTCTCCTACGGGCAGGGTGGAAGTTAAGGGGGCGACCTTTCAGCTACCTTTCAGATGTCTGCAAACAGGGTCATGCTGAGGGTATCCCCTAGTGAAAGAGCGTTTAAAAGTGCCGCCAAGCCAAGCTGGGAGCGGGTTGGCGGGCCGTGGCGCCAGTCGCTGCGCTATCATCCGGGGCGGTCGTGCGCCGTGCGGCGCTACCCGCCGCTGAAAGGTTTGAAAGGTTCCGCAAGGAACCACTACGCAACGCGAGGAGCGGTTTGGAGAGCATTGACCACATCATTCTGATCGGCGCCGTCGTGATGTCGCTGGGCATCGTGCTGGGGGCTTTCTCGGCACGCCTGGGCGTGCCGTTCCTGCTGGTCTTCCTGGCCGTGGGCATGCTGGCCGGCGTGGACGGGCCGGGCGGCATCCGTTTCTCCGATACCTGGCTCAGCTTCCTGGTCGGCAACCTGGCGCTGGCGGTGATCCTGCTCGATGGCGGGCTGCGCACGCGCTTTGCCACCTTCCGGGTGGCGCTGAAGCCTTCGCTGTCGCTGGCGACCGTGGGGGTGCTGGTGACGGCAGCGCTGGTCGGCGTGTTCGCCGCGTGGCTGCTGGGCATCGACTGGAGGCTCGGGCTGCTGCTTGGTGCCATCGTCGGCTCGACCGACGCGGCCGCGGTGTTCTCGATGCTCAATAGCAGCGGCATCCGGCTGAAGGAGCGGGTGGCGAGCGTGCTCGAGATCGAGTCCGGCATCAACGACCCGATGGCGATCTTCCTGACCCTGACGCTGATCGAATGGCTGACCGCGCCTGACGGCCTGACGCCGCTGGGCCTGGTCACGCGGCTGCTGGTGCAGTTCGGCGTGGGCGGCGTGCTCGGCCTGGCGCTCGGCTATTGCCTGGCCCGCGTGCTGGAGCGCATCCGCGTGGCCGAAGGGCTGCAGGCGATCCTGCTGTGCTCGGGCGGCGCCATGGTGTTCGCGCTGGTGCAGAGCGCCGGCGGCAGCGGTTTCCTGGCGGTGTACCTGACCGGCATGCTGATCGGTAACCGCGAGCGCGCGGTGACGCCGGACACCATGCGCGCCATGGACGGCATGGCCTGGCTGGCGCAGTCGGCCATGTTCCTGCTGCTGGGCCTGCTGGTGTCGCCGCACCGGATCTGGGAGGTGGCCGGTCCGGCGGTGGCGGTGGCGGCCTTCCTGATGCTGGTGGCGCGGCCGGTGGCGGTGTGGCTGGCGCTGCTGCCGTTCCGCTTCAATGCGCGCGAGACCGGCTTTATCGCCTGGATGGGCCTGCGCGGCGCGGTGCCGATCGTACTGGCGCTGTTTCCGCTGCTGCGCGAGGTGCCGCAATCGGGGCTGCTGTTCCGGATCGCCTTTGCCGTGGTGCTGGCCAGCCTGCTGTTCCAGGGCACCACGGTGTCGGTGGCGGCGCGCCTGGCGCGCGTGCGGCGCCCCGGCTACCCCGAGCCGCTGGCGCGTTCGCGCCTGCGCGGCACGCGCGCGCCGATCCTGGAGGTGATGCAGTTCGAGGTGGGGCCCAATGCGCCCGTGGAGAACGTGCGCGCCGACCAGCTGGAGCTGCCGCCGCGCTGCCGGCTGCTGACGGTGGCGCGCGACGATGCGCTGGCGGCGCTGGATCAGACCGTGCTGCGCGCCGGCGACAGCGTCTCGGTGCTGGCGCCGGTGACGACCCTGCCGATGCTGTCGGCGCTGTTCCAGGCACCGGGCCGCGCGCCTACCTGGGAGCAGGCCTCGCATGATTTCCTGTTGTCGGGCGATGCGCTGCTGCGCGACGTCGCGGCACTGTACGGCACGCGCGCGCTGACCCCGGAAGAGGAGCCGCTGACGCTTGAGTCTGCCATGCAGCGGGCCTTCACCTCGCCGCCGGTGGAGGGCGACAGCGTCGCGATCGCCGGCCTGCCGCTGACGGTGACGCGCATGGAAGGCGCGCAGATCCTGCAGGTGGGGTTGCTGCTGCCGCGGCTGGACGGGGATTCGGGCGGGCGGCTATGGCCGCGCCGGCGCAAGGAAGGGGCAGAGCGGGGCGGGGAGGGCGCCGAGGCGGAGTAATGACAAAAAAGGCGGCCATGGCCGCCTTGTTTTCAATCCACCTTCGCCCCGGATACCTTCACGATCTGCGCGTATTTCTTCAGCTCGCGCTGGATCAGCGCCGCGAACTGCTCGGGCGTGGTCGGTGCCGGCTGTGCGCCGATGCGGGCCAGGCGTGCCTTCATCTCGTCGGTCTTCAGGATTGCCACGATCTCATGGTTAAGCCGCTCGACGATCTCGCGCGGGGTGTTGGCCGGCGCGAACACGCCGAACCACGTCGAGATGTCGAAGCCTTCCAGGCCCAGCCCCTTGCCGGCTTCCGCGATGGTCGGCAGTTCCGGGAAGGCCGCGGCGCGGCTGGCGGTGGTGACCGCAAAGGCCTTCAGCTTGCCCGCCTTGATATTGGCCGAGGCCGAAGCCAGGTTGTCGAAGATCAGGTCGGTCTGGCCCGACAGCACCGACAGCTGCGCCGGTGCGGCGCCGTTGTACGGGATATGGACCATGCTGACCTTCGCCATGCTCTTGAACAGCTCGCCCGACAGGTGGCCGGCGCTGCCGTTGCCGCCCGAGGCGTAATCCAGCTTGCCCGGATTCTTGCGCGCGTACGCGACCAGGTCGCGCACATTGTTGATATGCAGGTCGGCGGCCTTGCCCGGGTGCATCACCAGCACGTTGGGGACGTCGGCCACCAGCGTGATCGGCGCGAAGTCCTTGACCGGGTCGTACGGCATCTTGCTGAACAGCGTCGGGTTGATGGCGTGCGTGGCCACCGCGCCCATGACGATGGTGTAGCCGTCGGCCGGCTGCTTGGCGACGTAGTCCGCGCCCAGGTTGCCGCCCGCGCCGGGCTTGTTCTCGACCACCACCGGCTGGCCCAGGCTGTCGCGCAGCTTCTCGCCGATGGCGCGCGCGACGGTGTCGAGCGGGCCGCCGGCGGGGTAGGGCACCACGAAGCGGACCGGCTTGGTCGGGTAGGCATTGGTGGCCGCCACGGCGGCGGCGGGCAGCAGGGCCGCGGTCAGCGCGGCGGCAAGCAGTTTCTTCAGCATGTTTCGGACTTCAGGGGATTGGGATTCTTATCTGGCGCCGATGCCCCGCGCCATCATGACCGCGCACAGCGGCAGCAGGATCACCAGGTGGGCTTCGATCATCACCCAGCGGCGGGCGGCCTTCAACTCGGACGGCGGCGGCACGTAATCCGGCAGCCGGCGCGCCTGCTTGCGCCAGCGCGCGATGGCGAAGGTCGGCGGCAGCGAGCACAGCGCGATCAGCACGAACACGCCCACCTTGGCATGGAACCACGGGTTGTGCAGGTAGAAGTCGGCGCCCTTGGCGCCGTAGAACAGGCGCAGCAGGCCGGTGCCCAGCACCACCATCGCCGACAGGAAATAGAACAGGTCGTACAGCGACAGGCGCCGCACCGCGGCCGGCGTGATTTCCGGGCGCAGCACCACGGCCTCGGCGGCCATCAGGGTGATCAGGACGAAGATCGCAAGGAAATGCAGGAAGGACAGTATGGCGTCGGTCAGCATGGATTCTCCTTTGCCTTTGCTTCAGTGGGGACTGAACTGCTTCGGGAAGGCACCGGCGGGGCACCAGGGCCGCCCGCCGGCAGGAGGAGAATCTTACAGCACACCCTTTGCACGCAGCGCTTCGATCTGCTCAGGGCCGTAGCCCAGCGTCTCGGCCAGCACCGTGTCGGTGTGCTCGCCCAGCAGCGGCGGGTGGCGCAGTGCCTGCGGCGGCGTGGCGCTCATCTTGATCGGGCTGCCCACCAGCCTGACCTCGCCGGCGCTGGGGTGGGGCAGGTCCACGCGCAGGCCGCGCGCCTTGACCTGGTCGTCCTCGAACACGTCGTCGAGGGTGTTGATCGGGCCGCACGGCACGCCGGCGGCCTCCAGGTCGCGGATCCACTGGGCGCGGGTGCGCGGGCGCACCATCTCGGCCAGGATCGGCACCAGCACGTCGCGGTTGGCCACGCGCTGCGGGTTGGTGGCAAAGCGCGGGTCGTCGGCCAGCTCGGGCTTGCCGCCGTCGGTGACGAACTTGCGGAACTGCCCGTCGTTGCCCACCGCCACGATGATCCAGCCATCGGCGGCCTGGAAGGTCTGGTAGGGGACGATATTGGGGTGCGCATTGCCCCAGCGGCGCGGCGCCTGGCCGCTGGCCAGGTAGTTGGTGTTCATGTTGGCCAGCATCGCCACCTGCACGTCCAGCAGGGCCATGTCGATGTACTGGCCCTCGCCGGTGCGGTCGCGGTGCGCCAGCGCCGCCAGCACGGCGATGGTGGCGTACTGGCCGGTCATCAGGTCGGAAATGGCCACGCCGGCCTTCTGCGGGCCGCCGCCGGGCAGGTCGTCGCGCTCGCCGGTCAGGCTCATGAAGCCGCCCATGCCCTGGATGATGAAGTCATAGCCCGGGCGCGCGGCGTACGGCCCGGTCTGGCCGAAGCCGGTGACCGAGCAGTAGATCAGGTCGGGCTTGACCTGCCTGAGCGACTCATAGTCCAGGCCGTACTTCCTGAGCTGGCCTACCTTGTAGTTCTCCAGCACCACGTCGCTCTGCGCCGCCAGCTCGCGCACGATCTGCTGACCTTCCGGCGTGCTGATGTCGCAGGTCACGGAGCGCTTGTTGCGGTTGGCGGCCAGGTAGTAGGCGGCTTCGGCGGTGTCGCGGCCGTCCTCGTCCTTGAGCCAGGGCGGGCCCCAGGTGCGGGTATCGTCGCCGGCGCCGGGGCGCTCGATCTTGATCACGTCGGCGCCGAAATCGGCAAGGTTCTGGGCGCACCACGGCCCGGCAAGGACGCGGGTCAGGTCGAGGACGCGGAGATGGCTTAAAGCTCCCATGGCGGTAGTCAATGCAGTGGGTAAGGCGGGGGATCGGTCGCAACGGCGAGGGGGCGGCGCGCCCCTGCAAGCAGGGGCCAGCACGGGTTGCCTGCAATGTACCACCGGCAAATCGCCGGTGCGGCTTTGGGTGCTTTATAAGGCGCTTGTGGCGATGGGATTTGGGCGATAGCCGGCCGGCTCCCCGGCGCCATGCCTGACGTGCCCGGCAGGCTGCCTTGCCCGTATAATCAACGGTTTGCAAATCCAATACTGATTCGTCGCGCCCGGCCACGCCAGGGCAAGCGTCCGCCATCCCATGAAAGTCTCAGACATTCGCAGCAAGTTCCTGCAGTTCTTCGAATCGAAGGGCCATACCGTGGTCCGCTCGTCCAGCCTGGTGCCGGCGAACGACCCGACGCTGCTGTTCACCAACTCCGGCATGGTGCAGTTCAAGGACGTGTTCCTGGGCACCGACAAGCGCCCGTACACCCGCGCCACCTCGGCGCAGCGCTCGGTGCGCGCCGGCGGCAAGCACAATGACCTCGAGAACGTGGGCTACACCGCGCGCCACCATACGTTCTTCGAGATGCTGGGCAACTTCTCGTTTGGCGACTACTTCAAGCGCGATGCCATCCTGTACGCGTGGGAACTGCTGACCAAGACCTACCAGCTGCCGGCCGAGAAGCTGTGGGTGACGGTCTACGCGGAAGACGACGAGGCCTACGACATCTGGGCCAAGGAAGTGGGCGTGCCCGCCGAGCGTATCGTGCGCATCGGCGACAACAAGGGCGCGCGCTACGCCTCGGACAACTTCTGGCAGATGGCCGACACCGGCCCGTGCGGCCCGTGCTCGGAAATCTTCTACGACCACGGCCCGGACGTGTGGGGCGGCCCGCCGGGATCGCCCGAGGAAGACGGCGACCGCTACATCGAGGTGTGGAACCTGGTGTTCATGCAGTTCAACCGCGACGAGCAGGGCAATATGACGCCGCTGCCCAAGCCGTGCGTGGACACCGGCATGGGCCTGGAGCGCATTGCCGCGGTGCTGCAGCACGTGCACAGCAACTATGAGATCGACCTGTTCCAGGCGCTGATCAAGGCCGCCGCGCGTGAAACCCATATCGACAACCTGAACCAGAACTCGCTCAAGGTCATCGCCGACCATATCCGCGCGTGCTCGTTTCTGATCGTCGACGGCGTGATCCCCGGCAACGAAGGCCGCGGCTACGTGCTGCGCCGGATCATCCGCCGCGCCATCCGCCATGGCTACAAGCTGGGCCAGAAGACCCCGTTCTTCCACAAGATGGTGGCCGATCTGGTCGAGCAGATGGGCCAGGCTTATCCCGAACTGGCTGAAGCCCAGTCGCGCGTGACCGAAGTGCTGAAGGCCGAGGAAGAGCGCTTCTTCGAGACCATCGAGAACGGCATGTCGATCCTTGACGCCGCACTGGCCGACCTGAAGCTCAAGGGCGGCAAGACGCTGGACGGCGAACTGGCGTTCAAGCTGCACGACACCTTCGGCTTCCCGCTGGACCTGACGCAGGACGTGTGCCGCGAGCAGGAAATCGGCGTGGACGAGGCCGCCTTCGACGCGGCCATGAACCGCCAGCGCGAGCAGGCGCGCGCCGCCGGCAAGTTCAAGATGGCCGCCGGCCTGGAGTACACCGGCGACAAGACCGTGTTCCACGGCTACGAGAAGCTGGAACTGCCGCAAGCCAGGGTCACCGCGCTGTATGTGGACGGCGCCGCCGTGAACGCCATGCAGCCGGGCCAGACCGGCGTGGTGGTGCTCGACAACACCCCGTTCTACGCCGAGTCCGGCGGCCAGGCCGGCGACCAGGGCGTGCTGAAGGCAGGCAATGCCGTCTTCGCCGTGACTGACACCACCAAGATCCAGGCCGACGTGTTCGGCCACCAGGGCACGCTGGAAGGCGGCGCACTCAAGGTGGGCGATGCCGTGTCGGCCCAGGTCGACGCGCAGCGCCGTGCGCGCACCGTGCGCAACCACTCGGCCACCCACCTGATGCACAAGGCCCTGCGTGAAGTGCTGGGCAGCCACGTGCAGCAGAAGGGCTCGCTGGTGGATGCGGACAAGACCCGCTTCGACTTCTCGCACAACGCGGCGCTGACCGACGAGCAGATCCGCCGCGTGGAAGAGATCGTCAATGCCGAGATCCTGCGCAACGACGACACGCATGCCGAGATCATGCCGTTCGACGACGCGGTCAAGAGCGGCGCGATGGCACTGTTCGGCGAGAAGTACGCCGACGACGTGCGCGTGCTGTCGATCGGCACCTCAAAGGAACTGTGCGGCGGCACCCACGTGCACCGCACCGGCGACATCGGCCTGTTCAAGATCGTGGTGGAAGGCGGCGTTGCCGCCGGCATCCGCCGCGTGGAAGCCATTACCGGCGACAACGCGCTGCACTACCTGCAGGGCCTGGACGCCAGGCTGAACGAAGCCGCCGCCGTGCTGAAGGCCCAGCCGTCGGAGCTGGTGCCGCGCATCGGCCAGGTGCAGGACCAGGTGCGCGCGCTGGAGAAGGAGCTGGAACGCCTGAAGAGCAAGCTGGCCGCCTCGCAGGGCGACGAGCTGGCCGCGCAGGCGGTCGACATCAAGGGCCTGAAGGTGCTGGCCGCGCAACTGGACGGCGCCGACGTCAAGACCCTGCGCGAGACCATGGACAAGCTCAAGGACAAGCTGAAGAGTGCGGCCATCGTGCTGGGTGCGGTGTCCGACGGCAAGGTCAGCCTGATCGCTGGTGTCACCGCCGATGCCACGGGCAAGGTCAAGGCCGGCGAGCTGGTCAACTTTGTCGCGCAGCAGGTGGGCGGCAAGGGTGGCGGCCGTCCCGACATGGCCCAGGCTGGCGGCACCGAGCCGGCCAAGCTGCCGCAGGCGCTGGCTGGTGTCGGCGAGTGGGTGGCGGGCAAGATCTGACTCGCGTAGCGCCGCCGCTGGTTTGCCCCCCTCTCCCGCGTGCGGGAGAGGGGGGCAAACCAGCAGGTCGGGCCTGACGTTGTCACAGAAGCAGAAAGGGCGCCCCGGCGCCCTTTCTGCTTTTTATTTTTCCGGCGTTCCCTTGCCGCTGCCCAGCACCGTCAGCAACTCCATCGGCAACGGAAACACGATCGTCGAGCTCTTGTCTCCCGCAATCTGCGTCAGCGTCTGCATGTAGCGCAGCTGCATCGCCTGCGGCTGCCGCGCCAGCATCTGTGCCGCTTCCAGCAGTTTCTCCGAAGCCTGCAGTTCGCCCTCGGCATGGATCACCTTGGCGCGCCGCTCGCGTTCGGCCTCGGCCTGCCGCGCAATCGCGCGGATCATGGTTTCGTTGAGGTCGACATGCTTGATCTCGACGTTCGAGACCTTGATGCCCCAGGCGTCGGTCTGGGCGTCCAGCGCCTGCTGGATGTCGAGGTTGAGCTTCTCGCGCTCGGCCAGCATCTCGTCCAGCTCGTGCTTGCCCAGCACCGAGCGCAGCGTGGTCTGCGCCAGCTGGCTGGTGGCTTCCAGGAAGTTCGCCACCTGGATGATGGCGCGTTCCGGATCGACCACGCGGAAGTACACCACCGCATTGACCTTCACCGAGACGTTGTCGCGCGAAATCACATCCTGCGGCGGCACGTCCATCACCACCGTGCGCAGGTCCACCCTGACCATCTGCTGCACGGCGGGGATCAGCAGCACCAGGCCCGGGCCCTTGACCCGCCAGAAGCGTCCGAGCATGAACACCACGCCGCGTTCGTATTCGCGCAGCACGCGGAACGAGGTGATCACCAGCAGTGCCAGCAGGAAGATCAAACCGCCGAAGCTGAATCCGTAGGCCATGGTCAGGCTCCCTTGTCTGGCGTCGGTTGGGGTGGAGTTGTCGGGACAAGCGGGGCGTTGCCGGCGGCGATCACCTCGAGCACCAGGCCCTTGCGCGCGGTGACGACCACCGGCGTGCCGCGCGGCAAGGAGCTGGCGCTGTGCACGCGCCAGGTCTCGCCGCGCACCGTGGCCCAGCCTTCCTCGCGCAGGTCGTCCAGCATTTCGCCGCGGGCGCCGACCAGGGTGTCGGCACCGCTGACCACCGGGCGCTTGCGCGAGCGCACCAGCATCGCCGACATGCCGAACACGAAAATCGCGGACAGCGCTGACATCGCCGCCACCATCGGCAGCGGCACGCCGAAGCCCGGCACGTCGGTGTCGATCAGCATCACCGCGCCAAAGGCAAAGGCGATGATGCCGCCCACGCCCAGCGCGCCGAAGGACGGCAGGAACAGCTCCGCCACCATGCAGCCGATGCCCAGCGCCACCAGCGCCAGCCCGGCGTAGTTCACGGGCAGCATGTGCAGCGCGAACAGCGCCACCAGCAGGCAGATCGCGCCGGCAATGCCGGGCACTACCATGCCCGGCGTGGAGAATTCGAAGATCAGGCCGTAGATGCCGATCATCAGCAGCAGCAGCGCCACGCTGGGCTCGGTGATCACGGCCAGGAAGCGGTTGCGCCAGTCGGGTTCCAGCGTCACCACCGGCGCATTGGCGGTGTGCAGCACGCCGGCCTTGCCACCGGCAGCGGTGATCGTGCGGCCTTCAACCTGGCGCAACAGCGCGGGCAGGTCGGGGGCGACCAGGTCGACCACGCGCTGGGCCAGGGCCTCGTCGGCCGACAGGCTGACCGATTCGCGCACCGCGCGTTCGGCCCACTCGGCATTGCGTCCGCGCAGCTGGGCCAGGCCGCGGATATAGGCCGAAGCATCGTGCATTTGCTTGCGTTCCATCGCGTCGGCCCGCGCTGGCTCGCTGGCGGGGGTGGAGGCGGGCTTGGCGCCGGGCAGGGCCTCTGGCTTCTGCGGCCCGCCAATGCCGACCTGCACCGGGGTGGCCGCGCCCAGGTTGGTGCCCGGCGCCATTGCCGCGATGTGGCTGGCGTAGAGGATGTAGGTGCCGGCACTGGCCGCGCGCGCGCCGCCGGGATAGACGTAGCTGGCCACCGGTATCGGCGAGGCCAGGATGGCCTGGATGATCTCGCGCATGGACGCGTCCAGCCCGCCCGGGGTGTCCATTTCCAGCACCACCAGCTGGGCGCCGCCCGCGCGCGCGCGTTCCATGCTGCGCAGGATAAAGCTGGCGCTGGCGGGGCTGACCGCACCCTTGAGCGGAATCACGTAGACCGGCGCGGTTGCCGTGGTCGTGACGGTGGCGGCAGGCGCCGAGGCGCCGGAGGGCGGCGCCGCACGGGCACCTGGGCCGGCGAGGGCAACGGCGCCGCACGCCAGCGCCAGGCCGGCCAGCAGCCGGCCGGACATCGGCCGAAGGGCCCGCAGCAGCGCGGTGGCAGGTTTCATGAGAGGGGCGGGGCACGCAAGGTGCCGTGATGGCGCCACTTCAAGTGTAGGCCACCGGGCACATCTTGCACGCGGGCTGCCTCGGGCCCGCGCGCCGGGCGCTCAGGCCGCCGCCAGGTCCGGCCTGGCCGAGGGGCCGGGTGAGTGGGCGGTGAGCGTGTCGATCAGCGCATGCAAGGCCGCGCTGGCCATGGACGGATGCCAGGCCAGCAGCGTGCGCACGCGGCCGGCCGCGCCCAGGCTGTGCTGGCGGATGGCGGGCAGGTCGCGGTACAGCCCCAGCACCGAGCGCGGCACGATCGCCGCGCCGATGCCGGCCGCGACGCAGGCGACGATGGCATGGTACGAGCTCAGCTGCAGCACGCGCGGCGTCGGCGCATCGCCGATCACATACCAGTTCTCGAGCCGGGCGCGGTAGTTGCAGCCGGGCTCGAACGCCAGCAGCGTCGGCACCTCCAGGTCGGCCGCGGTGCGCACCGGGCGATGGCGGGCGCGCGTGATCACCACCAGCTCTTCCTCGAACACCGGGACGGCGCTCAGTGCCGGGTCGGTCAGCGGCTCGGCGACAAAGGCGCATTCGACTTCGAAGCGCGCCAGCGCATCCAGCGCCTGGCGCGTGGCCAGCGTCACCAGCTCCAGCTGCACCGCGGGCCAGGCCTGGTGGTACGCGGCCAGCACATTGGGCAGGCGGCTGGCGGCGGTGCTCTCCATCGAGGCAATGCGCAGCCGGCCGTGCGGCCGCGCCGGCAGCACCGCCTGGCGTGCCTCTTCGGTCATGCTGAGGATGCGGCAGGCATAGTCGAACAGGGTCTGCCCGGAAGGCGTCAGCACCATGCGCCGGCCGTCGCGCACGAACAGGTCGACCCCGAGCGACTGCTCCAGCTGGCGGATGCGCGTGGTGACATTGGACTGCACCCGGTGCAGCCGCTCGGCCGCACGGGTGATGCCGCCGGCTTCGACGACGGCGCGGAAGATCTCGAGGGCGGCAAGGTCCATGCGGGACTCCTGAGGCTATTCATCTCTTATCAAGATGCCTGACATCTTGATAATTCATTTTTTGGAATGATGAAGCCAGCGTAGCATACAGGCATCGCAATGCAACCGCTGCCCCGCCAGCCTCCAGCCATGCCGAACCCCCACAGCCTCGACCCTGAACACCCCGCCGCTGCGCGCGTGGCCACCCGGGCGTCGGCACGGCGCGAAGCCGGCGCGGTGGCGGTGGCCATGGCCGGCCTGGTATCGCTGGCGGTGGTGATGGGCATCGGCCGCTTTGCCTTTACGCCGCTGCTGCCGATGATGCTGCATGACGGCACCGTCACGCTGGATCAGGGCGGCTGGCTGGCCACGGTCAACTACATCGGCTACTTCGCCGGCGCCGCAGTGTGCATGTTCATCCGGCCCGACGCGGTGCGCATGGTGCGCTGGGGCCTGGCCGCAACGGTGCTGCTGACGCTGGGCATGGCCCTGCCGGGCGGCATGGCGGCATGGTCGCTGTGGCGCGCCGCCGCGGGCGTGGCCAGCGCCGTGGTGATGGTCTACACCGCGGGGTGGTGCCTGCAGCGGTTGGCGGAACTGGGCAAGCCGGAACTCGCCGGGCTGATCTTCTGCGGGCCGGGGCTGGGCATCGTGGTCACTGGGCTGGGTGCATCCGGCATGGTCGGTGCGGGCTGGCATGCGGACTATGGCTGGCTCGCGTTCACGGCGCTGGCGGTGGTGCTGGTGGCGGCGGTCTGGCGGATCTTCGTCGCGCAGCCGGCTGTGCCGATGACGGCGCCGGTGTCGGCATCCCCGGCGGCAGCCGACACCGGCGCCGCGCGGCTCGATGCCCAGACCTGGGCGCTGACCTTTGCCTACGGCCTGGCCGGCTTCGGCTACATCATCACCGCGACCTTCCTGCCGGTGATTGCGCGCGAGGCGCTGCCCGGCACGGTCTGGGCCGACCTGTTCTGGCCGATCTTCGGCGCGGGCGTGACGGTGGGCGCGTTCCTGGTCACGCGGGTCGGCATGGCGCACGACAACCGCAAGCTGTTGACGCTGCTGTACGGCATGCAGGCGCTGGGCGTGGCGATCGCGGTGGTGTTCCCGACCGTGGCCGGCTTTGCCCTCAGCAGCCTGCTGGCGGGGCTGCCGTTCACCGCGCTGGTGGCGTTTGCGATGCGCGAGGCGCGGCGCCTGTGGGGGCCGCAAGCGGCGCGGCTGATGGGCCTGATGACGGCGTCCTACGGCCTGGGCCAGATCGCCGGGCCGCCGCTGGCAACCGCGCTGGTGGCGCGCACCGGCGGCTTTGCCGGCTCGCTGGCGTGCGCGGCGGCGGCGCTGCTGCTCGGCGCGCTGGTGTTCGCCTGGATGGGCCGCGCCTGGCCGCTGGCGGCTGCCCGGAGCTGATCGGCAAGGTGCGCTAAAGTATTGCCTTTGCCGCCTGGCGCGCCACGCGAGCGGCTGCCGCGCCTGGCGTGCAGCCCCCGTGGCGCGGCACAGAAGGCCGGGGCCGTACCCGGCACGCGAGACCGGGCGGCGCAGGAGCGACCCCATGTCTTTTGCCTTGCAGCCCGCGCGTGCCGCGGGTGCCCCCATCCGGCCCGTTTCCGCCGAAGAACAGCGTGTGCGCGTCGACCTGGCCGCCGCCTACCGCCTGGCCGCGCGCGAGGGCTGGGATGACCTGATCTACACCCATATCTCCGCCACGGTGCCGGGCGAGTCCGACCACTTCCTGATCAACCCCTTCGGCTTTGCCTTCGACGAGATCCGCGCCAGCGACCTGGTCAAGATCAACGGCCGCGGCGAGGTCGTCGGCGCGACCGTGCATCCGGTCAATGTGACCGGCTTTGCGCTGCACGCCGCGGTGCATGCGGCGCGCGCCGACGCGATGTGCGTGATGCACCTGCATAACACCGCCGGCATTGCCGTATCGGCGCAGGCCGCCGGGCTGCTGCCGCTGTCGCAGCACGCGATGCGCTTCCACGGCCGCATGGCCTACCACGACTACGAAGGCCTGGCCTTCACCCCGGCCGAAGGCGCGCGGCTGACCGCATCGCTGGGTGGGCATCCCGCCATGCTGTTGCGCAACCACGGCACGCTGACGGTGGGCCGCACCGTGGCCGAGGCCTATGTGCTGATGGCGACGCTGATCAAGGCCTGCGAGGTCCAGATTGCCGCACAGGCGGGCGGTGCGCTGGTGCAGCCAGGCGCGGCCGTGGCGGACAAGACCTCGGAGCAACTCTACGACAACGGCGCCGTCGAAGGCGTGATGGAGTGGCCCGCGCTGCTGCGCAAACTGGATAGAATCGATCCTTCATACCGGGACTGAGCGGGATCGATTTCCCGCCGCGACTCAACCACATTCATCAAAGGAGCATTGCATGCCGACTTTCCACGTCGAAATGTTTGAAGGCCGTACCATCGAGCAGAAGCGCAAGTTTGTCGAGGAAGTGACGCGCGTCAGCTGCGAGACCCTGGGCTGCTCGGCCTCGGCCGTCGACATCATCATCACCGACATCAAGCGCGAGAACTGGGCCACCGGCGGCGAGCTGTGGGCCGACAAGAAGTAAGGCTCCATTCAGCCCCACACTGAACACCATGCAGCACTTCGCCTCTGACAACTACGCCGGCTTCTGCCCGGAATCGCTCAAGTATTTCCTGGAAGCCAACGCCAGCGGCCATGAGCAGGCCTACGGCGACGATTCCTGGACGCAGAAGGTCTGCGACCGTATCCGCGACCTGTTCCAGACCGACTGCGAAGTGTTCTTCGTGTTCAACGGCACGGCGGCCAACTCGCTGGCGCTGTCGGCGCTGTGCCAGTCGTACCACTCGGTGATCTGCCACGAGCTGGCGCATATCGAGACCGATGAATGCGGCGGCCCGGAGTTCTTCTCCAACGGCTCCAAGCTGCTGACCGCGCCCGGCGCTGACGGCAAGCTCACGCCTGACGCGGTCGAGGCGCTGGTCACGCGCCGCTCCGATATCCATTACCCCAAGCCCAAGGTGGTGTCGCTGACGCAGTCGACCGAAGTCGGCACCGTCTACAGCGTGGAAGAGGTGCGCGCGATCGCTGCCATCGCCAAGCGCCGCCAGCTGCGCGTGCATATGGATGGCGCGCGCTTTGCCAATGCGGTGGCGTCGCTGGGCGTGCATCCGTCCGAGATTACCTGGCGCGCCGGCGTCGACGTGCTGTGCTTCGGCGGCACCAAGAACGGCCTGCCGGTGGGCGAAGCGGTGGTGTTTTTCGACCGCCGCCTGGCCGAGGACTTTGCCTACCGCGTCAAGCAGGCCGGGCAGCTGGCGTCGAAGATGCGCTTTATCTCCGCGCCGTGGCTGGGTTTGCTCGAGAACGACGTATGGCTCGCCAACGCGCGCCATGCCAATGCGATGGCGCAGCTGCTGCAGCAGCGCATCAGCGATATTCCGGGCGTTCGCATCATGTTCCCGACGCAGTCCAACGCCGTGTTCGCCGAGCTGCCGCTGCCCGCGATCGAGGCGCTGCGCGCCAGGGGCTGGCGCTTCTATACCTTTATCGGCGCCGGCGGCTGCCGTTTCATGTGTTCATGGGACCTGCAGCCGCAGACGGTCGAGGCGCTGGCCGCCGACATGCGGGCGGCTTGCGGCGCCTGACCGGCACCCATACCTATAACGACGAGACCCTTCAGGAGCCCCCAAATGCAATACCGATTCTGCCCGCAGTGCGGCGCGCCGCTTGAGGTGCTGCCGCTGTCCGGGCGCGAACGCCACGCCTGCGTGCAGCAGGAATGCGGCTTCGTGCACTGGAACAACCCGCTGCCGGTGCTGGCGGCGGTGGTGGAGTACCAGGACAAGCTGCTGCTGGCGCGCAATGCCGCCTGGCCGGAGACCATGTTCGCGCTGGTGACGGGCTTCCTGGAGCGTGACGAGCCGCCCGAGCTGGGCGTGGCGCGCGAACTGAAGGAAGAGACCAACCTCGATACCGAGTCGGTGTCGCTGATCGGCGTCTACGAGTTCATGCGCAAGAACGAGCTGATCATTGCCTACCACGTCAAGGCGACCGGCACCGTGGCGCTGTCCGAGGAACTGGCCGACTACAAGCTGGTGGCGCCGGAGGACGTGCGCGTCTGGTCGGCTGGCACCGGCTTCGCGGTTGCCGACTGGCTGGCCGCGCGCGGCTATCCGGTGCGCTTCTTCGACCGCCAGACCGGCGCCGACATTCCGGACCCGCGCCGCCCGCACGACTTCAGCCTGGTCGGGGGTTCGCTACAATACCGTTGGTGAGGCTGGCCTCCGGCCAGCCGCCCAGCCCCCAGAATCGAAGGAAGAGACGAATGGAGTTCCAGAAAGAAGTGGATGCGCGCGGCCTGAACTGCCCGCTGCCGATCCTGCGCACCAAGAAGGCCCTGGCCGACATGGCCAGCGGCGATGTGCTCAAGGTGCTGGCCACCGATCCCGGCGCCACGCGCGATTTCCAGGCCTTTGCCAAGCAGACCGGCAATGAGCTGCTGTCGCACTCGGAAGTGGACAAGGTGTTTGTGTTCTACATGCGCCGCCGCTGAAGCGCTCCCGCTCCCAAAGAAAAAAGCCGCGTAATCAGAATTACGTGGCTTTTTTCTTTGGGATTCTGCGTCGATGAATATCGGCACGATTTTCCAGGCGCGCGGCAATGCGAGATTGGCGTAAATTGCAAGTCCTGCATTATTCCTGGCGGGACATCTCGCAAGGATTAATCCCATTGCGTTTCCGCCGGTTTTGGGCTGCATTATTCTCCCCATAATGGCGGCGCCGCGGCACATGTGTTTACCCGGATTGGGCTGGTTTTTATGTATGCGCTAAATTACTACTGCGCCCTTGCCTGGTGCCGTGATGGTCACTGTGGGGAGGGCGGAAGTTGATCAAGTGATTCAGGAGAGGCGATGCCAAGGGACGTCCGTATCCGAGCCGCTGGAATTGCCGATATTCAAGCTATTTCGGAAGTGCTGCAGCAATGTGGGTTGTCAGTTGAAAATGTGAGGCCGGCCGCATGTCTGTGCCATGTCGCTGAATTCGGGGAAATCGTAGCTGGTTGTGCCTGCGGGGAGATATTCGACCAGACCTTTGTCGTCAGGACCGTTGGCGTGCTTCCCGATTTTCGGGAGCGAAGAATTGCGACCCATCTGGTTGCGGCCCTGTTGATGCGCGCCCGTGCTAACGGTTGCACCAAGGCCGTCCTGCTGACGACGGAGCATCCGGCCTTTTTTGCGCGCTATGGCTTCTCGCTGACATCCGTGGACGAGTTGCCGACCGAACTGGAATTGTCCAGGGAATTTCAACGCCGCTTCGGCGCCTGGACGCACTGCATGTGCCGCCGCCTGGACTGAGGCGGGGCAAGACGCAGCGCAGCGGCCCGATGGGCCGCCGCGTCGCCGGCTGCGCGCCGGCGGGCTTCAGGTGATCGCGCTCAGCTGCCAGGGTACGAACTCGTTCTGCCCGTAGCCGTGCAGCTCGCTGCGTGAACGTTTGCCGGAGGCGGTGTCCAGCATCAGCCGGAACAGTTCCTCACCGAGCCCGCCAATGGTGGCGCTGCCGTCCAGCACGGCGCCGCAGTTCAGGTCCATGTCATCGGACTGGCGTTGCCACAGCGCGGTATTGGTCGCCAGCTTGACCGAGGGCGAGGGCGCACAGCCGTAGGCCGAGCCGCGCCCCGTGGTGAAGCAGATCAGGTTGGCACCCCCCGCGACCTGGCCGGTCGCGGAGATGGGGTCGTAGCCCGGCGTGTCCATGAACACCAGGCCGCGCGCGCGCACCGGCTGCGCGTACTCATAGACCTCGGCCAGGTTGGCCGAGCCGCCCTTGGCGATGCCGCCCAGGGATTTTTCCAGCACGGTGGTCAGCCCGCCCGCCTTGTTGCCTGCCGACGGGTTGTTGTCCATGCTGGCACCGTGGCGCGCGCAATAGTCCTCCCACCAGCGGATGCGCGCCACCAGCTTGCGGCCGATTTCCGGTGTCTGTGCGCGGCGCGTGAGCAGGTGCTCGGCGCCGTAGATCTCGGGCGTCTCGGAGAGGATGGCAGTGCCGCCGTGGCGCACCAGCAGGTCTACCGCCGCGCCCAGCACCGGGTTCGCCGAGATGCCCGAGTAGCCGTCGGAGCCGCCGCACTGCAGGCCCACCACCAGGTGGCTGGCAGGCACCGGCTGGCGCTGCACGGCATTCGCGGCGGGCAGCATCTCCTGGATCATGGCAATGCCGCGTGCGATGGTCCTGGTGGTGCCGCCGCTGTCCTGGATGGTGAAGGTCTGCAGGCGGTCGTCGTGGGCCAGCCCCTGGGTGGCAAGCAGCGCCGAAATCTGGTTGGTCTCGCAGCCCAGCCCGATCACCAGCACGCTGGCGAAGTTGGGATGGCAGGCATAGCCGCCCAGCGTGCGCTGCAGCAGCGCCAGCCCTTCCCCCTGCGGGTCCACCGCGCAACCGACGCCGTGCGTGAGCGCCACCACGCCGTCGACGTTGGGATAGGCGGCCAGCGCCTCGGGATGGATGTCGCGGCGGAAGTGGTCGGCAATGGCGCGCGCCACCGTGGCCGAGCAGTTCACCGAGGTCAGGATGCCGATGTAGTTGCGCGTGGCCACGCGGCCATCGGCCCGCACGATGCCCGCGAAGGTGGCCGGCGCCGGCACCGGCTCCGGCGCGCGCGCATCGGCGCCATAGGCATAGTCGCGCGTGAAGTCGCCCATGGCCAGGTTGTGGGTGTGCACGTGCTGGCCGGGGCGGATGTCCTGGCTGGCGAAGCCGATGATCTGCCCGTAGCGGCGCACCGCCTCGCCGGCGCCGATGGCGCGCGTTGCCACCTTGTGGCCGGGCGGGACCAGGCCGAGCACAGTCACGTCTTCTTCGTCGAGCGTGGTGCCTGCCACGAGCTGGTCGCGGGCAATGACGACGTCGTCTTCCGGGTGCAGCCGGATCACGCGCAAGGCGGCGTGCAGCTGTGCTGCCTTGCCGGGGTTGGCAGGTGCGTTCATGCGATGAGCTCCCTCGTTCCTTATTTCAGCATCTCGGCCGGCAGCGACAGGCCGAAATAGCGCTTGTAGATGTCGTTGATCCTGCCGTTCTTCAGGTTGGTCCTGACCCAGCCGTCGAGCCAGTCCTTGAGGGCGGTATCGCCCTTGCGCAGGCCGATCGCATAGGGAAAGGTCTGCATCACGAACTTGATTTCCAGGTCGCGCGACGGATTGCTGCGCCTGACCTCCGGAATCACGCTGATGGCCGCGGCCAGGTAGTCCTGCTGGCCGGTGGAGACCGCGGTATTGGTGGTCGCGTCATCCTCGTAGCGCACGATATTCACCGCTGCCACGGCCTTGGCGCCCCGGCTCAGTTCCTGGTCGCTGGTGGTGCCGCGCGTGACCGCGACGGTCTTGCCCGACAGGTCGGCGAAGGACTTGACCTGGGCCTTGGTCGGGCCGCCCACCACCACGGGGATCACGCCATACGGCTCGGAGAAATCGATGACCTTCTTGCGCGCGTCCGTCACGGAAAAGGAGGCCAGCACCACGTCCGCCTTGCGGGTGAGGAGGAAGGGCACGCGGTTGGGGCCCGTGACCGGAACGATCTCAAGGTCGACGCCCAGGTCCTTGGCGAGCAGGCGCGCGGTCTCGATGTCGGAGCCGCTCTGCCTGGCTTGTGTATCCAGCATGCCGTAGGGAGGCGCGCTGATATCGACCGCCACCAGGATCTTCTTGCGCTGCTTGATGGTGTCGAGCGTGTCGGCCGAGGCGGCGGAGGTGCCGGCCAGCAGCAGGGCGGCGAGTGGGGCAAAGAGATAGCGGCGATAGTTCATGAGGTTGTCTCCATATTGTTGGATATCGAAACGGGTTCTTGCTGAGCGGGCGCTGCCGCGCTTACAGGCCGTTGCTGACGAACTGGCGCAGTTCCGGCGTGGCAGGTTCGTCAAGCAGCCTGCCACTGCCGCATTCCCAGACGATGCCCTGGTGCATGAACATGATCTGGTCCGCCACCGAGCGCGCGAACGACATCTCGTGCGTGACCAGCACCATGGTCATGCCGTCTTCGGCCAGTTTTTCAATGACCCGCAGCACCTCGCCGGTAAGCTCGGGATCGAGCGCGGAAGTGACTTCGTCGAACAGCATCAGGCGCGGCTGCATGGCCAGCGAGCGCGCGATGGCGACGCGCTGCTGCTGGCCGCCGGAGAGCTGTTCCGGGTAGTAGTCGGCGCGCTCTTCCATGCCGACTTGCCGCAGCACGTGGCGGGCCAGTTCGCCCGCTTCCTTGCGCCCCATGCCCTTGACCTTGCGCGGTGCCAGCATGACGTTCTCGGCCACGGTCAGGTGCGGGAACAGGTTGTAGCTCTGGAACACGATGCCGACTTCCTTGCGCAGCGCGCCCAGGTCAACGGCGTCTTCGTGCATGGCATGGCCGCACACATGCAGGGCCCCGCCGCTCACGCGCTCCAGCCCGTTGATGCAGCGCAGGGCCGTGCTCTTGCCCGAGCCGCTGCGGCCGATCAGGGCCACCACCTCGCCGCGGCGCACCGAGAAGCTCACGCCCTTGAGGATTTCCACTTGTCCGAAGGACTTGCTTACCTTGTCGAAGCGGACCACTTCGTCCACGCTTGTCTCCATGACGTTCCTTTGTTGTCGGGTTTTGGCGCTGTCAGGCTCAGGCGCGTGCCTTGTTGAAGCGGCGCTCCAGGCGGTACGAGAGCGATGAGAGCGGATAGCAGATGGCGAAATACAGCGCCGCGGCGATGGTGAACACCAGAAAGGGCTTGAAGGTGGAGTTGTTGACCACCCGCGCCGAATAGGTCAGGTCGAAGAAGCCGATCACCACCGCGTACGACGAGTTCTTCACGATCTGCACCAGGAAGCTCACCGTGGGCGCAATGGCAATGCGGGCGGCCTGCGGCAGGATCACGTACACCGCCCGCTGCAGCGGCGTGAGCGCCAGGCATTCGGCGGCCTCCCACTGCGTGCGCGGCACGGCCTGGATGCAGCCCTTCCAGATCTCGCCGAGGTAGGCGCTGGAATACGCCGTCATCGCGATCCCCGCGGCGACCAGCGCCGGCAGCTCGAAGCCGCCCACGCTGATGCCGAAATACACCACGAACATGATCACCGGCAGCGGCACGCCCTGTACCAGCTGCACGTAGGCGCCCGTGAGCGTGCGCAGCACGCGCCCGCCGCGGCTGCGCGCCAGCGCCAGCGGTACGCCCACCAGCGCGCCGCCGGCAAAGCCCATGCCTGCCAGCAGCAAGGTCCAGCCTGCGCCGCGCAGGATGAACAACACTTGATCGAAAGAAATTCCGTGCATGAGGCGCGCTCCGGTTCAGAGAGGGGTTTGCAGGCGCCGGCGGCGCGTAAAGGCCAGGGCGCCGATGCCTGCCATCGACAGGCGCAGCAGCCAGGACAGCAGCAGGTAGACGAGCGCGATCACCAGGTAGATCTCGAAGCCGCGGAAGGTCTCCGACTGGATGCGGTAGCCCACCGCTGTGAGTTCCTCGGCCGAGATCTGCGACATGATCGAAGTGGCCAGCATCATCAGCACGAACTGGCTGATCAGCGCCGGATACATGCGCTCCACCGCTTGCGGCAACACCACCAGGCGCAGCATCTGCCAGCGCGACAGCCCCAGGCAGGAAGCGGCCTCGAGCTGGCCGCGCGGCACCGACTCGATGCCGGCGCGCACGATTTCGGTGGTATAGGCCGACACGTTCACGACCAGCGCCACCACTGCCGCCGCCATGGCCGGCACCCGCACCTGCACCGCCGCCAGCCCGAAGAAGAGCCAGAAGGCCTGGATCACCAGCGGCGTATTGCGAATCACGTCCACATACACCGTGACGCAGCGGCGCGCCCACGCGGGGCCTTGCGTGCGCACCACGGCCAGCGCCGTGCCCAGCACGAAGCCGAACACGATGGTGGCGACCGACATGCGCAAGGTCAGCCACACGCCGTCGAGCAAGTCCCGCCAGCCCGTGGACAGGAAACTGAAATCAAACTGGTAGTCCATCGGCGCGGGTTCCTCCTTCTCGTGGCGCCGCCGCGGCCGGCGCGCGCCCTGTCTCTTGTTGTGGCTTCGTTGTCGTGCTTGCGGCGTGCGACACGCGCCGTGGTGGGATGAAATATATGACCATTGCCGGCAATGATCAATATCCGTGGATACCCGTGTATGATGGAATGCGATGAGATGCCCTGGCGTGCCGCCATGGCTACACTGACCGACCGCCACGTTCTGGAGACAAAGTGCCGAGCCCATCGATGACGACACGAGACCGAAATCGCGTCGCCCCCCTTGCTGCCAGCCTGGAAGCGGAGGAAGCCAGCCGCCATGCGCCGATCTACGCGTTGATCCACCAGGTGCTGCGCAAGGCGATGCTGGACGGGACGCTGGAGCAGGGCACCGTGCTGCTGGAAGGGCCGGTCGCGGAGATTCTGCGCGCCACCCGGTCGCCGGTGCGGCAGGCCTTGCGCGAGCTGGAGGCCGAAGGCCTGGTCAGCCGCTTCGACGGGCGCGGCTATGTCGCCGGCCCGGCCGGCACCGAGCCCAGGCGTGTGCCGCTGGACGCGGCCATGCTGGGCGTGGACAGCGCGCCGGACGTGGCACGCAAGACGCTGGGCTGGGAGGTCATCTACGACGAGGTGGAGCGCAACCTGGTCCACCTGTCGGTGTTCGGGCGCTACCGTGTCAACGAAGTCGAGCTGGCGCGCTATTTCAACGTGGGGCGCACCGTGGTGCGCGATGTGCTGCTGCGCCTGGAAAGCCTGGGCATCCTGGAGAAGGACGAGCGCCAGCGCTGGGTCATCATCCCGCTGGATGCGCAGCGCATCCACGATCTCTACGAGCTGCGCTCACTGGTGGAGCCGGCCGCGCTGCGCGGCGCCATCGTCCATGCGGACGCGGCCGAGCTGGCTGCCATGATGGAAGACCTGCACAAGGTGCAGCGTGTCTACCCGAAGGTGTCGCGCACCGCCATGGACAAGCTGGAGCATGACCTGCACGTGCGCCTGCTGTCGCTGTGCCCGAACAAGGAGCTGCTGGGCAGCCTGCAGCGCACGCGCTGCATCCTGACCCTGAGCAAGCATGTACTGGGAGCGTCGGCGCCGATGCCGCAGGAAGATCCCTTCCTCTCCGAGCACATGGCCGTGCTGCAGGCCGCCGCCGCAGGCGCGCCGCGCAAGGCCGCTGAGCTGTTGCGGGAACACCTGGAGCTGTCGTGCGCGAAGGTCACGCAGCGGGCCGGGCTGGTGCGCGAAACGTTCGCGCTGCCGACGGTGTCCTACATCGCCTGAGCGCAAATAAGGAGAGGCCGCAACCCTCCCGGCATTTGCCGGAATGGTTGCGGCCTCTCACGGCTGCAGACGTCCAGGAACTTCCTTTCCTGTCCGCAGGGCAGGGCGCGATCAGCTGCCGATGCCGGTCAGGTGCTCGCGCGATTCCAGGTAGGCGCTGAATTCAGTCCCGACTTCCGGGTGCTTCAAGGCAAATTCAACGGTTGCCTTCAGGTAGCCCAGCTTGCTGCCGCAGTCATAGCGGCGGCCCTGGTAGCGGTAGGCCAGCACCTGCTCCTGGCCCAGCAGCGACTGGATCGCGTCGGTCAGCTGCAGCTCGCCGCCGGCGCCCGGCTTCAGGTCACGCAGGTGTTCGAAGATGCGCGGGGTCAGGATGTAGCGGCCGACCACGCCCAGGTTGGACGGCGCGTCTTCCGGCGCCGGCTTCTCGATGATGCCGGAGACCTTGATCACGTCCGCATCCCATTCGCGGCCGTCGATCACGCCGTAGGAGCGGCTTTGCTCCGGCGTGATCTCCTCGACCCCCAGCACCGAGCAGTTGTAGTGGTTGAAGGTATCCACCATCTGCTTCATCACCGGCGGGTTGCCGTCGATCAGGTCATCGGCCAGCATCACTGCGAACGGCGTGTCGCCGACCAGCTTGGCCGCGCACAGCACCGCATGCCCCAGGCCCAGCGCTTCGGGCTGGCGCACGTAGAAGCATTCCACGTTGGCGGGCTTGATCGAGCGCACCACGTCCAGCAGCGCCTGCTTGTTCTTGGCCTCAAGCTCCACTTCCAGCTCGAAGGCCTTGTCGAAATGGTCCTCGATGGCGCGCTTGGAGCGGCCGGTGACAAAGATCATCTCGGTAATGCCGGCGGCCATGGCTTCTTCCACGGCGTACTGGATCAGCGGCTTGTCCACCACCGGAAGCATTTCCTTGGGGCTGGCCTTGGTGGCCGGCAGGAAGCGAGTGCCCAGGCCCGCAACCGGGAACACAGCCTTGGTGACGCGATTTTCCATATCAGGTGTACCTCTCAGATTCCAGTCCATAACCCTGCCAGCCATTGCGGGCGTCGTCTGTCCGGTTCTGTCCGACGAAGCCGGACAGAACCCCCGGCAGGCAGGGGCGTGAATGCGGCCGCCGTGCCGTCAGGCCGGCAGCCGCTGCAGCTGGCCCTGCAGCTTGGCCAGCGTCTGCTCGAAATCGGCCAGGCGCTGCGTCTCTTGCGCCACCACGGCAGGCGGTGCCTTGGCGACAAAGCTCTCGTTGGAGAGCTTGGCGCGGCACTTGCCGATTTCGCCACCGATGCGCTCGACTTCCTTCGACAGGCGCGCGCGCTCGGCGCCGACATCGATCTCGATCTTCAGCAGCAGGTGGTTGCCCCCGGCAATGGCGACCGGCGCGCCGGCGCCTTCAGCCTGCAGGGCAGCTTCATCTTCGAAGACGCGTACCTCGGAAAGTTTCGCCAGTGCCTGGATATGTGCGCTCGCCGCCTTCAGGAAGGTGCTGTCACCCTCAGCATAGAGCGGGATGCGCTGGGCCGGCGAGATGTTCATCTCGCCGCGCAGGTTGCGGCAGGCATCGATCACTTCCTTCAGGCGCGCAACCCATTGCTCGGCTTGCTCGTCGATCTTGGCGACCGCAGGCAGCGGGTAGGGCTGCAGCGCGATGGTCTCGGAGCCGTCACCCTTGGCGCGGCCGGCCAGCGGGGCCACCTTCTGCCACAGCTCTTCGGTGATGAAGGGGATGATCGGATGCGCCAGGCGCAGCACGGTCTCGAGCACGCGCAGCAGCGTGCGCCGCGTGGCGCGCTGCTGGGCCTCGGTGCCGTTCTGGATCTGCACCTTGGCCAGTTCCAGGTACCAGTCGCAGTATTCGTCCCAGACGAACTTGTAGATGGCGTTGGCGATATTGTCGAAGCGGTATTCGGCAAAGCCCTTCTCGACCTCGGCTTCCACGCGCTGCAGCAGCGACACGATCCAGCGGTCGGCCTGCGAGAAATCCAGGTAGCCGTCTGGGCCGCAGTCGTTGTTGCACGGGCCCATGCCGCAGTCATGGCCTTCGGTGTTCATCAGCACGAAGCGGGTCGCGTTCCACAGCTTGTTGCAGAAGTTGCGGTAGCCCTCGCAGCGGCCGGTATCGAAGTTGACGTTGCGGCCCAGCGTGGCCAGCGACGCGAAGGTGAAGCGCAGTGCGTCGGCGCCGAATGCGGGAATGCCCTCGGGGAATTCCTTTTTCGTCTTCTTCTCGATCTTGGGCGCGTCCTTGGGGCGGCGCAGGCCGGTGGTGCGCTTCTGCAGCAGCGTGTCGAGGTCGATGCCGTCGATCAGGTCCACCGGGTCCAGCGTGTTGCCCTCGGACTTGCTCATCTTCTTGCCTTCCGAATCGCGCACCAGGCCGTGCACGTAGACGGTATGGAAGGGCACCTTGCCGATGAAGTGCTTGGTCATCATGACCATGCGCGCCACCCAGAAGAAGATGATGTCGTAGCCGGTCACCAGCACCGACGACGGCAGGAAGTGATGCATCTCGGGCGTTTCTCCCGGCCAGCCCAGCGAGGAGAAGGGCACCAGCGCCGACGAGAACCAGGTGTCGAGCACGTCTTCCTCGCGGCGCAGGCTGCCGGTGCTGCCGGCGGCCTTTGCCTTTGCCAGCGCTTCTTCTTCGGTGCGGCCGACAAAGCAGTTGCCGGCATCGTCATACCACGCCGGGATCTGGTGGCCCCACCACAGCTGGCGCGAGATGCACCAGTCCTGGATATTGCCCAGCCACTGGTTGTAGGTGCTGATCCAGTTTTCCGGCACCAGCTTGATCTCGCCGCTCTGCACGGCTTCCAGCGCCACCTCGGCGATCGAGCGGCCCGGGTAGAAGGTGCCTTCCGGCGCCGGCTTGCTCATGGCGACGAACCACTGGTCGGTCAGCATCGGCTCGATCGCGCTGCCGGTGCGCTCGCTGCGCGGGGTCATCAGCTTGTGCTTCTTGACCTCGGCCAGCAGGCCGCGCTTGTCCAGGTCCTCGACGATGGCGCGGCGCGCGTCGAAGCGGTCCAGGCCGGCGTAGGCGGCGGGGGCGTCGGCAACGATCTTCGCGTCCAGCGTCAGGATCGACAACTGCGGCAGGTTGTGGCGCTGGCCCACGGCATAGTCGTTGAAGTCATGGCCGGGGGTCACCTTGACCACGCCGGTGCCGAACTCGCGGTCGACGTACTCGTCGGCAATCACCGGGATCTGGCGCTCGGTCAGCGGCAGCTGCACGAACTTGCCGATCAGGTGCGCATAGCGCTCGTCTTCCGGGTGGACCATCACGGCCACGTCGCCCAGCATGGTTTCGGGGCGGGTGGTGGCCACAGTCAGGTGGGTCAGGCCGCCCTTGGCATCAGCCTCGACCAGCGGATAGTGGATATGCCACAGCGAGCCTTCTTCCTCGATGCTGTCGACTTCCAGGTCCGACACGGCGGTGCCCAGCACCGGGTCCCAGTTGACCAGGCGCTTGCCGCGGTAGATCAGGCCCTGTTCGTGCAGGCGCACGAAAGCTTCGGTGACCGCCTTCGACATCTCGGGCGACATCGTGAAGTACTCGCGGCTCCAGTCGATCGAAGCGCCCATGCGCCGCACCTGGCGGGTGATGGTCGAGCCCGACTCTTCCTTCCAGGCCCACACCTTCTCGGTGAACTTCTCGCGGCCCAGGTCATGGCGCGACACGCCCTGCGACTCGAGCTGGCGCTCCACCACGATCTGGGTGGCGATGCCGGCGTGGTCGGTGCCCGGCACCCACAGCGTATTGGCGCCGCTCATGCGCGCATGGCGCGCCAGGCCGTCCATGATGGTCTGGTTGAAAGCGTGGCCCATATGCAGCGTGCCGGTCACATTGGGCGGCGGCAGCTGGATCGCAAAGTCCGGGCGGGCAGGGTCGAAGGTCGGCTTGGCAATGCCGCGCTTCTCCCACTCGGGGCCCCATTTCGCCTCGATGGCGGTGGGTTCGAAGCTTTTGGCGAGGGACTGGTCTTGGGCGGTCATGCTGGGATGTCGATATTGGCGTCGGGGGTCGTCGCAGGGTGCTTCGGCCTGCGCCTGGCGAGGCGGCGGCCGTCGGCGGCCGGCATTGCGCCAGTAAAACGTTAAATTATACGGGGGTGGCAGGCTGGTGCCTATTTCCCGGCCATCCGGCCCCGCCGGATGTGACTTGCAGGACAGGGCCCGCCGGTATAATTGCCGTCAATCCACAAGGCTGATCCGATGTCCGACCTGCTTGCCAACCTGAACGCCGAACAACTAGCCGCCGTCACCCTGCCTGACGAACCGGCGCTGATCCTGGCGGGCGCGGGCAGCGGCAAGACCCGCGTGCTGACCACGCGCATCGCCTGGCTGATCCAGAACGGCCGGGTCTCGCCGGCGGGCATCCTGGCGGTGACCTTTACCAACAAGGCCGCCAAGGAAATGCAGACGCGGCTGTCGTCGATGCTGCCGATCAACACCCGCGGCATGTGGATCGGCACCTTCCACGGCCTGTGCAACCGCATGCTGCGCGCGCATTTCCGCGACGCCGGGCTGCCCCAGACCTTTGCCATCCTGGACAGCCAGGACCAGCTCTCGGCGCTCAAGCGGCTGCTCAAGTCGCTCAACGTCGACGATGAGAAGTACCCGGCCAAGAACCTGCAGTACTTCATCAACAACGCCAAGGAGCAGGGCCTGCGCCCGGCCGACGTCGAGGCCAACGACGACTTCAACAAGCGCTTTGTCGACCTCTACGCCGCCTACGACCTGCAGTGCCAGCGCGAAGGCGTGGTCGACTTCGCCGAGCTGCTGCTGCGCTGCTACGAGCTGCTGCGCTACAACGACGCCATCCGCCAGCACTACCAGCACCGCTTCCGCCACGTGCTGGTCGACGAGTTCCAGGACACCAACGTGCTGCAGTACCAGTGGCTCAAGCTGCTGGCCGGCTACGGCACGCAGAACCCGGCCGCGGTCTTTGCCGTGGGCGACGACGACCAGAGCATCTATGCGTTCCGCGGCGCCAACGTCGGCAATATGCGCGACTTCGAGCACGAGTTCCGCGTGCGCCGGCTGATCAAGCTGGAGCAGAACTACCGCTCGCACGGGCATATCCTGGATTCGGCCAACCACCTGATCTCGCACAACGCGCGCCGCCTGGGCAAGAACCTGCGCACCGACGCCGGCCACGGCGAGCCGGTGCGAGTGTTCCAGGGCGGCTCCGACGGCCAGGAAGCCGCCTGGATCATCGAGGAGATCCGCGACCAGATCGCGCAGGGCGCCAGCCGCGCCGAGATTGCCATCCTGTACCGCAGCAACGCGCAGTCGCGCGTGATCGAGCATGCGCTGTTCTCGGCCGGCATCGCGTACCGCGTCTATGGCGGCCTGCGCTTCTTCGAGCGCGCCGAAATCAAGCACGCGCTGGCCTATATGCAGCTGCTGGAGAACCCGCGCAACGATGCAGCCTTTGGCCGCGTGGTCAACTTCCCGGCGCGCGGCATCGGCGCGCGCTCGCTGGAAGTGCTGCAGGACATGGCGCGCCAGTATGACTGCGCGCTGGCCGAGGCGGTGGCCTACGTGCCCGGCGCGGCCGGCAGCAAGCTGGCGGCGTTTACACGCCTGATCGAGAAGACGCGCGAGGACACGCGCCGCATGACGCTGGCCGAGACCGTCGAGTACGTGATCAACCACAGCGGCCTGATCACCCACTACCAGGGCGAGAAGGAAGGCCAGGACCGCATCGAGAACTTGCAGGAACTGGTGACCGCCGCGCAGGCCTTCGTGGTCGAGGAAGGCTACGGCCTGGAAGCGCTGGCCGCGGTGATCCCGGTTGACCGCAGCCCCGCCGCCCCGGCACTGGCCGACGGCGACCAGGCCCAGCAGGTGCTGGATCCGGAAGCGCTGCCGGTGGTGATGACGCCGCTGGTCGCGTTCCTGACCCATGCCTCGCTGGAAGCCGGCGACAACCAGGCCCAGGCCGGCCAGGACGCGGTGCAGATGATGACCGTGCATGCGGCCAAGGGGCTGGAATTCGACGTGGTCTTCATCACCGGGATGGAAGAGGGCCTGTTCCCGCACGAGAACAGCATGATGGACCCGGACGGCGTGGAGGAAGAGCGCCGCCTGATGTACGTGGCGATCACGCGTGCGCGCAAGCGGCTCTACATGTCGTTCGCGCAAAGCCGCATGCTGCACGGCCAGACCCGCTACCACGTGCGCTCGCGCTTCTTCGAGGAACTGCCCGAGGCCTCGCTCAAGTGGCTGACGCCGCCGGCGCAGGGCTACGGCGGCGTGCGCCGCCAGGAGCGCGACAGCGCCTGGGGCCGCGACTGGTTCCGCAAGCCCGAGGACGTGCCCTATACCGGCACGCGCCCCACCGGCGGCATGGACAACGGCAACGGCTATGCCGATGCCAAGCGCGAGGCCGGCACCGGCTTCCGGGTGGGGCAGTCGGTGTTCCACAACAAGTTTGGCGAAGGCGTGATCACCGCGCTGGAAGGCGAGGGCACCGACGCACGCGCCAATATCAACTTCAAGCGCAACGGCGCCAAGTGGCTGGCGCTGTCGGTGGCGAAGCTGGACGCGATCGACTGAACGAGTCCGGCTTCGCTGCGCGCCATGCCGCGACCCGGGCGGCTCAGGGCAGGGCGTGGCGGACCTCGCCAGCCTTTTCGTCGGGGCTGTCCACCGTCAGCAGCGGATTGATGAACAGCGAGGCCAGCGCGCCAACCCCGAGCAGCGCCCCCGAGATCATGAACGGCAGGTCATAGCTGCCGGTGCGCTCGATCAGGTAGCCGAACACCACCGGCGACACCATGCCGGCCACGCCGAAGCCGGTGTTCATCATGCCGCCCGCGGTGCCGGCGTACTTGCCGGCGATGTCCAGCGGCAGGCTCCACAGCACCGCGTTGGTCAGCTCCAGGAAGAAGAACGACAGCGACAGCAGGATCACCGCGTTGACGGCATCGGCCGTGAAGGTCATCGGCGCGATGAACATCAGCGAGCCGGCCAGCCCCACGAACAGGACCGCGCCGCGCGCCAGGCGCAGGTTGCCGGTGCGCTTGTAGATGCGGTCCGACAGCACGCCGCCGAGCGTATCGCCGACCACGCCGGCCATCAGCGGCAGCGCGGTGAACAGCGCCAGCTGCTTCAGGTCGAAGCCGCGCGCCTCCTTCAGGTACGAGGGCAGCCACGTCAGGTAGACCCACAGCGACCAGCCGTAGCAGAAGTCGACGAAGGTCACCAGCCACATGCGCCGGAACAGGCGCCGCCACGGCGTGGCCGCCTTGGCGGCCTGCCGGCTGTCGCCGTGCCGGTAGCCGATCTCCTGCAGCTCCTGCGCGGTCACGCGGCTGTGCTTGTCGGGCGAATCCTTGAAAAAGAAGGCGTACAGCAAGGTCCAGCCGAGGCTGACCGCGCCCAGCACGATAAAGGCTTCGCGCCAGCCGGCGGCGGCCACGATGACCAGCACGACCGGCGGCGTGATCGCACCGCCCAGCCGCGCGAAGCTGTGGGTGATGCCCTGCGCGAAGCCGCGCTCCGCCACCGGCATCCAGTAGGTGAAGGCGCGCGTCGCGGTCGGGAACGCACCGCCTTCGCCGATGCCCAGCACGAAGCGCAGCACCACCAGAATCAGCACGCTGCCCGCGAAGCCGGTCAGCACGGTGGCCACGCCCCAGATCAGCGAGAGGACAATCAGCACCTTCTTGGGCCCGAACTTGTCAGCCATCCAGCCGCCGAGAATCTGCATGGCGGCATAGGGGTAGGCAAAGGCCGAGAACACCAGCCCCAGCTGCGATGTGGTCAGTCCCATTTCCTCGCGGATCAGGGGGGCGGCGACCGAAATGTTGACGCGGTCGATATAGGCGATGAAATACATCAGGCACATGACGCCCAGGATCATGTGCCGGGTCTTGATACGTTGCTTCATAGCCACCTCCTATGCGCGGCGCGCGCGTGGTGTTGACGGGGCGGCGGCCGGCACACGGTCCGTAGCCATGCGCTTGCGGCGCGCCGGGGGCGCGGCGCCGGCCGCGCTGCCCCGTCCTTGAGCAATCTGTCTGCAGTCTTGAGTCGTGTCTCCTGGTCTGGTGGATTCCGGTCGGGCAGGCTCCTTGGCGAGGGTTGTGGAAGGGGGAAGGTTCAGGCGTGGTTGAGCAGCTTCAGCCGCTGCACCTTGCCGGACGGGCCGCGCGGCAGCTCGGCGATAAAGCGGAACTCCTTCGGCGTCTTGTAGCGGCCCAGCTCGCGCAGGCAATGCGCGCGCAGCGCCGCGTCATCGCAGCGCGCGGCCTCGCGCATGACCACGTAGGCAACGATCTCCTGCCCGTAGGCCGGGTCCGGCACGCCTACCGCCGCGGCTTCGAGCACGCCCGGATGGCGCAGCAGCGCCTCGTCGATCTCGCGCGGGGCGATGTTCTCGCCGCCCTTGATGATCAGTTCCTTGGCGCGCCCGCTGATGTAGAAATAGCCATCGGCGTCGCGGTAGCCGAGATCGCCCGTGCGCAGCCAGCCATCGTGCGTAAAGGCCTCGCGCGTGATGTCCGGCGCCTTGTAGTAGCCCGCCATCACGCTCTCGCCCTGCAGCACGATCTCGCCGACCTGTCCGTCAGGAGCCGGCTTGCCGTCGCGCCCGAGCACGCGTGCGCGCGTGCCAGATGGCCTGCCGATGCTGCCGATGCGCCGCTGGCCCGGGTCGAGCGGATTGCTGAACGCCGGTGCGGCAGTCTCGGTCATGCCCATGGTCTCGATCACGCCGATGCCGAAGCGCGCCTCGAAGGCGCGGTGATGCTCGGGCGGCAGCGCGGCCGAGGCCGAGCGGCAGAAGCGCACGCCGGCCGGGGCCTGGCCGTGCGGATCGTTCAGCAGGTAGGCGATGATGGTCGGCACCACGTTCAGCCAGGTGCATCCGTGGCGCGCGCTGTCCTGCCAGAACGCGCTGGCGGAAAAGCGCATCGGCATCACCACCGAGCCGCCGTGCACCAGCGGCGCGATCGCGGTCACGACCAGGCCGTTGATGTGATACAGCGGCAGCGTCGCCAGCACCCGGTCGGCCGGCCCGAGGCAGTGCTCGCGGCTGACGTTGGTGCCGTTGGCCACCAGGTTGCGCTGCGTCAGCAGCACGCCTTTGGGCGTGCCGGTGGTGCCGGACGTGTACATGAGCAGCGCGGGCGCGTCAGGCTGCGGTGGGGGCAGTGGCGACGCAGCATCATGCGTGGCAGGCAGTGCCGGCAGGCTGTTGGCATCGGGCGCGGTGACGAGCACCGGCACGTCCAGTCCGGCCTCGCGCAGGGCCTCGCGGATGGCGGCTTCTCCGTCGGGCCAGGTGAAGACCAGCCGCGTATCCGAGTGCGCCAGGATGTAGCGCAGCTGCGCCGGCTGGCACAGCAGGTTGATCGGATTGACCACCAGCCCGCAGGCCATGGTGCCGAGCAGGAGCCGCGCGGTCTGCTCGCCGTTGGGCAGGTACACCGACACCGTCTGGCCGCTGCCCAGGCCGGCTGCCGCATAGCTGCGGCCGAGCGTGCCGGCGTCCGTCGCCAGCGCGCCGAAAGTGAGCGCATGGCCGCTGTCCGGGGACAACAGGTAGGGCTTGTCGGGCCACTGCGCGGCGCGCACGGCAATCAGCGCGGCAAGCGTGTCGAACACTTCGGGTTCCGTGCGCGCGTTCATTTGCCGACCCTCGCGAAGTAGTCGCCCAGCAGGTCCGCTTCATCGGGCACGTGCTCGGCGATGGGCACGGCGATGCGGGTGATATTCAGGTATTGGCGCCAGCCGAGGTTGTCCGAGAAGTTGTTGCCGCCCCAGGTGCCGCAGCCCATCGACAACGAGAACGGCAGGCCGTTGTCGAAATTCCCGCCGGTGGCGAAGCAGTGCGCCTGGTTCACGATCACGCGCGCCACCGGCAGCTCTTGTCCAAGCTGCAGCGCATGGCGCGGGTTGGACGAATGCAGGCTGACCGAATGCCCGGCGCCCATATAGGCGTACAGGCTCGCCACGCGCTCGACCGCCGCCGCGAAGTCGGTCGCGCGGTAGAGCGTCAGCACGGGCGAGAGCTTCTCGCCGGAGAAGGGGTAGTCGCTGCCGACACCGGTTTCCTCCACCAGCAGCATCGCGGGCTGCAGCGCGCGCACGCGTTCCAGCCCGGCGAGCTCGGCAATGCGGGTCGCGCTCTGTCCCGTGAAGCTGCCGGCGAGCTTGGCGTCGCGCCACATCAGCGCCTGCAGCCGCGCTTTCTCCGAAGCCGTGAGCAGCACGCCGCCGACCGCCGCCAAGGCGTCGAGCATGGGCGTGTAGACCGCGTCGACTACGACCAGGCTGTTCTCCGAAGAGCAACTGGTGGCATTGTCGAAGGTCTTGGAGCGCGCCACCTTGGCTGCCGCGTCATCCAGCGTGGCGCTGGCGTCGATGATCGATGCCACATTGCCGGCGCCCACGCCGAAGGCCGGCGTGCCGCAGGTGTAGGCCATGCGCACGTTGGCCTGCGAGCCGGTCGCGACCACCAGGTCGGCCTGCCGCATGAGCTCCGCCGTCGCGGTCTTCGAGACCGGCGCGGGCAGCATCTGGACCAGGTCGGCGGGCAGGCCGGCGCGCGCAAACTCGGCGTGGATGAACGACAGCAGCAGCGCGCAGGTGTCCTGCCCCTTCGGCGACGGCGCCAAGATCACGCTGTTGCCGCACTTGAGCGCGTTGATGATCTTGTTGGCCGGCGTGGCCGCAGGATTGGTCGAAGGCGTAATGGCCGCCACCACGCCCACGGGCCGCGCGATCTCGGTGATGCCGGCTGCCGCATCCTGCGCGATCACGCCCACCGTCCTGCGGCCATGCAGGTCGCGCAGCAGGCCCAGCGTCTTGCGGTGGTTCTTGCGGATCTTGTCGTCGACATTGCCCAGCCCGGTGTCGGCGACGGCACGCTCGGCCAACTGGCGGTTGCGCGCGGGCTCCATGATGGCCCACGCGGCAGCGGCGACTGCCGTGTCGACGGTGGCCTGGTCGGCACGCGCGAACTCGCGCTGCGCCTGCCTGGCCCGGGCCACGACCGCAGCGACGGCTTCAGCCGCGGCTTGCGCTGGCTGCACGGGCAGGGATGCCGTCGGTAGGGGCAAATCGGAATTGTTGGACTGCCGGCGATGCAGTATTTGCACACTCATGGATTCGACTCCGCGGTTTGGACGGTTAGGGCCGCCGCGCTTTGTCGTGCACTTCGCGGCACCGTCGGCGGCCCTGGATCGAATCTAGTGAAGCCGGGCAGACAGGCCGTCCCAATTTGTGCGCTTTCGCGAGCGCGCAGCCGGGGTGCGATCGAGAATTCAGTTTTCGGGACGGCCATGCGTCCCGGAATCCTTTAAATTTGATCCATGAGCAATCATTCGAATGCCGCCGCCGTGCGCGCCTTCCGCATTCTCGAGATCCTGTCCGCGGCCGACGGACCGCTGTCGCTGGCGGCCATCGTGCAGGCGATCGAGCTGCCGAAGCAGACCGTCCACCGCATCCTCAAGCAGCTTGAAAGCACTTGGCTGGTGTCGCGCACTGCCGGCAACCGCCACTACGAGTGCTCGTCGCGCGTGCGGCAGCTGGCCGTCAATGTGCTGATGCAGGCAGGTCCGGCGGCGGCGCGCCATGCGATCCTGCAGCAGCTGGTCGACAAGATCGGTGAGACCTGCAACCTGACCATGCTGTCCGGCGACGACGTGGTCTACCTGGACCGCGTGGAAACGCAATGGCCGCTGCGCATGCACCTGCAGCCGGGCTCGCGGGTGCCGCTGCACTGCACCGCCAGCGGCAAGCTGCTGCTGGCGTTCCTGCCGAGCGCGCAGCGCCAGCGCCTGGTTGCCAGCCTGCCGCTGCGCGCGCATTCGGCGCACACCATTACCAATGCCGAGGCCTTGCACGCGGAACTGGCCGAGACACGGCAGCGGCGCCTGGGGGTCAACAATCAGGAAAACCTGGAAGGCATGATCGCGGTCGCGGTGCCGGTGATGCGCAACCGGAGCCGCGCCTGCGCGGCGATTGCCGTGCAGGTGCCGATGGCGCGCATGACGATGGACCAGCTGATGGGATTCGTGCCGGACCTGCGCCTGGCAGCGGACGAGATGGTGAAGACGTTCTGCGAATAGGCCGTGAGGGCGGTGTGCTCCCTCTCCCGCAAGCGGGAGAGGGAGCACACGATCGCGCAGCGAGCGCCCGTTGTTCAGGCCCCGGGAGTTGCCGGCGCGGTCGGATCTACCCCCGGCGGCGTCACGTTGAAGCAGCCCCGGTACGTCGCATAGAACGAGCAGTACAGGATCGCCAGCATCAGCAGCGAATATGGCGTGACCAGGAACGACAGCACCGTCTCCGCGCCGAAGGCGCTGAACACCGCCTCCAGGAAGAACGGGATCGCCACCAGCAGCATCGCGAACAGCACCGCGTAGGTGAGGAAGGCGCCGCGGTTGCGCCAGCACGCGGTCCAGCTGAAGAACAGTGCCTTGACCGGCGGCACGCCGTGCCAGGCTGCCAGCAGCGGCGCGAACCAGAACATCATCGCGATCGGCGTGTACAGCAGCGCGCCGATCAGCATGGCGTAGTACAGCTGGCGCACCGCTTCGGCGGTCGGCGCTTCTTCCTTCAGCACGATCGGCACCAGCGCGCTCATGTCGACCACCGAGCCGGCGATCAGCCCCAGCATGAACACCAGCCCGGCGTAGATGCCGCCCAGCACCAGCAGGTTGCGCGTGGCTTCCTTGCCGTTGGCGCGGAAACCCGCCAGCAGCACGGTGGGCATCACCCGCTTGTTCTGGATCACGTCGCGGCATGCGGTCATCACGCCAACCGACAGGCCGGGGGTGACCACCAGCAGCGCGATGATGCCGATCAGCGGCACCACGATGGCCAGCTGCGCGGCGATCAGGTAGACGAACAGCAGCATCAGGAAGGTCAGCGGGTTCTTGCGGAACAGCCAGATGCCCTGGCGGAACCAGGTGTAGCCTTCCTTGGCAGGGACTTCCAGTAGTTGCATACGGATCAGATCCAGGGGAGCGGGGCGCTTGCAGGGTCCGCGCCGATGCGCCGGCGCAGGATGCGTTCGAAATGGGTCGGGTCGTGCGGTTGCAGCATGTCGGCCTCGCGCGGCAGGTAGAAGTCCCACAGTCGCGATACCCAGAAGCGCAGCGCACCCGCGCGCAGCATGTCCTGCCAGTGCGCGGCCTCGGTGGCGGTCAGCGGCCTCACGGCATGATAAGCCCGCAGCAGGGCCTGCGTGCGCGCGGGGTCGAGTTCGCCGCTGGCCAGGTCGATGCACCAGTCGTTGACGGTGACTGCCACATCGAACAGCCACTTGTCGTTGCCGGCGAAGTAGAAGTCGAAAAAGCCGCCCAGGCGGTGGCGTCCGCTGCCGTCTTCCTCGAACAGCGCGTTGTCGCGGAACAGGTCGCAGTGGCACGGGCCCGAGCCCAGGCCGGCGTAGTCCGTGCTGGCGAAGAAGGCGGCCTGGTGGGCGATCTCCTGCTGCAGCAGCGCGCGCTGGCCGGCATCCAGGAAGGGCAGGATCTCAGGCTCGGTCTGCCGCCACCAGGGCAGGCTGCGCAGGTTGGGCTGCTGGCGCGGATAGTCCTGGCCGGCCAGGTGCATGCGTGCCAGCATGTCGCCCACTTCAGCGCAGTGCTGCGCGTCGGGCGCCAGTTGCGATGCGCCCGGCAGGCGCGTGACGATGGTGGCGGGCTTGCCCTTGAGCGGGCGCAGGATCTCGCCGTCGCGTGCCGGGATCGGCGCGGGCACGCGGATGCCGCGCTCGGCCAGGTGCGCCATCAGGTGCAGGTAGTACGGCAGCTGCGCGAACGTGAGCCGCTCGAAAATGGTCAGCACATACTGGCGCGTCTGGCCATCGTGCTCCGTGGTGAGGAAGAAATTGCTGTTCTCGATGCCCGAGGCGATGCCGCGCAGCTCGCGCACTTCGCCAAGGTTGAAATCCAGCAGCCAGCGGGCGATCTCGTCCTGCGAGACCGTGGTGAATACGGCCATACTCGTTGTGTGAAGCGAATCGGAAAGCGGCGGGCACCGGTTCCGGACAAAGTCCGGGCCGCCGCCGCGGCATGACACTGCCGGAGGGCCGGCGCGGCCTGGGGCTTACGCCAGGCCGTGGGCAAGCGAACTCAGAACTTCAGGTTGACCGAAGGCACGCGGTTGACATCGTGCTCGCGGATCTTGGGCGAGCTGTCTTCCGGCTTGCTCATCTCGTATTTAGTGCCGAAACCCGACCTGACCTGGATATCGGTGGCCCGTCCCTTGTCGCGGTACTCGCGCACCTGGGTGCCATCGCGTTCATTGAGCTGGAAGCTCGGCTGGCGCGGCTGGTTCAGTTGCGACTTGGCCGTCGGGGCGATCGGCTGGTTGTTGATCTGGTTCAGCTCCTGCTGCGTCAGCGCATTGCTTTCCTGCGCGACGGCCCAGCCGGAAGCCAGCGCCAGCGCGGCGGCGGCCACGGCGGCGAGGCTGGACACGGACCGCCTGGCAGGCGATTCAGGCTCGCCGGCCACGGCGGAAGACCGCGTGGGCCGGACCGAGCGGGCGGTGGAGGGGGAGGTCATCAGGTGCTCCTGTGCGGGGCTGCGGCGCAGCTTGCGCGCAACCCCGCGGCATGCGGCGGTTGGACTGCAACCCGGCGGCGCCGGGCTTGGCAGACGGACAGGTTCCATTCTAGCAATTCCTGCCGTGCGCAGGCCGCTGCCGTGCCCCGGGGGGCACCTGCGCAACGGGCGCCGGGTGCCGGGTACGTGGCTTGGCGCCGCGCGCCCCGGCGTCCATGCCTTACAGGTAAAACATCTCTTCCTTGGGCGGAATCGGCTTGTCGCCGCCGCGCTGCTCGTAGTAGTCGTAGACCGCTTCCAGCACTTCGTGCGGTTCGTCGACGATCTTCATCAGGTCCAGGTCGTGCTCGGCGATCAGGCCCATCGGCAGCAGCGTGAAGCGGAACCAGTCCAGCAGGCCCTTCCAGAAGCGGCTGCCGAACATGATCACCGGCACCGAGCGCGACTTGCCGGTCTGCACCAGCGTCAGCACCTCGGCCAGCTCGTCGAGCGTGCCGAAGCCGCCCGGCATCACGATAAAGGCGTCCGAATTCTTGACGAAGGTGACCTTGCGCGTGAAGAAGTGGCGAAAGCGCATGGCAATGTCCTGGTACGGATTGCCCTGCTGCTCGTGCGGCAGTTCGATGTTCAGGCCGACGCTGGCGGACTTGCCGGCATGCGCGCCCTTGTTGGCCGCTTCCATGATGCCGGGGCCGCCGCCGGAGATCACGGCAAAGCCGGCGTCCGAAAACAGCCGGGCGATCTCGATGGTGCGCTGGTAGTACGGCGAATCCTCGCGCAGGCGCGCGCTGCCGTAGATCGACACGGCCGGGCGGATCTCGGAGAGGTACTCGGTGGCCTCGATGAACTCTGCCATAATCGTGAACATTTGCCACGAGGCGCGCGCCTTCTTTGCGGTAGCGCGGTCTTCGTCGGCCAGCGCACGCAGGCTGGGGATCATCTTGCGCGGATTGGCGCGCGCGGCCGCAGCAGCGGCCTTTTCAGCAGCAACTTCGGGCGGATTGCCCGCGGCAGCAGCATCGGCCGCCGCGGCGATGGCCGCGGCGTGCTCGGAAGCAGCCTCCGGCGGGGGTTGTACGGTATCGCCGGAAATGTCGGAAACATCCGGGTCAGCAAGGGGGGCGGTCGAGGCACCGCCTGCAGCGGCACCAGTCAATTTTGAGTCCATGGGAATGTCGGATAGTCCAAAAACACTCTTGCTCGTCGATGGATCGAGCTATCTGTATCGCGCTTATCACGCTCTGCCGGACCTGAGGAATGGGGAGGGTCTGCCCACAGGGGCAATCTACGGCATGATCAACATGCTGCGCAAGTTGCGCAACGACTACCCGGCAGAGTATAGCGCCTGCGTGTTCGACGCCAAGGGCAAGACCTTCCGCGACGACATGTATCCGGCCTACAAGGAACATCGCCCGTCGATGCCGGAAGACCTGGCGCGCCAGATCGAGCCGATCCATGAGGCCGTGCGCGCCATGGGCTGGCCGATCGTGGTGGTTGATGGCGTGGAGGCCGACGACGTGATCGGCACGCTGTCGCGCCAGGCCACGGAGCAGGGCGTGCGCACGGTGGTGTCCACCGGCGACAAGGACCTGGCGCAGCTGGTCAACGACCAGGTCACGCTGGTCAACACCATGAGCGGCGAGGTGCTCGATCCCCCTGGCGTGGTTGCCAAGTTCGGCGTGCCGCCCGAGCGCATCATCGACTACCTGTCGCTGATCGGTGATGCGGTCGACAACGTGCCGGGCGTGCCCAAGGTGGGCCCCAAGACCGCGGTCAAATGGCTGGCCGAGCATGGCTCGCTCGACGGCGTGATCGCCGCCGCCCCCGGCATCAAGGGCGTGGTCGGCGAGAACCTGCGCAATACGCTGGACTGGCTGCCGATGGCGCGCCAGCTGGTCACGGTCAAGACCGACTGCGACCTCTCCGCCGCGGTGGCGGACTTCCACGCGCTGCGCGAAACGGGCGAGGACAAGGACAAGCTGGTGGCGTTTTTCTCGCGCTACGGCTTCAAGACCTGGCTGCGCGAAGCGACCGGCGAAAGCCTGCCCGATGCCCGCGCCCAGGCCCGCGCCCGCGCGGCCGCCGCGCCGGCGCAAGGCGGCCTGTTCGATGTGCCGGCCACGGCCGGCGCAGCCGAGGCACCGGCAGCGGACCAGGCCGCGCCGACCGAGATCCGCTACGACACGGTCAGCACCGAAGCCCAGCTGGAAGACTGGATGCGGCGCATCGAGGCCGCGCCGCTGGTGGCCATCGACACCGAGACCACCTCGCTGGACCCGATGCAGGCGCAGCTGGTCGGCATCTCGCTGTCGGTCGAGCCGGGCGTAGCCTGCTATATCCCGGTGGCGCACCGTGGCCCGGACGTGGCCGGGCTGCCCGACCACGGCCAGCTGTCGCGCGAGTTCGTGCTGGGGCGCATGCGCGCATGGCTGGAAGATGCCAGCCGCCCGAAGCTGGGCCAGAACCTCAAGTACGACGTCCATGTCTTTGCCAACCATGGCGTGAAGCTGCGCGGCGTGGCGCACGACACCATGCTGCAGAGCTACGTGCTGGCCTCGCATCGCAACCATGGCATGGACAGCCTGGCCGAGCGCCTGCTGAGCCTGAAGACCATCACCTATGAAGAGGTGTGCGGCAAGGGCGCCAGCCAGATCGGCTTCGACCAGATCGACCTGGCGCGCGCCACCGAATACGCTGCCGAAGACGCTGACGTGACCCTGCGCCTGCACCGCAAGATGTTCCCGCAGGTGGAAGCCGCGGCGGGCCTGCGCCGCGTGTATGAAGAGATCGAGATGCCGGTCTCGGTGGTGCTGCAGAAGGTCGAGCGCAACGGCGTGCTGATCGATGCCGAACGCCTGGCCGCGCAGAGCGCCGAGCTGGGCCAGCGCATGCTGGCGCTGGAGCAGGCCGCCTACGAGGCCGCCGGCCAGCCCTTCAACCTGGGCTCGCCCAAGCAGATCGGCGAGATCCTGTTCAGCCAGATGAAGCTGCCGGTGGTGAAGAAGACCGCCAGCGGCGCGCCCTCGACCGACGAAGAGGTGCTGCAGAAGCTGGCCGAGGACTACCCGCTGCCCAAGCTTCTGCTGGACTACCGCGGCCTGGCCAAGCTCAAGTCCACCTATACCGACAAGCTGCCCAAGATGGTCAACCCGCAGACCGGCCGCGTGCACACCAGCTACGGCCAGGCCACCGCGGTGACCGGCCGGCTGGCGTCGACCGAGCCCAACCTGCAGAACATCCCGGTGCGCACCGAGGAGGGCCGCCGCATCCGCGAAGCCTTTATCGCCGAGCCCGGCAGCGTGATCGTGTCGGCCGACTACTCGCAGATCGAGCTGCGCATCATGGCCCATATCTCGGGCGACGAGAACCTGCTGCGCGCCTTTGCCAACGGCGAGGACATCCACCGCGCCACGGCCGGCGAGATCTTCGGCGTGGAGCGCGAGGCCGTCAGCAGCGAGCAGCGCCGCTACGCCAAGGTGATCAACTTCGGCCTGATCTACGGCATGAGCGCGTTCGGCCTGGCCGGCAACCTGGGTATCGAGCGCGAGGCCGCAAAGCACTACATCGACCGTTATTTCATGCGCTACCCGGGCGTGGCCCACTACATGGAAGAGACCCGGCAGACCGCGCGCGAGCAAGGCTATGTCGAGACCGTGTTCGGCCGCCGGCTGTGGCTGCCCGACATCAACGGCGGCAGCGGCCCGCGCCGGCAGGCCGCCGAGCGCGCCGCCATCAACGCGCCGATGCAGGGCACCGCCGCCGACCTGATCAAGCTGTCGATGATCGCGGTGCAGGGCTGGCTGGAGCGCGACGGGCTGCAGACGCGCCAGATCATGCAGGTGCACGATGAACTGGTGCTGGAGGTGCCGGAGCATGAGCTGGAGCTGGTCAAGGTGCGGCTGCCGGAGCTGATGTGCTCGGTGGCGCAGCTGCGCGTGCCGCTGGTGGCCGAAGTGGGCAGCGGCGCCAACTGGGAAGAAGCGCACTGACGAGGCCGCCTGTCAGCCAGCCTGCGCCGCCCATGCGTTGTGGTATCGAATGAAGCGACTGCCGAGTCAGGCTTACCGGCTTGCCAGTTATGCTGCAATGCAGCAGACTGTGGCAAACGCCTCAGGCAAGAATTTACAAAAACGCATCAGGTAGACCATGACAGAAACAAGGACGCCTCGCATCGTTGTCGTCGGTGGGGGAGCAGGGGGGCTGGAACTGGTAACGAAGCTGGGCGACAAGCTCGGCCGCAAGGGGCAGGCGCAGGTGGTGCTGGTGGACCGCCTGCCCACCCACATCTGGAAGCCGCTGCTGCATGAAGTGGCAGCCGGCAGCATGGACCCCAACACGCACCAGCTGGAATACGCGGCGCAGGCGCGCTGGCATCACTTCGAGTTCCAGCTGGGCGAGCTGACCGGCATCGACCGCATCCGCAAGACCATCTCGGTGTCGGCCAGCTTCGACGAGGACGGCGCCGAACTGCTGCCGGCGCGCGAGCTGCCCTATGACACGCTGGTGCTGGCGATCGGCTGCGTCACGCATTTCTTCGGCGTGCCCGGCGCGGCCGAGAATGCCATCGCACTGGACGTCGTGGCGCAGGCCGAGCGCTTCCGCAAGCGCCTGATCGCGGCCTGCGTGCGGGCCCAGAACTGGCGCGGGCGCGTGGGCGCGGACGGCCGGCCGCGCGTTGACGTGGCCATCATTGGCGCGGGCGCCACCGGCGTGGAGCTGTCGGCCGAACTGCGCAACACCGCGCACGTGCTCAGCGCCTACGGCCTGCACCAGCTTGATCCGCGCCGCGATGTGCATATCCACGTGATCGAGGCCGGCCCGCGCATCCTGCCGGCGCTGTCCGAGCGGGTCTCGGTCGAGACCGCCAAGCTGCTGAAGAAGCTCGACGTCGATGTCCTGACCAGCGAGCGCGTGACCGAGGTCACGCCGCAGGCGGTGCTGACCGCCAGCGGCAAGCATATCGATGCCGACCTGACAGTATGGGCGGCGGGCATCACCGCGCCGCCGGTGCTGGCCACACTGGGGCTGCCGGTCAGCCGCCAGGGCCAGATCGTGGTCGGCCCGACGCTGCAGAGCGAGGGCGACCCGGACATCTTCGCCTTCGGCGACTGCGCCAGCTGCCCGTGGGCCGAGAAGCAGACCACGGTGCCGCCGCGCGCACAGGCCGCGCACCAGCAGGCCACCTTCCTCTACAGCGCGCTGCGCGCGCGGCTGGACGGGCGCCCGCTGCCGTCGTTCGCCTTCAAGGATCTCGGCTCGCTGGTGTCGCTGGGGCATTTCAGCGCAGTGGGCAGCCTGATGGGCGGGCTGATCGGCGGCTCGATGTTCATCGAAGGGCTGATGGCGCGCGTCATGTACACGTCGCTGTACCGGATGCATGTGATGGCGTTGCACGGCGCCGTGGGCATGGCGCTGGACACGGTTTCGCACTGGCTGCGCCGCAAGACCAGCCCGCGCGTCAAGCTGCACTGACGCGCGCCGGGCCGGGGCTTCCCGCGCTGCACCATGCCGCGCGGGCCGGTGGCGTGCGGGGGTGGCTGCAAGGCCGCCCCATGTTTTCTCCATGTCTGCTTAAAATCTGCCGCTGGCGCCGCATCCCGGCCCAGCCACCAACGATCCTGGAGACACGCATGCTCAAACCGGAAGTGGATAGCCTCGTCCCCGGCCAGACGTTCGACCGCCGCGGCTTTGTCAAGACGGCGCTGGGTTCCGCCTTTGCGGCGGCCGCGCTGCCGGTGATGGCCCAGCAGGCCATCAAGACCGACTTTGCCGGCCTGAGCGCCGGCGAGGTCACCATCCCCTCGGGCGGCTTCAGCATGCCGGCCTACCGCGCCCAGCCCGAAGGCAAGAAGAACCTGCCGGTGGTGCTGGTGGTCAGCGAGATCTTCGGCGTGCACGAGCATATCGCCGACGTGTGCCGGCGCTTTGCCAAGCTGGGCTACCTGGCGATCGGGCCGGAACTGTTCGCGCGCCAGGGCGATCCGCAGAGCTTCGGCACCATCCAGGAGCTGCAGCGCGAGGTGATTGCCAAGGTGCCTGACGCGCAGGTGATGGGCGACCTGGACGCCGCGGTGGCCTGGGCCGGTGCCAACGGCGGCGACGTGTCGCGCCTGGCCATCACCGGCTTCTGCTGGGGCGGGCGCATGACCTGGCTCTATGCAGCGCACAGCAAGCGCCTGAAGGCCGGCGTGGCCTGGTATGGCCAGCTGGCGCCCGAGCCGACCCCGCTCAAGCCGAAGAATCCCATCGACCTGGTCGGCCAGCTCCATGCCCCGGTACTCGGCCTGTATGGCGGCAAGGACACCGGCATCCCGCAGGAGCAGGTGGAGAGGATGAAGTCCGCGCTGGCGGCGTCGTCCGACCCGGACGCCAAGGCCTCGCGCTTTATCGTCTACCCCGAGTCCGGCCATGCCTTCCATGCCGATTACCGGCCCAGCTACCGTGAAGCCGATGCCAGGGATGGCTGGCAGAAGTGCCTGGACTGGTTCAGGCAGCACGGCGTGTCCTGATCCGGCCGTCCCGGCGCCGCGAGGCGCCTCTCGCCCGACAGCAGGATTGCAAAGTCCCGGCGGATACGTACAATGCGGCCTTTGAGTTATTGCAACATTGTTGCGTTAGCCGCCCGGCGCGATGCGGGCGGAACGGCGGGGCCGCCCGGTACCGCCACCCCGGGAGCCCATCATCCATTCGACGCTTTTGTATATCCTGCTCGCCGCCACGATCTCGGGGGTGGGCAGCATCTTCGGGGCGGCGCTGCTGTCGCTGACGGTGGCGTCCCGCGTGGTCGAGCGCATGGTGAGCTTTTCAGTGGGCGTGCTGCTGGCCACCGCGCTGCTGCATTCGCTGCCCGAGGCGTTCGAGTCCGGCGCCGACCCGCGCGCGCTGTTCGGCACGCTGCTGGCGGGGCTGCTCGGCTTCTTCCTGCTGGAAAAGATCTCGCTGCTGCGTCACTCGCACCACCACGAGGGCGACGGGCACCACCACCACCACGGCCATGACCGCGAGGAAGCGGGGCGCAGCGGCCTGACCATCCTGGTCGGCGACACCTTCCACAATTTTGCCGACGGCATCGTGATCGCGGCGGCCTTCCTGGCCGATCCGCATATCGGCGTGGTCACCGCGCTGGCGATCGCGGCGCACGAGATCCCGCAGGAAGTCGGCGACTTCATCGTGCTGCTCAATGCCGGCTTCTCCAAGGCCCGTGCCTTTGCCTTCAACCTGCTGTCGAGCCTGGCGGCCATCGCCGGCGGCGTGGTCGGGTATTTCCTGCTCGACCAGCTGAGCGGCTGGATTCCGTACGTGCTGGTGATTGCCGCCAGCAGCTTCCTCTATATCGCGGTCAGCGACCTGATGCCCCAGATGCAGCGCAAGCCGCGCTGGCGCGAGTCGGCGATCCAGGTGGTGCTGGTGGCCGCGGGCATCTCGGCGATCGTCTTCATCACCAACGGCGTGCACGAGAGCCACAGCCACGGCGGGCACGGCCATATTGCGCCCGCCGCGCCCATTGCCTCGTCACGCTGACTTCAGGCGGCCCCGGTAGCGACCGGGCGCGCCGGATCGGCGCACCATTCGCTCCATGATCCCGGGTACAGCGCCGCGCCGCCCAGGCCGGCCGCTTCCAGCGCCAGCAGGTTGTGGCAGGCCGTGACACCGGAGCCGCACTGCATCACTGCCTGCGCCGGGGCGCGCGCACCCAGCACTGCGCCGAATTCCGCGCGCAGGGTCTCGGCCGGCTTGAAGCGGCCGTCCGCGCCCAGGTTGTCCTTGAAGAAGCGGTTGACCGCGCCGGGGATATGGCCGCCAACCGGGTCCAGCGTCTCGTTCTCGCCGCGGAAGCGGTCGGGCGCGCGCGCATCCACCACCAGCAGCGAGGCGCGCTCGAGGTTGTCCACCAGCGCGGCGGCGTCGACGGTCGGCGCCAGCGACTTGCGGCGTTGGAACTTGCCGGGCAATTCCGGCTCTTCCGTGGCATCGTGTTCGAGCGGCAGGCCGGCCTTGACCCAGGCGTCCTTGCCGCCGTCGAGCACGGCCACGGCATCGTGGCCGAGCCAGCGCAACAGCCACCACAGCCGCGCGGCGAACATGCCGCCCTGCGCATCGTAGGCCACTACCGGGGTGTCGTCGTCCACGCCCAGCGCCTGCAGGCGCGCCACCAGGTCGTCGGCGTCGGGCAGGGGGTGGCGGCCGTTGCTGCCGGTCTTGGGGCCGGACAGCTCGTTGTCCAGGTGCAGGTAGAAGGCGCCGGGCAGGTGGCCGGTGCGGTAGGCCTCGCGGCCGGCGGCCGGGTCGGCCAGGTCGAAGCTGCAGTCGATCACGACGCAGCCGCCGGGGGTGGCCAGCAGCGATTGCAGCGCGGTGACGGAAATCAGCGGTTTCTGCATGGGAATCCTGTTGCGATCGATGGAAAGGGGTCTAGTTCACCAGGGGATGCTACACCTCGGGATGGACTTCCGCCTCCGGCGACTTGACCGGCGTGGCCGGCGTGGGCTTGGCATCGGTGCCCTGGCGCGCGCGCATCAGCGTGGTGGCGATGCCGCTGGCGATGATCAGCCCCATGCCCAGCCACGACAGCCAGTTCAGCCGGTCGGACCAGATCAGCATGCCCCACACGCTGGAAAAGACGATGCCGGCGTATTGCAGGTTGGCGGTCAGCAGCGTGTTGCCGCGCTTGTAGGCGCGCGTCATCGCGGTCTGGCCCAGCGTGGCCAGGATGCCGATGGCCAGCAGCAGGCCGGCGCCGTACCAGGTATGCGCGCTGACGCCGCCCAGCAGCATCCACACCAGCCCGGCGATCATGCCGACCAGCGAGAAATAGAACACGATGCGGCCCTCGGGCTCGCCCAGCTGGCCGAGCTGGCGCACCTCGACATAGGCCAGCGCCGTGAACATGCCCGAGATCAGTCCGACCAGGCCGCCGGTCAGCTGGTCCTTGCCGACCGAAGGCTGCAGCAGGCAGATCACGCCGGCAAAGGACAGCAGGATCGCCAGCACCAGGCGCCGGTCGGCATTGCCGCCGGTGCCGGCCAGCGCCGCGCCGGCGCCCAGGATCAGCGCGATCCACACCGGCGACATGTAGTTCAGCGTCATCGCGGTGGCCAGCGGCAGCAGCGAGATCGAGGTGAACCACAGCATCAGCGCGGTCACGCCGAACACGCTGCGCTTGATGTGCGACAGCATGTAGGGCGTGCGCACCGGGATCCCGCGCGAGGACAGCAGCACCCACATGATGACCACGCTGATCAGGCCGCGGTAGAAGACGATCTCGCCGGTGGTGTAGAGATCGGATGCCAGCTTGACGCCAACCCCCATCAACGAGAAGGCGAAGGCGGCGAACAGCATCCAGAGCGATTGCATGGCGAGGGGCGCGGTGAAGCGAAACGAAGCGGGAAGGAGAGGCGTCCGGCGCGCGGGCGGGCTTCGTGTCCGGCCTCGCGTCGCGCAAGCGGTGTGGCTGCCGGCACCGGACAATGATTCTAGCAGCGCACTTCGCGTCCCAAAGGAAAACGGACCGCCAGGGGCGGTCCGTTCTTGCGTGCGTTGTGCGGTTATCGCACTAGTCCGCCGGACTAGCCGGCGTAAGCCATGGCGCGGCGATACCACTCATGGAAATGCTGCATGCCGTCTTCCATCGGCGACTGGTACGGCCCGACTTCGCTGGTGCCGCGCTTGAGCAGCGCCAGCCGGCCGGCATCCATGCGTTCGGCGATCTCGTCGTCCTCGATGCAGGTTTCCATGTAGGCGGCGCGCTCGGCCTCGACGAACTCGCGCTCGAACAGCGCGATTTCCTCGGGGTAGTAGAACTCCACCACATTGCGCGTCTTGCGCGGGCCGACCGGGTGCAGCGTCGAGATCACCAGCACGTTGGGGTACCACTCCACCATGATGTTGGGGTAGTAGGTCAGCCAGATCGCGCCGTGCTTGGGCAGCACGCCGTCGTTGAAGCGCAGCACCGCGTCGTGCCATTTCTGGTAGGTCGGGCTGCCGGGGCGCTTCAGGCCGGCATGCAGGCCCACGGTCTGCACGCTGTGCCACTCGCCGAACTCCCACTTGAGGTCGTCGCACGAGACGAAGCTGCCCAGCCCCGGGTGGAACGGCACCACGTGGTAGTCCTCCAGGTAGACCTCGATAAAGGTCTTCCAGTTGTAGTCGCACTCGTGCACCTCGACGTGGTCCAGCATGTAGCCGTCGAAGTTCAGGTCCTGGGCCACGCCCAGCCTGGCCAGGTCGGCGCGCACGTCGCGCTTGCCGTCGAACAGCAGCCCGTTCCAGTTCTGCAGCGGCGAGCGCTTCAGGTGCAGGCAGGGTTGCTTGTCGAAATGCGGCGCGCCGAGCAGCTCGCCCTTCAGGTCGTAGGTCCAGCGGTGCAGGGGGCAGACGATGTTCTGCGCATTGCCGCGGCCGTTGAGCATGATGGCCTGGCGGTGGCGGCAGACGTTGGACATCAGTTCGATGCCGGCGGCGTTGCGTACCAGCATGCGGCCTTCGTCCTCTGCCCTGAGCGTGTGGTAGTCGCCGACTTCCGGAACCATCAGCTCGTGGCCGATATAGCCCGGGCCATTCCTGAACAGCAGTTCGAGTTCTTGTTGATGCAGCGCTTCGTCGAAATAGACGCCGACGGGCAGTTGCGAATCAGCCGGCGCCAGGTTGAGCGCGGTGCTGAGATTGGACATTATCCCCACTCCCAGATGAACAGGTGAAAGCAGTGAACAACCCAACCATCGAAAATTGAATCGATTTGGGAAAGACTTCCGCCAGGTCGGCAAGGTCCGGTAGCCCCCTGGCGGCGAGGGGGAGATTGTACCCGACCCAAAAAGTTAAGGGACTGATTTTTTTGCCTTTTTAGCGAAAAAGTCGACCCGGGTCGTCATCGGGGTGCCGTACCGGGCGCATTCGGAAAGACGACCCGAGCGCACAAGTCACTTCTGTGGTTTGTGCACCCCGATAGGTCCACGCCGACCGTGCGCAAGGATGGGGCAAGCTCCCGCTTTGGCGTAAAATCCGGGCTTCCCCATCCGGGTTTCCCCCGGGGTCCTTGATTCCAGGTCCTGATATGCCAAAAACGACGACCGCTCCGGTCCAGACCGACAACACCGCCGACACCAGCGCATCGGCGCCGCCCGCTTCCTACGAAGCGGCGATGGCCGAGCTGGAAACGCTGGTGGCCAGCATGGAAAGCGGCGAACTGCCGCTGGAGGCATCGCTGGCGGCCTACCGCCGCGGCGCCGAGCTGGTGCGCTACTGCCAGCAGAAGCTGGAGCGGGTCGAGCAGCAGGTCCGCGTGCTGGAAGGTGACGTGCTCAAGCCGCTGGCCGGCGAGGGCAATGGCGCCAACGGTGCACTGGGGGCGGACGAGGCATGAGTGACTTTGCCCAATGGATGCAGGCCCAGGGCGCCCGTACCGAGGCCGCCCTGCAGGCGGCGCTGCCCGCTGCCGAGACCGTGCCGCATACGCTGCACGAAGCCATGCGCTATGCTGCACTGAGCGGCGGCAAGCGCGTGCGGCCGCTGCTGGTGCATGCCGCCGGCGAGGTCAGCGGGGCGGCTCCGGCCGCCTGCGACGCGGCGGCCTGTGCGGTGGAGATGATCCACGCCTATTCGCTGGTGCACGACGACATGCCCTGCATGGACGACGACGACCTGCGCCGCGGCCGGCCCACCGTGCACAAGGCCTATGACGAGGCCACCGCATTGCTGGTTGGCGACGCGCTGCAGACCCAGGCCTTTATCGTGCTGGCCGGTGCCGGGGCGATCGCGCCCGCGGCGCGGCTGCAGCTGGTGGCCGAGCTGGCGCTGGCGTCGGGCTCGACCGGAATGGCCGGCGGCCAGGCGATCGACCTGCAGAACGTGGGCCGCGCCATGACGCGCGAGGCGCTCGAGGCCATGCATCGCATGAAGACCGGCGCGCTGTTGCGCGCCAGTGTGCGCATGGGTGCGCTATGTGGTGAAATCGACGCCGAGGGCCTGGCCGCGCTGGATCGCTATGCGGCGGCAGTGGGATTGGCGTTCCAGGTGGTTGACGATATTCTGGACGTCACTGCCGATACCGCCACGCTGGGCAAGACCGCCGGCAAGGACGCCGCCCATGACAAGCCGACCTATGTGTCGCTGATGGGGCTTGACCCGGCACGCGCACTGGCCGGGACGCTGCGCGCCGACGCACACGAGGCGCTGGCCGGCTTTGGCGAGCGCGCGGACCGCCTGCGGGACCTGGCGGACCTGATCGTGCTGCGCACACACTAAACAGAGAGCCGGCCGAACGGACATCATGACCTACGCACTCCTCAACAAGATTGACGCCCCCGCAGACCTGCGCAAGCTCGACCGGCGTGAGCTCCGGACCCTGGCGGACGAACTGCGCGCCTATGTGCTGGAGTCGGTCTCGCAGACCGGCGGCCACCTGTCGTCCAACTTGGGCACGGTCGAGCTGACCATCGCGCTGCACTACGTCTTCAACACCCCGGACGACCGGCTGGTGTGGGACGTGGGCCACCAGAGCTACCCGCACAAGATCCTGACCGGACGCCGCGAGCGCATGGGCACGCTGCGCCAGTGGGGCGGCATCTCTGGCTTCCCGCGCCGCAGCGAGAGCGAATACGACACCTTCGGCACGGCGCATTCGTCGACCTCGATCTCGGCCGCGCTGGGCATGGCGCTCGGTGCGCGCACGCTGGGCGAGAAGCGCGTCTCGGTGGCGGTGATCGGCGACGGCGCCATGACCGCGGGCATGGCCTTCGAGGCCCTGAACAACGCCGGCGTCTACAAGGACCTGCCGCTGGTGGTGGTGCTCAACGACAACGACATGTCGATCTCGCCGCCGGTGGGCGCGCTCAACCGCCACCTGGCGCGGCTCTTGAGCGGCCAGTTCTACGCGGCCACCAAGAAGGGCATCGAGAAGGTCCTGTCGGTGGCGCCGCCGGTGCTGGAGTTCGCCAAGCGCTTCGAGGAACATGCCAAGGGCATGATGGTGCCGGCCACGCTGTTCGAGGAATTCGGCTTCAACTACATCGGCCCGATCGACGGCCACGACCTGAACTCGCTGGTGCCGACGCTGCAGAATATCCGCGAGCGCGCGCTCGAGGGCGCCGGCCCGCAGTTCCTGCACGTGGTGACCAAGAAGGGCCAGGGCTACAAGCTGGCCGAGGCCGACCCGATCCTCTACCACGGCCCGGGCAAATTCAACCCGGCCGAGGGCATCCGCCCGGCGGCCAAGCCAGCGCGCAAGACCTACACGCAGGTGTTCGGCGACTGGCTGTGCGACATGGCCGCAGCCGACAAGCGCCTGGTCGGCATTACGCCGGCGATGCGCGAGGGCTCGGGCATGGTCGAGTTCGAGCGGCGCTTCCCGGACCGCTACTACGACGTGGGCATCGCCGAGCAGCACGCCGTGACCTTTGCCGGCGGCCTGGCCTGCGAGGGTCTCAAGCCGGTGGTGGCGATCTACTCGACCTTCCTGCAGCGCGGCTACGACCAGCTGATCCACGACGTGGCGCTGCAGAACCTGCCGGTGGTGTTCGCGCTGGACCGTGCCGGCCTGGTCGGCGCCGACGGCGCCACGCACGCGGGTGCCTACGATATCGCCTACCTGCGCTGCATCCCCAACATGATGGTGATGACGCCGTCCGACGAGAACGAGTGCCGTCAGCTGCTGACCACGGCGTTCCACCAGGCGTGCCCGAGCGCCGTGCGCTATCCGCGCGGCTCCGGCCCGGGCGCGGCCATTGCCGCCGAGCTCACCACTGTGCCGGTCGGCAAGGGCGTGATGCGCCGCGAGGGAGGTGCGCGCGCGGGGCATCGCGTGGGCTTCCTGGCGTTCGGCTCGATGGTGCACCCGGCCCTGGGTGCCGCCGAGGCGCTGGATGCCGCGGTCGCCGACATGCGTTTCGTCAAGCCGCTCGACGTGGAGCTGGTCAAGCGCCTGGCCGCGGAGAACGACTACCTGGTGACCGTGGAAGAGGGCAGCGTGATGGGCGGCGCCGGCAGCGCCGTGCTGGAGGCACTGGCCGAGGCCGGCATCGACAAGCCGGTGCTGACGCTGGGCCTGCCCGACCGCTTCGTCGACCACGGCGACCCGGCCTATCTGCTGCAGCAATGCGGCCTGGATGCGGCCGGCATCGAGCGCTCGGTGCGCGAGCGCTTCGGGCTGGACCAGCCCAAGGTCACGGTCGCCTCGCGCGTGGCCTGATCACCTGCTGTCCCGAAGGGGATTCGGCCCTCGCACCACGAGTGCGTCCGAATTCCCTTAAACTCCCCTTTTTTGTGTTCGCAGCTGCGGGCCGGCGTGCCACTTGCCGGATCCCGTGGTTTCACACTCGTTGCGCGGCATGGATGGACTGCGAAATTGCCGCGACCGTAAGGGCTCGTGCCGTCCCCCTTGGGCGCGACCCTGGAGGAAACCGTAGATGAATGACATCAATCCCGCCTTCGTCATGCCCGACGTCCAGTCGAGCCCCGACACCCGCCAGATCCCCATCCAGCGTGTCGGTGTCAAAGGCGTGCGTTACCCCGTGACCCTGAAGACCCCGGCCGGCATCATGCCGAGCGTGGGCACCTTCAATCTCGACGTGCACCTGCCGGCGGACCAGAAGGGCACGCATATGTCGCGCTTCGTCGCGCTGCTGGAAGAAGAGCGCGCACCGCTGGAGCTGTCCAGCTTCCGGCTGATGCTGGACAAGATGCTGGAAAAGCTGGAAGCCGAGGCCGGCCGCATCGAGGTCACCTTCCCGTACTTCATCAGCAAGACCGCGCCTGTGTCGGGCGTGGAGTCGCTGCTGGACTACGAGGTCACGCTGACCGGCGAAGTGCGCGACGGCGCCGCGCGCGTGTTCCTGAAGGCGCTGGTGCCGGTGACCAGCCTGTGCCCGTGCTCGAAGAAGATCTCGCAGTACGGCGCGCACAACCAGCGTTCGCATATCACCATGAACGTGGAACTGGCCGGCGAGCTGCCGGTGGAAGCGCTGGTGCGCATGGCCGAGGAAGAGGCCTCGTGCGAGCTGTGGGGCCTGCTCAAGCGCCCCGACGAGAAGTTCGTCACCGAGCGCGCCTATGAGAACCCCAAGTTCGTCGAGGACCTGGTGCGCGATATCGCCATGCGCCTGAATGCGGATGATCGCATCGTGGCCTATGTGCTGGAGGCGGAGAACTTTGAGTCGATCCACAACCACAGCGCGTATGCGGTGATCGAGCGGGACAAGCGGGTCGACTGACCGCGTTGTCGCTGCAATAGAAATAGCCACCGCATGCGGTGGCTATTTTTTGGTCCGGTTCAGGCCGCCGAAGGCAGGCGGATATCCGCCAGGTCCCAGCGCGGCGTCACGCCGTAGCCATACTCGTGCCGCGCCAGTTCGGGCGCGGCCTGCAGGCGCATGGCGCCGGCAAACGCGATCATCGCGCCGTTGTCGGTGCAGAACGCCAAATCCGGGTAATACACGTCGATCTTGCGCTGCTTGCCCATCTGGTCCAGCCGCTCGCGCAACTGGCGGTTGGCACCCACGCCTCCCGCCACCACCAGCCGCTTGTGGCCGGTCTGCTTGAGCGCTGCCATCGACTTGGCGGCCAGCACGTCGACAATGGCATCGACAAAGGCGCGCGCCAGGTTGGCGCGATCCTGCTCGCAGGTGTTGGCGAGCTTGCGTGTTTGCGTCAGTACCGCGGTCTTCAGTCCGGCGAAGGAGAAATCCAGGTTGCCCGAATGCAGCATCGGCCGCGGCAGCGCAAAGGCGCCGGGGATACCGAATTCGGCCAGCCGCGACACTTCGGGGCCGCCCGGATAGCCCAGGCCCAGCAGCTTGGCGGTCTTGTCGAAGGCTTCGCCGGCGGCGTCGTCCAGGGTTTCGCCCAGCAGCGTGTAGTCGCCGATGCCGCGCACTTCCATCAACTGCGTATGCCCGCCCGACACCAGCAGCGCCACGAACGGGAAGGGCGGCGGCTCGCGCGTCAGCAGCGGCGACAGCAGGTGGCCTTCCAGGTGGTGCACGCCCACCATCGGCACGTTCAGCGCAAAGCCCAGTGCATTGGCCACCGAGGCGCCCACCAGCAGTGCGCCGGCCAGCCCGGGGCCCTGGGTGAAGGCGATGGCGTCGATGTCCTGGCGGGTACGGCCGGCATCGGCCAGCACCTGCTCCAGCAGCGGCAGCACGCGGCGGATATGGTCGCGCGACGCCAGTTCCGGCACCACGCCGCCGTAGTCGCGGTGCATGGCGATCTGCGAGTGCAGCGCGTGCGCGAGCAGGCCGGCGCCGGTGTCATAGAGGGCGAGGCCGGTTTCGTCGCAGGAGGATTCGATGCCGAGGACAAGCATGGGGAGCGCATAGGGCCGCCTCCGGTCAGGGAAACGGCTGTCGAAACAACAGGTTGCAGGAAGCGCGCAGGGTAGCACAGCAGCGCGCGGCGTGCTTTTCGCTACAATCTGCCCTTTCTCTGGCGGTGGCAATACACATGGATGCGCGAGGCGTGCAATGAGCGGGGCAACATCGGCCCGGACGGGCCGGTATGACGTGGCCGTGCTGGGTGCGGGCGCGGCCGGCATGATGTGTGCCGCCGTGGCCGGCCAGAACGGCGCGCGCGTGGTGCTGATCGACCATGCCACCAAGCTTGCCGAGAAGATCCGCATCTCGGGCGGCGGGCGCTGCAATTTCACCAACCTGCAGGCCGGGCCCTCCAACTACCTGTCGTCCAATCCGCACTTCTGCCGCTCGGCGCTGGCGCGCTACACGCCGCAGGATTTCCTTGGCCTGATGCGCCGCTACGGCATCGACTGGCACGAGAAACATCGTGGCCAGCTGTTCTGCAACGACAGCGCCGAAGACGTGATCGCCATGCTGCGCGCCGAATGCGACACCGGCCATGTGCGCTGGCACACCGGCTGCAGCGTGGCCGAGGTCCGGCGCGAGGGCGACGACTTCCTGCTGCTCACCGCTACCGGCATGGTGCGGGCCGGGGCGCTGGTGGTGGCCACCGGCGGCCTGTCGATCCCCAAGATCGGTGCCACCGACTTTGGCTATCGCATCGCCCGGCAGTTCGGGCTGGGCATCGTCGAAACCCGGCCGGCGCTGGTGCCGCTGACCTTCGATGGCAAGGACTGGGTGCCGTTCGCGCCGCTGGCCGGCGTGTCGCTGGAAGTGGATATCGCCACCGGCAACGGCAAGGCGGCCGGAGCCTTCCGCGAAGACCTGCTGTGGACCCATCGCGGCCTGTCCGGACCCGCCGTGCTGCAGATTTCCAGCTACTGGCGTCCCGGCACACCGATCGCCATCGACCTGTTTGATGGCGAGGATGCCGCCGCCTGGCTGCTCGAGCAGAAGACCGGCAGCCGCAAGCACCTGGGCAACCTGCTGGCGCAACGGTTGCCGGCGCGGCTGGCCGATGCCTGGTGCGCGGCCTCGGGCGTGGATGCCGCCATGCCGCTGCATGATGTGACCGACAAGGCCCTGCGCAAGCTTGGCGCCACGCTCAACGGCTGGCGCATCGTGCCGTCGGGCACCGAGGGCTACCGCAAGGCCGAGGTCACGCTTGGCGGGGTCGACACGCGGGCGCTGTCGTCAACCACCATGATGGCGCGCGAGGTGCCGGGCCTGTATTTCATCGGCGAGGTGGTGGACGTGACCGGCTGGCTGGGCGGCTACAACTTCCAGTGGGCGTGGGCGTCCGCGGTGGCGGCGGGGCAGGCCGCGGCTGAGGCATCGCGCACCGCTTCGGCAGGGCAATCGGTAGCCCAAGGGTAGACTGGCGAGAGCTGGAAGGGCGGTGGGCGGCACTCGGCAAGTGTCCGTTGCACGCCACTTCCGCGCTCGATTGTTGGTGCTACAATCCAGAACTTCGTAGAGCCGCTTATCCCGAAAATTCTCATTTTCTGGCCAAATGACCACGATCCGTCTCAAGGAAAACGAGCCTTTTGAAGTTGCCATGCGCCGTTTCAAGCGCACCATCGAGAAGAACGGGCTGCTCCCGGAATTGCGGGCACGCGAGTTTTACGAAAAGCCCACCGCCGCGCGCAAGCGCAGGAAGGCAGCCGCCGAAAAGCGCCATTACAAGCGCATCCGCAGCCAGATGCTGCCGAAAAAACTGTACTGACCCCGGCGCTCCCGCTTGTATCCGACCCGCTGTGGCCTACGCTTCGGCGGGTTTTTGCATTCTGGGCCTTGCAGCGGGCGGTCATCGCCGCCACCTGTGAGTGTCCACCCACTTTCTGGAAGATCACGATGTCCCTCAAAGCCCGTATCAGCGAAGACATGAAGACCGCCATGCGCGCGCGCGAAACGGAGCGCCTCGGCACCATCCGCCTGCTGCTGGCCGCCATCAAGCAGCGCGAGGTCGATGAGCGCGTGGAACTGGACGATACCGCCGTGCTGGCCGTGGTCGAGAAGCTGATCAAGCAGCGCAAGGATTCGATCTCGCAGTTCCGGCAGGCGGGCCGCAATGACCTGGCAGACAAGGAGTCGGCGGAAGTCGAAGTGCTGCAGGCCTACATGCCCGCCGCGCTGTCGGACGAGGAAGTCGCCGCCGAGGTCCAGCAGGCCGTTGCCGCCACTGGTGCCGCCGGTCCGCAGGACATGGGCAAGGTCATGGGCGTGCTCAAGGGCAAGCTGGCCGGCCGTGCCGACATGACCGCCGTATCGGCCCTGGTCAAGGCGGCACTTGCAGCAAAGTAAATACTGATTTAATCGGTTGCTGGCAAGATAAGCACCGGATCCGCGTGGTTCGGTGCAGTTGCACGGAGATGTCACGTAGTCCGGGCGGCCCTATCACGCTGCACTACAATATTCCGATAGCAGCCGGGCGCCGCACCGGTCACGCATTCCTAAAAGAAGCCGCCCGCCGCGGGACGGCCATGCCTCAGGACGGTCAGTCGGGTGATTCCGCAATCCTTTATTCAGGACCTGCTCAACCGTGTCGACATTGTCGATGTGGTGGGCAAGTATGTGCAGCTGAAGAAGGGCGGCGCCAATTTCATGGGGCTGTGCCCCTTCCATAACGAGAAATCGCCGTCATTCACGGTGTCGCCGACCAAGCAGTTCTACCACTGCTTCGGATGTGGCGCCCACGGCTCGGCCATCGGCTTCCTGATGGAGTTTTCCGGCCAGTCCTACCCGGAAGCGGTGCGCGAGCTGGCCCAGTCGGTCGGCATGAGCGTGCCGGAAGAGCGCGACCGTCTGCCGCCCGGGCAGCGCGCGGAGCAGCAGGCCCGTTCGGTGGCGCTGTCCGACGCCATGACCCGCGCCACCGATTTCTACCGCCGCCAGCTGCGAAGCGCGCCGCAGGCGATCCAGTACCTGAAGGGCCGTGGCCTGACCGGCGAGATCGCCGCGAACTTTGGCCTGGGCTACGCGCCGGATGACTGGCAGGGCCTGGAGGCCGTATTCGGCAGCTATCGTGATGACAACGTGTCGGCGCCGCTGGTCGAGTGCGGCCTGCTGATCGAAAGCGACAAGCGCGATGCGGACGGCAAGCCGCGCCGCTACGACCGCTTCCGCGACCGCATCATGTTCCCTATCCGCAACACCAAGGGGGCCGTGATCGGCTTCGGCGGGCGCGTGATGGGGCAGGGCGAGCCCAAGTACCTGAACTCGCCCGAGACTCCGCTGTTCAGCAAGGGCACGGAGCTGTACGGGCTGTTCGAGGCCCGTCACGCAATCCGGGAAACCGGCTACGTGCTGGTGGTCGAAGGGTATATGGACGTCGTGGCGCTGGCCCAGCTCGGTTTTGCCAATGCCGTTGCCACCCTGGGCACGGCGTGCACCCCTGTGCACGTGCAGAAGCTGCTGCGCCAGACCGACGCCGTGGTGTTCTCGTTCGACGGCGACTCTGCCGGGCGCCGCGCGGCCCGGCGCGCGCTGGAAGCCTGCCTGCCGCATGTGGCGGACAACAAGACCATCCGCTTCCTGTTCCTGCCGGCCGAGCATGATCCGGACAGCTATGTGCGCGAAGAGGGCACCGAGGCCTTTGCCACCCAGGTGCGCAACGCCATGCCGCTGTCGCGCTTCCTGCTGCAGTCGGTCACCGAAGACCTGGACCTGCGCCAGCCCGAGGGCCGCGCCCGGGCCCAGTACGAGGCCAAGCCGCTGCTGCAGGCCATGCCCGCCGGCGGCCTGAGGCTACAGATTGTGCGCGAACTTGCCGATGCCACGGGAACGACACCCGCGGAGATCGAAGCCATCTGCGGCCTGCGCAGCGACCCGGCCCGCGTCGGCCGCTTCGCCCAGCCGCGCCCGCGCACGCGCCGCCAGGCCCCGACCGGGCTGGAGCAGCGGGTGATCCAGCTGCTGATGTGCTATCCGGCACTGTCGGCGAGGCTGGACGAGGATGCGCGCGCGCTGCTGCTGGGCGGCGAGAGCAGCGACAGTGAAGTGCTGGCGCACCTGGTGGAGGCGTGCGACAGCGTGCAGGGCGAGGTCAATTTTGCGGCCTTCAGCGAACACCTGGCCCAGTCGCCCTATGCCGAGGTGTATGCCGTGGCGCGTGCCGCGGTGCTGCGAGAAGAGATCGAAGAGGCACCCGCAATACAGGATTTCGATGCGGCCATTACCAAGCTGCTGGCCGAGCCGCTGCGGCGCGAGCTCGACGGCCTGCAGGCGGAGGTAGTGGCCGGCACGGCCGATGAAGCGGCCAAGCAGCGCATGCGCTGGCTGGTGGGCGAAATCCACCGGCGGCGCCAACTTGGCTGAGGTGCCTGTGTGCGCCCTGGTCATCAACCAGGAGGTGGCAGTAAGCGTTGGATAAGGGACTGGGCCCGGCCCCGCCGAGCTTAAGCCTTGATTTTTCAGGTGAAAACCTCACCTGATAGGGAGCCGGCTATGCGTGGCGTGCTACAATAGCCGGTTTGGATTGCGAAATCTTTCTCTCCAGTTCTGGTGAAAGTGAGCGTGCCAATGGCAAAGGCCAAAGCAACCGAAAGGGTTACCTCTAAAGCTCCCCAATCAGGGAGCGGCAAGGCGTCTGTGAAAACAACGGCGGCGAAGACATCGACCGCGTCAGTCAAGACACCAGCCCGGTCTGCGCCATCAAAGTCCGTGCGTAGCGCGCAAGCGCCCGCCGTGACGACTCCCGCCAGGACTCGCACATCCGAAAAGACAAAGGCCTCGACTTCGGCACGCGAGAGCGGCAAGAGCGCCAGTACGAGCGGCAAGGTCGCCGCATCTGCACCAGTGAAAGGCAAGAGTATCACCGTGGCGAAACAGCAGAATACCGAAGTCGAGAGCAAGCGAGCGGCAGCCGCCGGCGCCAAGAGTGGGGAAGCCAAGGCTGGCACCACCACTACGGCAACCAAGGCGCGTGCCGCGACACCTGCATCCGTTGCATCCGAGCGTCCCGCTGCGCCGGCAATCAAGCCGGAGCCGAAAAAGCGTGGCCGCAAGCCCAAGGCCGAGATGCAGCACGACGACAGCACAACAGACGACGTGACTGAAGAGTTTTACGAGAACGATGCGCGCCCGGCGGCAACCCCGGCCGCGGCGCCGAAGACCGAAAAGCAGAAAGCCAAGGACCGCAAGGCCAAGGAAAAGGCCCTGCTCAAGGAGTTCGCCTCGACCCAGCAGGGTACCGAGGAAGAGCTTGAGCTGCGTCGCCAGAAACTCAAGGCGCTGATCAAGCTGGGCAAGTCGCGCGGCTACCTGACCTACGCGGAAATCAACGATCACCTGCCGGACGACATGGTCGATTCGGAAACGATCGACACGCTGGTCGCCACGCTGAACGACATCGGCATCGCTGTCTACGAACAGGCGCCGGATGCCGAGACGCTGCTGCTCAACGACAACGCCCCGTCCGCCACCAGCGAGGAAGAAGCCGAGGAAGAGGCCGAAGCGGCCCTGTCCACGGTGGACTCCGAGTTCGGCCGCACCACCGACCCGGTGCGCATGTACATGCGCGAAATGGGCACGGTCGAGCTGCTCACGCGCGAAGGCGAAATCGAGATCGCCAAGCGCATCGAGGCCGGCCTGAAGGACATGGTGATGGCGATTTCGGCTTGCCCGGTCACCATCTCCGAGATCCTGGCCCATGCCGAGCGCGTGGCCAACGACGAGATCAAGATCGACGAATTCGTCGACGGCCTGATCGACCCGAACGCCGACGAAGCCCCGGAAGCGCCCGCAGCCCCGGCTGCAGCGGCCGACGACGAGGATATCGAGTCCGACGACGAAGAGGAAGGCGACGAGGACGATGACGACGAAGGCGGCGCCGGCGCCGGTGCCTCCGCGCGCCAGCTGGAAGAACTGAAGCAGAACGCGCTGGAGAAATTCCGCGTGATCGCCGAGCAGTTCGACAAGATGCGCCGCGCGTTCGAAAAGGAAGGCTACAACTCCAAGCCCTACGTCAAGGCGCAGGAAGCCATCCAGGCCGAGCTGATGGGCATCCGCTTCACCGCCCGCAATGTCGAGCGCCTGTGCGACACGCTGCGCGGCCAGGTCGACGAAGTGCGCAAGCTCGAACGCTCGATCCTGAACATCGTGGTCGACAAGTGCGGCATGCCGCGCTCGGAATTCGTCGCCCGCTTCCCGGGCAACGAGACCAACCTCGAGTGGGTCCACACCATCGTCGCCGACGGCAAGGGCTACAGCACCATCGTCGAGCGCAACGTGCCGGCCGTGCATGAGCTGCAGCAGAAGCTGATCGACCTGCAGTCGCGCGTGGTGCTGCCGCTGAAGGAACTGAAGGGCGTCAACCGCAAGATGGCCGAGGGCGAGCGTCGTGCCCGCGAAGCCAAGCGCGAGATGACCGAGGCCAACCTGCGTCTGGTGATTTCGATCGCCAAGAAGTACACGAATCGCGGCCTGCAGTTCCTCGACCTGATCCAGGAAGGCAACATCGGCCTGATGAAGGCGGTGGACAAGTTCGAATACCGCCGCGGCTACAAGTTCTCGACCTACGCCACGTGGTGGATCCGCCAGGCCATCACGCGCTCGATCGCCGACCAGGCGCGCACCATCCGTATCCCGGTGCACATGATCGAGACCATCAACAAGATGAACCGCATCTCGCGCCAGATCCTGCAGGAAACCGGCAACGAGCCGGATCCGGCAACGCTGGCCGAGAAGATGGAGATGCCGGAAGACAAGATCCGCAAGATCATGAAGATCGCCAAAGAGCCGATCTCCATGGAAACGCCGATCGGTGACGACGACGACTCCCATCTGGGCGACTTCATCGAGGACACCAACACGCTGGCCCCGGCCGAAGCCGCGCTGCACGGCTCCATGCGCGACGTCGTCAAGGACGTGCTGGACTCGCTCACGCCGCGCGAAGCCAAGGTGCTGCGCATGCGCTTCGGCATCGAAATGAGCACCGACCACACGCTGGAAGAGGTCGGCAAGCAGTTCGACGTCACGCGTGAACGGATCCGCCAGATCGAGGCCAAGGCACTGCGCAAGCTGCGCCACCCGAGCCGCTCGGACAAGCTGAAGAGCTTCCTGGAAGGCAACTAAACGCTTCCAAGGGCCTCTAGCTCATGCCTGGTTAGAGCAGCGGACTCATAATCCGTTGGTGCCGTGTTCGACTCACGGGAGGCCCACCAATGTGAAAAAGGACTGCAGGTTGATACCTGCAGTCCTTTTTTTTGCCTCGAACTACCGCTCAATCCTGCGCCGTCACCATCCCCATCGCCGGATCGCTAACCGTATGCCTGCCGTTCTCCACCCGCCCCGCAAAGCGGCGATAGAACGCCGGGTCGCTGTCGCACGTCACCGCGAAGTCATACCACTGCCCGCTTTCCTCCAGCGACCAATGCACGGACTTGCTGTCATTGGCGCCGACAGTGACCGGCCACGGGCCATCGGTTCGGTACGCGAGCGCCTGGATGCTGAAGTGGCAGGCCTTGCGGCCGGCGTTGATCAGGTCGACATAGACGTCGCCATTGGCAATGTCGTAGCAGACGCGGATCTCCGGTGCGATGCCGGTGTCGCCGATGCGGTTGGTATCGCCGCGGAAATGGCGGTGGAAGCCGTTGGGGCCCAGTACCCACAGGTCGTATTGCCCGGCGTTGTCCTGGAACACGTTCCAGGTGTCGCTCAGGGACTTGCGGGCTTCCACGACATAGCGGCGCGGAATGCGGCCCAGCTGGTAGCGGTCGTAGACGTGGAACACCGCGGCTTGCGTGCCGGTGTTGGCGAATACCAGTTCGACCTGCCCCACGGCGCTGCAGCGCGCGCTGGTGTGCAGCTCGTACGGCAGCGCGCGTGACGGGCGGGTGCCGGTGGCTTGCAGCGGCAATTGCATGTCGACCGGCAGCGGCACCGCGGGCAGTGCCTGCTGGGCCTGGCGCAGCTGGTCGGCGCCGCTGCGCGTGGTGCGGCCACTCAGCGTGGGCAGGGCTTCCGAGTTGGGCGTCTTGAAGTTGAACGCGCTGGTCAGGTCGCCGCAGACGGCACGGCGGAACGGGCTGATGTTGGGTTCGGCCACGCCGAACCGCGCTTCCAGGAAGCGCAGCACGGAGGTGTGGTCGAACACCTGGGAATTGATCCAGCCGCCGCGGCTCCACGGCGAGATCGCGTAAAGCGGCACGCGCGGCCCGGGACCGTAGACGCGGCCGTCAGCAGCGGGCTGGGTCCGGCTGCCCGGTGGCGGCGGATGGTTGAAGTATTCGGCCTGCATCTCGGCATCGCTCAGCGTCGCCTTGCCGGCCAGCGTCTTGTCGGGGTTCACCGACGGCGCCGAGGGGGAGGGGACGTGGTCGAAGTAGCCGTCGTTCTCGTCGAAGTTGACCAGCAGCACGGTCTTGCTCCAGACCTCGGGCACGGCGGTCAGCGCGTCCAGCACTTCCTGCAGGAACCACGCGCCCTGAACCGGGCTGGACGGGCCGGGATGCTCGCAGTAGATCGACGGCGCATTGATCCACGATACCTGCGGCAGCCTGCCTTCCTTGATGTCGCGGCGGAAGGCGTCGAGGTATTCCTCGGGTCTGGTGCCGGGCAGGGTGTTGGCCACGCCCTTGTACAGCGGATTGGCGGCATTGTCGGTGGCCGCATCGTAGGCGTGGTACGGCAGTGGCTGGCCGGTGTTGGCATAGGGCGCGCCCGGCGCGCCGCCGCTGGATACCGGAAAGCCCGAGGCCAGGTTGGCCTTGCGGAACTGCTGGAACGCGCCCAGCATGTTGTCGCCCCATTCGTCCGGCATGTTCTGGTAGCAGATCCAACTGATGCCGGCTGCTTCCAGCCGCTCGGCATAGGTCTTCCAGGTGTAGCCGGTGTTGGCCGAGGCGGGCAGGCCGTCGATCGCGTCCCACTCATTGTTGACGAAGGCGACGTTGGCTGCGGTCGGGCCGTTGGTGCCGGTCAGGTGGAATGAACGGTTCGCGTCAGTGCCCGTATGCATCGAGCAGTGGTACGCGTCGCACAGCGTAAACGCATTGGCCAGTGCGAACTGGAACGGGATCTCCTTCTCCTTGAAGTAGCCCATCGAGGTATTGGTCTTGTACGTCGGCCAACTGGCCATGCGGCCGTGGTCCCAGGCCTGCTGGCTGTCCACCCACGCATGCGGCGTGCCGGCCGCGCGCTGCGCGTTGTTGTTGGTGCCATCCAGGTGATACGGGGTCAGCACGGCGCCGTTGGAGCGCTGTTGCTGCCATACCTTGCGCGCATTGGGCAGCGGGATGGTGAAGCGGTCGCCGAACCCGCGCACACCCTTGAGCGTGCCGAAGTAGTGGTCGAAGGAACGGTTCTCCTGCATCAGGATCACCACATGCTCGACATCCTTGATGGTGCCGGTGGCATTGTTGGCCGGGATGGCCAGGGCCTTGCGGATGCTGGGCGGGAACGCGGCCAGTGCGGCGGCGGCGAAGCCGGTGCCGGCTGCGGCTTGCAGGAAGTTGCGGCGAGAGACCATGGTCTTGTCGGATGGCGTCGGGACTTGCGTTGTCAGGGGGCGCAGCGGATCACGGGGTCGGGCCGCCGGTCCGGCTTCTTGCCGGGCTGTTCCGGTTGTGCGTTCGGCGTGACAGTCGCACTCGGCGACAGGTTGCCGCCGCCGTCATCGCCACCGCATGCGGTCAGCAATGCCGCCGCGATCAGGGTCGCGGCCAGGGTTCTTGGAAGTTTGCAGGGGAGCATCGGGTTCGCCTGGCTGGGTGGGTGTGGCGGCTGCTGGGAGCCGGAGCCAGGCGAGTGTAGGAAGGCGGGGTGACGTGTCGATGACAGAATGTCCAACGCCGATCGGTGCCGTCCGTCGGGCGGACGGCAGGCAGGATGGCTACTTCCAGAAGCCCGCGTGCGGTGCCGCGGCTTCGTCCTCGAGCACCGGCCCGACCACATCCACCTGGCGCTGCCCGCGCGCGAACACTTCGCGGCAAGGCAGCGAGAGGGTGGGGTTCTCCGGGTGGTCGCCGGTCAGGCCCAGCAGCTTGTGTTCTGACAGCGCATAGACCACGCGCCCGATGCCGGTCCAGTAGATCGCGCCGGCGCACATGCAGCACGGCTCCGCGCTAGTGTAGAGGGTGCAGTCGGCCAGTTGCTCCGGCGGCAGCGCACGCGCGGCCTGCGCGGCGGCGACCAGTTCGGCGTGCTGGGTCGGGTCGCCCTCCGGCGGCATCGAGTTGTTGCCGGCGCTGGCGATGATATTGCCGGCCTGGTCGGCCACCAGCGCGGCGAACGGATGGCGGCCGCGAGCCCTGGATGCATCGGACAGCGCGATCGACTGGCGCAGCAGTTCCAGGTCGAGCGGCGACAGTTCAGCGCCGGACGGGTCTGTGATTCGGGTCATGCTTGGGGTCTCCGGTTGGGAAAGGGATCAGGGCGTGCTGCAGGCCGAAGCTCGCCAGCTGGCGCAGCGGCAGGATTTCATCGACCGGGTGTACCGGTGTCGGGGTCTTCATGGGCTTGTCTCCTTTTTCGATGGAAGCCGCTTCCGCCTCTGGCAGGGCGGATTGGGCAGCGCCGGCCGGGATTGCCGGGATTTGTGATCCCTCGGCCGTTGCGGCATCATCTCCGCAACTTCATCGGTACAACAAATCAATACCTATCGATCCAGTCGATGGGTCGCGGGAGGGTGGCCATGCGTTTTTCGCTGGACCAGTTGCAGGTATTCGCACTGGTGGTTGAGACAGGCTCCTTTTCCGCTGCCGCGCGGCGCCTGGGCAAGACCCAGTCCACGGTCAGTGCGGCGGTGGCCAACCTGGAGATCGACCTCGGCGTGCCGCTGTTCGACCGCAGCAGCCGCAATCCGGCGCTGACCGGGGCCGGCCGCAAGCTGCTGACCGAGGCCGAAGCCGTGCTGGAGCGTTGCCGGTCGCTGCAGGCCCATGCCGCCAGCCTGGCCGATGCCAACCCGCCCGGGCTGACGCTGGCGATCGAAATCCCGTACCACGCGGTGATGCCGGTGCTGGCCGAATTCGAGCGGGAGTTTCCGTATGTCGACCTGACCATTCGCAATCCGGTCTACGGCGATGTCAGCGAACTGGTGCTGCAGGGCGAGGCCGAGCTCGGCATCGCCTTCGCGCAGCCGCACTACGCGCCGGAACTGGCCTTCGTGCAGTTGGGCAAGCTGATCATGGTGCATGTGGTGCACCCGGGACACCCGCTGGCCGGGCGCGAACAGGTCTCGTTTGCCGACCTGCACGCCTATCGGCGCCTGGCCTTCAGCGCGCATGCCGACAAGCTGCCCACCAGCGAATACCTGCGCGCGGCGCGGGTGTGGCGCGCCGAAAGCTACCTGGCGCTGGTCGAAATGGTGAAAAGCGGGCTGGGCTGGGCCACACTGCCGCGGCAACTGGTGCGCGCGGCGCTGGAGCGCGGCGAACTGGTGGAACTGGACCTGGCGGCCTATCCGTACACGGACTGGCTGGTCAGCGTCGACCTGATCTGGGCGAAGTCGGGCCGGCCGCAGGGCCGGGCCGAGCAGTGGCTACGGCAGCGCTTCCGGGAAAACATGGTGTTCGAGGTCGACCGGCGCGGGCAGCGGACCACCCGCTGAGGGCGCGGCGATGGACTATGGTAGTCATCGCGCGTTTGATCCGATTCGCACGATTCAATCTGACCAGGAGTGAAGCCCATGTCCTATATCGACGGATTTGTACTGGCCGTTCCCCAGGCCACTCGCGAGACCTATCGCCAGGTGGCGCAGAAGGCAGCCGCGGTGTTCAAGGAGCACGGCGCGCTGAAGGTGGTGGAATGCTGGGGTGACGATGTGCCGGAAGGCAAGGTCACGTCCTTTACGATGGCGGTGCAGCGCAAGGAGGATGAGGCGGTGGTGTTCTCGTGGATCCTGTGGCCGTCACGCGAGAAGCGCGACACTGGCATGAAGGCGGCGATGGCCGACCCGCGCCTGAAGGAAGGCATGGATCCGATGCCGTTCGACGGCCAGCGGATGATCTTTGGCGGCTTCGAGGTGATTGTCGACGAGTGAGCGCGCCGGGCGCCGGCGTGGCAGCGCCGGCGCGCAGCAAGCGAGTTCAGATCAGGTGGAAGACCATGCCCAGGGCAATCGCGCCACCCAGGGTTTCCACTGCTGCGAGGGCGAGAAGGTTCTTCAGTACGAAAGCGTCTTCTTTCTTCGTCACCATGGTCTGTCTCCCGGTCATTGGACTTGTTCTGAGGCACCATCGGCTGCGGCGATCCGGCGTTTGCGGTGCCAGGCCGTCGATGTGAGTCCAGTAGACCGCATCCGGACGTTGGCCGGAAGCTGGCGAAAACCCGCTCGGCGAAAACCCGGATTCCTTCAGGAATGTGACAGGGCCATGATTGACAGGCTTCGCAGGGCGCGTTTGCGGCCTGCCGGCAACGCGGCATGGCAATGGCCCACATTTGGGGGATGTCCGCCGTGGCGCGATGCGCCAGGATCAAGGCGTGGGTGGTCGAGCAGATTGCCCCGCTACCATTTGAGCCCCGCTGCCTCCCCGGCATGCGGGGCTTTTCTACATGGGCCGCGGGCGCCTCAGCGCGCCTGCAGGATGGTTTCGATGCGGGCGGCGGCCTCGCGCAGCGGCCCCAGGAAGCGCGTCTCCAGCTGGGCCTGGTCGCGGCTGCCCAGCACCATGCTGAAGCCCAGCCCGGCCACCGGCTTGCCGGCCTGGTCGCGCAACGGCACCGAGATCCCGGCGTAGCCGTCCACCAGCTCGCTCACCAGCACACAGTAGCCGTCGGTGCGCACCTGCCGCAGCGTGCGCGCCAGCGCCGTGCGCGAGCTGACCGTGAACGGCGTCAGCTTGCGCAGCGTGGCGCCTGCCAGGTAGGCCTCGAGCGCGTCATCGTCCAGGCCGGCCAGCAGCACGCGGCCAAGCGAATGCGCATAGGCCGGCATGCGCCGTCCCAGCGCCATGTCCACGCGCAGCAGCTGGCGCGGCTCCTCGCGCGCCACCAGCACCACGGATTCCGCATCGAGCACGCCCACCGAGCAGCTTTCGCCCAGGGACTCGCACAGCCCCTGCAGGTAGGGCCGCGCCACCTGCGGCAGGCTCATCGAGGCAAAGTAGGCATAGCCGAGCTCTATCACCCGCGGCGTCAGCGCAAAGTGGCGGCCGTCCTGCGCCACGTAGCCGTTGTGCTCCAGGGTCAGCAGCAGCCGGCGCGCGGCGGCGCGGGTCACGTCGAGCTGCTCGGCGACGTCCTGCATGGTCAGGCGTTCCGCGCCGCCGGCGAACAGGCGCAGCAGCGCCAGGCCCTTGCTCAGCGATTCCAGCAGTTCGTCTTTCTTGGCGGCTTCGGCTTGCGGCATTTCGGCTTAATACGGGGAAATGAAGGGGAGATCATATGGTTCTCCATGCCGCGCCGGACTTGCGCCAGCGGCCGGCATGTCCGTATGATAGCGTTTTCCGAACAAATGTTCGCAAAACAAAATTCACGGAAAAACGTGCCGCCACCGATGCGGGACGGCACAACGAAACCGGAGACAGCAATGAAGGTGATCACCGCACGCGAAGCGGCGGCACTGGTGCAGGACGGCTGGACCGTGGCCAGCGCGGGCTTTGTCGGCGCCGGCCATGCCGAGGCCGTGACCGAGGCGCTGGAGCAGCGCTTCCTGCAGAGCGGGCTGCCGCGCGACCTGACGCTGGTGTACTCGGCCGGGCAGGGCGACCGCGGCGCGCGCGGCGTGAACCACTTCGGCAATGCCGGCATGACCGCCAGCATCGTCGGCGGCCACTGGCGCTCGGCCACGCGGCTGGCCACGCTGGCCATGGCCGAGCAGTGCGAGGGCTACAACCTGCCGCAGGGCGTGCTGACGCACCTATACCGCGCCATCGCCGGCGGCAAGCCCGGCGTGATGACCAAGATCGGCCTGCACACCTTCGTCGACCCGCGCACCGCGCAGGATGCGCGCTACCACGGCGGCGCCGTCAACGAGCGCGCGCGCCAGGCCATTGCCGAGGGCAAGGCATGCTGGGTCGATGCGGTCGACTTCCGCGGCGACGAATACCTGTTCTACCCGAGCTTCCCGATCCACTGCGCGCTGATCCGCTGCACCGCGGCCGACGCCCGCGGCAACCTCAGCACCCATCGCGAAGCCTTCCACCATGAGCTGCTGGCGATGGCGCAGGCGGCCCACAACTCGGGCGGCATCGTGATCGCGCAGGTGGAAAGCCTGGTCGACCACCACGAGATCCTGCAGGCCATCCACGTGCCCGGCATCCTGGTCGACTACGTGGTGGTCTGCGACAACCCCGCCAACCACCAGATGACGTTTGCCGAGTCCTACAACCCGGCCTACGTGACGCCATGGCAAGGCGAGGCAGCGGTGGCCGAAGCGGAAGCGGCGCCGGTGGCTGCCGGCCCGCTCGACGCGCGCACCATCGTGCAGCGCCGTGCGGTGATGGAACTGGCGCGCCGTGCGCCGCGCGTGGTCAACCTGGGCGTGGGCATGCCGGCAGCGGTCGGCATGCTGGCGCACCAGGCCGGGCTGGACGGCTTCACGCTGACCGTCGAGGCCGGCCCCATCGGCGGCACGCCCGCGGATGGCCTCAGCTTCGGTGCCTCGGCCTACCCGGAGGCGGTGGTGGATCAGCCCGCGCAGTTCGATTTCTACGAGGGCGGCGGCATCGACCTGGCCATCCTCGGCCTGGCCGAGCTGGATGGCCACGGCAACGTCAATGTCAGCAAGTTCGGCGAAGGCGAGGGCGCATCGATTGCCGGCGTCGGCGGCTTTATCAACATCACGCAGAGCGCGCGCGCGGTGGTGTTCATGGGCACGCTGACGGCGGGCGGGCTGGAAGTCCGCGCCGGCGACGGCGGCCTGCAGATCGTGCGCGAAGGCCGCGTGAAGAAGATCGTGCCTGAGGTGTCGCACCTGAGCTTCAACGGGCCCTATGTGGCGTCGCTCGGCATCCCGGTGCTGTACATCACCGAGCGCGCGGTGTTCGAGATGCGCGCTGGCGCAGACGGCGAAGCCCGCCTCACGCTGGTCGAGATCGCCCCCGGCGTGGACCTGCAGCGCGACGTGCTCGACCAGTGCTCGACGCCCATCGCCGTTGCGCAGGACCTGCGCGAAATGGATGCGCGGCTGTTCCAGGCCGGGCCCCTGCACCTGTAATCCTGTCATTCGCGGCCGGCCGGGCAAGCACCGCCGCCATATGCATCAGTCAGACGGGCCGGCCATGACCGGTTCGCGAGGAGGCTCGCCACGATCTGTCATGACATTACTGAACCGCTGTCGCTTCATCCCGGCGCGGCACTGAGCCGCGCTCAGGCGGGCTGCTGCCCTTGCGCCTGGCTGGCCGGCAGCGCCGGCAAGGGCAGCGCCGGCTGGCAGGCGGCCGCGGCCAGGCCAAGGAACTGGCTGGAGGTGCGCAGGAACTGCTGGCAGGTCTGGCGGAAAAGCTCGAAGTCCATGTAGGTCTCGGTGAGTTGGGGTGGCGCGGTCCGGCCGTGGCCGCCGCGCCGCCGGCATCTTGCGTGGTGGATATGACAGTTTCTTGAAATCCCGCCAGCCTGTGCCGCCATCTGTCGCGCCAGTCGCACGGCGCTGCCAGAATGCCCACTGTGCTGGCAGAGGTGCTAAAATGTAAGTCTTTGATTCTCTTGGCCAAATGCTGCAGCCAGCATGGCCGTGCCGGAACCCTCCCGGCGCCAGGCGAGAGTCAGGGCGAGATGAGTTCCAGACGCGTATCCGTTTGTGCCGGGTTCGCCTCCCGCCAGACACCGATACCCATGACCACTACGAACGCACCAGAAGCCACTACCGCGGGGCAGACCGCCGTGCAGACATTCGACAGCTTTGGCCTGGACGCGCGCATCCTGCGCGCCTTGTCCGAGCAGGGCTACACCACGCCCACCCCGATCCAGGCACAGGCCATCCCGGTCGTGCTGATAGGCAAGGACATGATGGGCGCCGCGCAGACCGGCACCGGCAAGACCGCGGGCTTCGCGCTGCCGATCATCCAGCGCCTGCTGCCGCTGGCCAATGCCAGCGCCTCGCCGGCGCGCCACCCGGTGCGCGCGCTGATGCTGACCCCCACGCGCGAACTGGCCGACCAGGTCTATGACAACGTCGCGCGCTACGCCAAGCACACCGACCTGCGCAGCACCGTGGTGTTCGGCGGCGTCGACATGAACCCGCAGACCGACGCCCTGCGCCGCGGCGTGGAGATCCTGGTGGCAACGCCCGGCCGCCTGCTGGACCACGTGCAGCAGAAGTCGGTCAACCTGTCGCAGGTGCAGATGCTGGTGCTGGACGAAGCCGACCGCATGCTCGACATGGGCTTCCTGCCGGACCTGCAGCGCATCATCAACCTGCTGCCGGCGCATCGCCAGACGCTGCTGTTCTCGGCTACGTTCTCGCCGGAAATCAAGCGGCTTGCCTCCAGCTACCTGAAGCACCCGGTCACGATCGAAGTGGCACGCAGCAACTCGACCAACGAGAACGTGCGCCAGATGGTGTACCTGGTCGAAGACGGCCACAAGCAGGCGGCGGTTGTGCACCTGCTCAAGCAGCGCGCCGAGCAGGGGCTGTCGCGCCAGTGCATCGTCTTCGTCAACAGCAAGATCGGCTGCTCGCGCCTGGCGCGCCATTTGGAGCGCGAGGGCATCAACGCCGCCGCCATCCACGGCGACAAGACCCAGACCGAGCGCATGCAGACGCTGGAAGGGTTCAAGAGCGGCACCATCGACGCGCTGGTCGCCACCGACGTGGCCGCGCGCGGGCTGGATATTCCCGACATGCCGTGCGTGGTCAACTTCGACGTGCCGTACAGTGCCGAAGACTATGTGCACCGCATCGGCCGTACCGGCCGGGCCGGCGCCAGCGGCGATGCGCTGTCGATCTACGTGCCGGGCAATGACGAGCGCCTGCTGTCCGATATCGAGAAGCTGATCAAGCGCAGCATCCCGCGCGGCAAGCTGGAAGGCTTCGACCCGACCGGCGAGCGCGCCCGCCAGGGCGATACCGAGCGCCGCCGCGAGCGTAGCGACGTGCGTCGCGCGCGCGGCAACGGCGAGGGCGAAGAGCGTCCGCGCCGCCACGAGCACAGCGCCAACCGCCAGGTGTTCCGTGCCTCGGATGATCCGTTCTTCTCGCGCCCGTACGAGCCCAGCGCCGCCAGCGTCGCCCAGGCCACGGCGGCCGATGAAGTGGCTGCCGCGCTGAGCCGCGGCCGCCAGGCGCCCAAGCGGCCGGTGGCTGCCCTGCTGGGCGGCGTGCCGCGCAAGTCCTGATCTGATCCTGCCGTAGCTGAAAATGGCCCGCCTGCGCGGGCCATTTGCTTTTGGGGGGGGCGCTATCCGTGCGGGGGTCGCGGCAGATCGGCCAGCAACTGGCGCCACCCGTCGGTGGCGCGCGCAAGCCAGTCCTTCACATTTTCCGCGCGGTTCGACAGCCCCAGGTGAGTGCCGGCTTCGCGCAGCGCGTCCAGCGGTGCGGTGGTGTCGATTGCCTGCGCACCGCTTTGCTTGCTCAGCTTCTCGCCGGTTTCGTTGACCACCACTGGCACGTGCAGGTACGCCGGCGTGGGCAGGCCCAGCAGGTGCTGCAGGTGGATCTGGCGCGGCGTGGAGTCGAGCAGGTCGGCGCCGCGCACGATATGCGTGATGCCCTGCAAGCCGTCATCCACCACTACCGCCAGTTGATACGCCCACAGCCCGTCCGCGCGGCGCAGCACGAAGTCGCCCAGCTCGGTTTCCAGGTCCTGGCACTGGCGGCCCTGCCAGCGGTCGTCGAAGCACAGGGTGGCGGCCGGGCCGTCCGGCACGCGCACGCGCCAGGCGCGCGGCAGCTTGCCGTTCAGGCCGTGGCGGCAGGTGCCGGGATAGCCCAGGGTCTGGTGCCGCTCGCGCACGTGCACCAGTGAGTCGGCGATCTCCTTGCGCGAACAGCCGCACGGGTAGAGCTGCCCGGCGGCGTCGAGGCGGCGCAGCGCATCGGCATAGAACGGCTCACGCCGGCTCTGCCATACCGGCGGCTCGTCCGGCGCCATGCCCAGGCGTTCCAGCGTGAGCAGGATGTCGTCGTCCGCGCCGCGCACGCAGCGCGGCATGTCGATGTCCTCGATGCGCACCAGCCACTGGCCGCCGTGCGCGCGCGCGTCCAGCCAGCTCGCCAGCGCGGTGACCAGCGAGCCCATATGCAGCGGCCCGGTGGGCGAGGGGGCGAAGCGGCCGCGATAGCCGGTCGCGGCAACCGTCGTTGCTGCCGTCGTTGCTGTCACTGCCATGAGACCTGCCCTCAGCCGGCGAAGTCGGGTTGCTGCAGCAGTGCCTGCGCCAGGCGCGGGTCTTCCAGCTTGCTGGCCCACCACTGCAGCGCCTTGCCGCGGTTGCTGGTGCGCCAGGCTACCTTGAAGTTGCCGGGCGCGCGCACCTCGACGGTCTCGCGCGCCTGCAGCACGCCGCTTTCGATATGGGGTTGCGCCATCGGCGCCGGCAGCCAGCCGCAGCCCAGCCCACGGATCTGTGCCTCGAGCTTGTCGCGCATGGTGGGCACCACCAGCACGTCTTGCCCGGCCAGCACGCCATGGGTACGCGCCGGCAGGTTGCGCGAGGTGTCGCCCACCGCGACGATGCGGTGCCTGGCGATCTGGATGGTGGTGAGCGGGCCTTCCTCGGTGGCCAGCGGATGGTGCGCGGCAACCGCGAACACGAACGGCATCGAGCCCAGTGGCCGGATCTGGAAGCCCTGCGTGCTGGGCGCATCGTAGGCGCCGCCGATCACCAGGTCGGCGCGGTTGTTGACCAGCGCATCCCAGGCGCCGCCCAGCACTTCCTTGGAAAAGCGCAGCCGGGTGGCGGTGTTCTCGGCGTAGAAGTCGTGGATCACCGGCAGCAGCGCGCGGAAGTTGATCAGGTCGTCGACCACGATGGTGAGGGTAGCCTCCCAGCCGGTGGCCAGGCGCTTGACGCGCCGTGCCAGGTCATCGGCGGCATGCAGCAGGTGGCGGCCCTCATCGAGCAGGGCGCGTCCGGCCGGCGTCAGCTCGGCGCGGTGGCGGCGCCGGTCGAACAGCAGCACGTCCAGGTCTTCTTCCAGCTTGCGCACCACGTAGGTCAGCGCGGAAGGGACCTTGCCCATCTCGTGGGCGGCGGCGGCAAAGCTGCCCTTGCGTTCGATGGCGTCGAGGACTTCGAGGGATTCTAGCGAGAGGGCCATGTTCAGAAATTCTGAATGACTGCTTCTAAGTCGATCCCCGTAAATATACGCCTCAAGCCCTAAACTTCCTAGCATCAAAGCGAAAACGTATGCCGCGACACGGTTACCAAGCCAGTGCTTGCGGGCAAACAGGCTCAAGGAGGGCCATCAAAATGATTGAAATCAGAAAGTCTGCAGAGCGTGGTTACGCCGATCATGGCTGGCTGAAGTCCTTTCATTCGTTCTCGTTCGCCGACTACTATGACCCGCGGCATGTGCAGTTTGGGCCACTGCGAGTGATCAACGAGGACCGCGTCGCGCCGGGCATGGGCTTTGGCACGCACGGCCACCGCGACATGGAGATCATCAGCTACGTGCTTGAGGGCGAACTGGCCCACAAGGACAGCATCGGCAACGGCAGCGTGATCCGCCCTGGCGATGTGCAGCGCATGAGCGCCGGCACCGGCGTGCGCCATTCGGAGTACAACCACGCCGCGCACGACACCACCCACTTCCTGCAGATCTGGATCATGCCGGCCGAGAACGGCATCGAGCCCGGCTACGAGGAAAAGCATTTCGACGCAGCCGACAAGCGTGGCAAGCTGCGCCTGGTGGCCAGCGCCGATGGTGCCGAGGGCTCGGTGGTGGTCCACCAGGACGTGCGCCTGTACGCCGGCCTGTTCGATGGCGACGAGGCTGCCACGCTGGCGCTTGCGCCGGGCCGCCGCGCCTATATCCACGTGGCGCGCGGTCGGGTGACGGTCAACGGCAAGGCGCTTGAAGCCGGCGACGCGGCGAAGCTGGAAGCCGAGGGCGAGGTCGCGCTGTCCGGCGGCGATGGCGCCGAAGTGCTGGTGTTCGACCTGTCCTGAGCATCGTTCATTGCCGCATGCGAGAGCCCGCCTTCGGCGGGCTTTTGCTTTTTGCATTGCGCGCCGGGCTCCGGCAGGTACCGCTGTGCTATCTTCTCGCTATGCATTGCGCCTGCGCCGGCACATCGCCGGCAAGCCCGGAAGGGCCAGGCGTGCCCTTGGAACACCCCGTACCAAGATGACCTTTGTTTCCATTCTCCTGGCGCTGATCGCTGAACAATTCCGCGCCCTGGGCCGCAACAACCCGATCCACGAGATCGTGCGCGCACTCGGCGACCGCGCGGAACACGCCTTCGACACCGGCCGCCCGCGCGATGCCGCGCTGGCCTGGCTGACCGTGGTCCTGCCGCTGACCCTGGCGGTGATCGTGGTGCACTACCTGCTGGCCTCGATCAGCGTGGCGCTGACGCTCGCCTGGAATGTGCTGGTGCTGTACATGACGCTGGGCTTTCGCCAGTTCAGCCACTACTTCACCGACATCCACGAGGCCCTCAACCGCGATGACGTCCATACCGCGCGCACGCTGCTGCACGAGTGGACCGGCCTGGACACCGTCGAGATGCCGGTCTCCGAGATCGTGCGGCACACGCTGGAGGCGGCCATCATCGCCGTGCACCGGCATGTGTTCGGCGTGTTCTTCTGGTTCCTGGTGCCGGTCGGCCCCGGCGGGGTGGTGCTGTACCGCACCGCCGAATACCTGAGCCGCCACTGGAACCAGCCCTCGACCGAGCGCAGCCCCGCGCTGGGCCGCTTTGCGGCGCGCGCCTTCTATTTGCTGGACTGGATTCCGTCGCGGCTGACGGCGATCGGCTTTGCCATCGTCGGCAACTTCGAGGACGCGGTCTACGCCTGGCGCAACCATGCGCGCAAGTGGAACGATGCCGTCAACGGCATCCTGCTTGCCAGTGGGGGCGGGGCGCTGGGCGTGCGCCTGGGCACGCCGCTGGCCGAGGATGATTCCACCGTGGTGCTGCGCGCCAGCGTGGCTGGCCCGGCCGTGGACTATGCGCCCGGCATGGAAGAGGAAAACGGCGGCCCGGAACCGGTGCCGCCCGAATTCGGCACCGAGCCCGGCGTGCGCACGCTGCAGTCGGCCGTGGGCCTGGTATGGCGCGCGGTGGTGCTGTGGATGCTGCTGCTGGCGATGCTGTCGCTGGCGCTCTGGGTCGGCTGACCAGCGTCAAAAAGGGGGCGGCGCGCTAGTCGCGGGCCGCGCCGCAGCGCCAGCAGGCCCCGAACTGGGCCTCGTGCCATTCCAGGCAGTGGCGGCATTGCCAGCTCGGCCCCGGCGCCGGGTTGGCGGCGGCATTGAGCACCGCCCACGCCTGCGCTTCCATCTCGTCATCGACCAGCCACACCTGTGGCGCACTCTCCCGGAACGGGATCTCGCCGGTCGCGCCGGCCAGCCAGGTATTGCGCAATTCCGCCCGGATGCCGGCCGCCCGCAGGACGTTCCGGCAATGGGCTGCATGGACGAGGGAAGTGGCGGACAGCAGCAGTTTCATGGCAGCGCACCGGGTAACCCAGGTGCGCTTACCTTACCACGGCTTCTGCTGGTTGGATTCGTGCAGCAACTGCATGTAGAGCTGGTGGCGGCGCTCGGAGATCGCTCCCGAGGCGACCGCGGCCAGCACGCCGCAGCCGGGCTCGTTGACGTGGTGGCAGTTGTAGAAGCGGCACCCGGTCAGCAGCGGGCGGAACTCCGGGAAGGCGCGCTCCAGCATGCCCTCGCTCAGGTGGTACAGGCCGAATTCCTGGAAGCCCGGCGAATCGATCAGCGCACCCTGATGGCCGTCCACGGTGCCCCATTCGGCCGGCAGGTGATAGAGCCGCGTGAAGGTGGTGGTGTGCTTGCCGGAGTCGAGCTTGGCCGAGATCTCGCGGGTCTGTGCATCCACCCCCGGGATCAGCAGGTTCAGCAGCGACGACTTGCCCATGCCCGATTGCCCGATCAGGATGCTGGCCAGCCCCGCCAGGCGCGGCTTGAGCGCGGCCAGCGCCTGCGCCGGGTCGGCGCGCACCGACAGCTCCAGCGTGTCGTAGCCCAGCCCGCGGTACAGCGCCAGGCGCCCTCGCGCTTCTTCGAGCCGGTCGGGCAGGTCGGTCTTGTTGAGCACGATCAGCGGCCGGATCTCCATGGCCTCGGCCGACACCAGCGCGCGGCCGAGCAGGTCTTCGGAGAAGCCCGGCTCGGTTGCCAGCACGATCACGACCTGGTCGATATTGGCGGCCAGCAGCTTGGACTTGAACTGGTCGGAGCGGTGCAGCAGGTTCTTGCGCGGCGAGGCCGCGGTGATCACGCACTGGTCGGCGGCGGCGCGTTCCACGCTGACATGGTCGCCCACCGCGCAGTCGCTCTTCTTGCCGCGCGGGAAGGCATGCATGCGCGTGCCGTCGCCCAGCTCGACCACGTAGTGGCGGCCATGGGCGGCGATGATCAGCGCGGATTCGGTGGCCGTGCCGGCATGGCTGCCGCCGCCGGCGTTGCGGTGACGCGTGGCGCGGCTCATGCGTGCGCCAGCAGGCGGTCGATCCGCTGCGCGGCGGGCGGATGCGAGTAGTAGAAGGCGCTGTAGAGCGGATCCGGCGTCAGCGTCGAGGCGTTGTCCTTGTACAGCTTCACCAGCGCCGACACCAGGTTGCCGGCATCGGTCTGGTCGGCGGCAAAGGCGTCGGCCTCGAACTCATGGCGGCGCGACGACAGGCTCGACAGCGGCCCCAGCAGGAAGGTGAACACCGGCAGCGCCAGGAAGAACAGCACCAGCGCCAGCGCGTTGTTGGACACGCCCAGGTTGGGCACCACGCCCAGCCCGGTGTAGAACCAGCTGCGCGTGGCCAGCCAGCCCAGCAGCGCCAGGAACACCAGGCTCAGCGCAAAGGTGACGACGATGCGCTTGGTCACGTGGCGGCGCTTGAAGTGGCCCAGCTCATGTGCCAGCACCGCCTCGATCTCGTCGCCCGACAGGCGCTCCAGCAGCGTGTCGAAGAAGACAATGCGCTTGGCCGCGCCGAAGCCGGTGAAATACGCATTGCCGTGGGCGCTGCGCTTGCTGCCGTCCATCACGAACAGGCCCTTGCTGGCAAAGCCGCAGCGCTTCATCAGGGCCTCGATGCGCTGGCGCAGCGATTCGTCGGTGAGCGGCTCGAACTTGTTGAACAGCGGTGCGATAAAGGTCGGGAACACCACCAGCAGGAACAGGTTGAAGGCCATCCACACCAGCCAGGTCCAGACCCACCACAGCGAGCCGGCGCGCTCCATCAGCCACAGCACCGCCAGCAGCAGCGGCAGGCCCAGCGCGCAGGCCACCACCAGCATCTTGGCCATGTCGGCCAGCCACAGGCCGAACGTCATCTTGTTGAAGCCGAAGCGCTGCTCGATGCCGAACTGGCCGTACAGCGAGAACGGCAGGTCCACCAGCCCGCCGATCAGCGCCACGCTGGCCACCAGCGCCACGCCATAGGCATAGCCTGGGCCGAAAGTGTCCAGCCAGGACTGGTTGAGCCACTGCAGCCCGCCCAGCATGGTGAAGCCGATCAGCACCGCGGCCCCGGCCAGCACCTCGAGCATCGACAGCCGGGTGCGGGCGATGGTGTAGTCCGCGGCCTTCTGGTGCGAGGCCAGGCTGATGGTGTCGGCAAAGCGCGGCGGCACCGCATTGCGGTGCTGCGCCACATGCCGGACCTGGCGGGCGGCCAGCCAGAGCCTGGTCAGCACCATCAGCACCAGGGCGGCGAGAAAGACAATCGTGAACATCGGCAAGAGCCTTGTTGTGGGTGCGGGCGCCCCGCATTGTGCGCGGCGGGCGTCCGTTGGAACCGCCGAGCCCCGGGGTGGGGCAGGCGGTGGTCCGGGATATCCGGAAAACACCCCGGCGCTGGTGCGCAAACGGCCATTCCGGACGGATATGCGAGAATTATAAATTGTTCGCGCCCGCCCCCGCCGCGGCCGCTTCCCTGAAATCCCTATCTTCCGCAGTCCCGATGACAAGCCAAGCCACCGCCAAATCCGTCAAAAGCGAAAACAACCTGATCTGGCTGGACATGGAAATGACCGGCCTGCAGCCGGATACCGATCGCATCATCGAAATCGCGATCGTCGTTACCGACTCCGAACTCAATATCCTGGCGGAAGGCCCGGTGCTGGTGATCCACCAGAGCGACGCCGTGCTCGATGGCATGGACAACTGGAACAAGGGCACCCACGGCCGCTCGGGCCTGATCGACAAGGTCAAGGCATCGACCCTGACCGAAGAGCAGGCCGAGGCCGAGCTGCTGGCCTTCCTCAAGCGCTGGGTGCCGGCCAGCAAGTCGCCGATGTGCGGCAACTCGATCTGCCAGGACCGCCGCTTCATGGCGCGCTACATGCCCAAGCTGGAGGCCTTCTTCCACTACCGCAACCTGGACGTGTCCACGCTGAAGGAGCTGTGCAAGCGCTGGGAGCCGGCCATCCACAAGGGCTTTATCAAGCGCCAGCTGCATACGGCGCTGGCCGACATCCTGGAATCGGTCGAAGAACTGCGCTACTACCGCACGCACTTTATCCGGCACACCGCGCCGGGCGCCGCACCGGCAGCGGACGCGCCGGCCGCCGGCACGCCCGCGCAATAAGCGGGGCCGGCTGCTCCCGGAACAACAACCCACTGCAAGCGACGGGCCGCCCGCACGGGGCGGCCGTCGCCGGGGCGCGTCCCGCCCGCCTGCCCATGCTTGAGCGCATCGTCTCCATCATCACGCCGGTCATCCTGATCATCCTGGTCGGGTGGCTGTACGGGCGCAAGGCCCATCCGGACATGGCCGGCATCAACCGCGCCACGCTGGACGTGATCGCACCGCTGCTGGTGGTGTCGGCCTTCGTCAGCAAGGATTTCGTGCTGGCCGACCAGCTGGTGCTGCTGGGCTGCGCTGTGGCGGTGGTGCTGGGCTCCGGCGTGCTGGCGTGGGCGCTGGCGCGGCTGCTGAAGGCCGATCCGCGCACCTTCGTGCCGCCGATGATGTTCAACAACTGCGGCAACATGGGGCTGCCGCTGTCGGTATTTGCCTTCGGTCCGGCGGGGCTGGCGCCGGCGGTGGCGCTGTTCGCGGCATCGAACCTGATGCACTTCACCATCGGCATGAAGATCGTCAACCGCCATGCGTCGATGGCGCAGATCGCGCGCAACCCCATGGTGCTGGCCACCGTGGCGGGCGTGGCGCTGGCGCTGGCGCGGCCATGGTTCACGCTGCCGGACCCGGTATACCAGTCGGTCAAGCTGCTGGGCGACGCCACCGTGCCGCTGATGCTGTTTGCGCTGGGCGTGCGCATGAAGGACGTGAGCCTGCGCAACTGGGGCATGGGCCTGGTCGGCGCCGCGGCCTGCCCGCTGACGGGAATCGCGGTGGCGCTGCTGCTGGCGCAGTGGGTGCCGCTGACCGAATTGCAGCGCGGCCTGCTCTTTGTGTTTGCCGCGCTGCCGCCGGCGGTGCTGAACTTCCTGGTGGCGGACCATTTCCGGCAGGAGCCGGACCAGGTGGCGTCGATCGTGCTGCTGGGCAACATCGCCGCGGTGGTGTTCGTGCCGGTGGGGTTGTACCTGGGCTTGCGCTGAGGCGCGGGGAAGGGGAGCCCGCAGGCGCGCGCCTGCGGGGATTGGCGATTACGCCGCGGGCTTGGCCCGCACGGCGTTCTTCGGGCGCCAGGCCTTGACCACGGCCTCATCGGTTTCCATGTAGGGGCCGCCGATCAGGTCGATGCAATACGGCACCGCAGCAAAGATCCCTTGCGCCACGGCCTTGCCATCGGCATCGCGCAGGCCCTCCAGGGTCTCGCGGATGGCGCGCGGCTGGCCGGGCAGGTTGACGATCAGCGCGGCGCGGCTGGCGGTCTCGCGGATCACCGCCACCTGGCGCGACAGGATCGCGGTCGGCACGAAATGCAGGCTGACCTGGCGCATCTGCTCGCCGAAGCCGGGCATTTCCTTGGTGCCCACGGCCAGCGTGGCCTCTGGCGTCACGTCGCGGCGCGCCGGGCCGGTGCCGCCGGTGGTCAGCACCAGGTCGCAGCCGGCCACGTCGACCAGGTCGATCAGGGTGCGCGAGATCTGCGCCTGCTCGTCCGGGATCAGCCGCTCCACCGCCTGCCAGGGCGTGGTCAGCGTGCGCCCGAACCACTCGCGCAGCGCCGGGATGCCTTCGTCCTGGTAGGTGCCGGCCGAGGCGCGGTCCGAGATCGAAACGAAGCCGACAACGAGTTCATCGGGATGGTTGCGGACTACCGGCTGCGTGGTCTGGGTCATGCCTCGGGCTCCGGGGTAGGGGGTTGGTCCGCGGCGGCGCCGGCCTTGCCGTCCTTCGCATCCAGCGCCGTCTTGATCGCCTGGAACAGCTCGCGGAAATAGCGCGGCGGCTTGCCTTGCTCCTTTTCCTTGCGCGCGTTGCGGATGGTGTTGCGCAGCGCCTGCACGTCGATGCCGGGGTGCTCGGCGAGGAAGCGCGTCAGCGCCGCGTCGTCGGCCAGCAGCAGCTCGCGCCAGCGCTCGATCAGGTGCATGCGGGCGGTTTCGGCCTTGCTGGTGCCCTTGAAGCCCTCCAGCGCTTGCCGGATCACCTCGACCTCTTCGTCGTCGAGGCCGCGCATGATCTTGCCCACGAACTGCATCTGGCGGCGCTTGCCCTCGTGGCTGTTGATGCGGCGGGCCTGGTGGATGGCGTCGGCGAGCGCTTCGGGCATGGGCACGCGCGCCAGGCGGTCCTTGGCCAGGGCTTCGAGCTCGGCGCCAAGGTCCTGCAGGGCGGTCATTTCGCGCTTGCGCTGCGACTTGCTTTTCGGTTCGTCGTCTTCCGGTTCGGGCGCAAAGCCTCCGGGAAAGCGCGAGCCATTCGGATTACGGGAATTTCGCGTCATGCCCGGCATTTTATCTTGCTATGATTGCCGCTTGGACTTTTGATGACACCCGCCCAGCATGGACCAGATCGCAGAACAGACCGCGCACTTCACCTACACCCAGGCCCAGCTCAGCGAGATGGCCGCCGATGTGCTGCGCGTTGCACGCGAACTTGGGGCGACCGACGCCGCCACCGAGATCTCCGAAGGCAGCGGCCTGTCGGTATCGGTACGCAAGGGGCAGGTGGAAACCATCGAGCAGAACCGCGACAAGGTGGTCGGGGTCACGGTCATGATCGGCAAGCGCCGCGGCAATGCCAGCACCTCGGACTTCTCGCCGGCCGCGCTGCGCGCCACTGCCGAGGCCGCCTACAACATCGCCCGCTTCACGGCCGAGGACGATTGCGCCGGCCTGGCCGAGGAAGAACTGCTGGAACGCGCGCCGCAGGACCTGGAACTGTTCCACCCGTGGGCGCTGGACGCCGAGCGCGCCATCGACATTGCCACCCGCGCCGAGGCCGCCGCCTTCGCGGTGTCGCCGCGCATCCGCAACAGCGACGGCGCCAGCGTGTCGGCGCAGCATTCGCAGTTCGTGCTGGCGACCACGCGCGGCTTCTCGGGCGGCTACCCGTATTCGCGCCATTTCATCTCGTGCGCGCCGATCGCCGGCAGCGGCAGCGGCATGCAGCGCGATGACTGGTACTCGTCCAAGCGCTCGCCGCTGGCGCTGGCCGCGCCCGAGGACATCGGCCGCTACGCCGCCGAGCGCGCGCTGGCGCGGCTGCAGGCGCGCCAGCTGTCCACGCGCCGCTGCCCGGTGCTGTTCGAGGCGCCGCTTGCCGCGGGGCTGCTGGGCGCCTTCGTGCAGGCGGTGTCGGGCGGCGCGCTGTACCGCAAATCCACGTTCCTGTGCGATTCGCTGGGCCAGGCCGTGTTTGCGCCGCATATCCAGATCCATGAGCAGCCGCACACCCCCGGCGCCATGGGCAGCGCCCCGTTCGACGAGGAAGGCGTGCGCACCCGTGCCCGCGACGTGGTCCGCGACGGCGTGGTGCAGGGCTATTTCCTGTCGACCTATTCCGCGCGCAAGCTCGGCATGCAGACCACCGGCAACGCCGGCGGCTCGCACAACCTGACACTGACCAGCTCGCTGACCGAGCCCGGCGACGACTTCCCGGCGATGCTGCGCAAGCTCGGCACCGGCCTGCTGGTGACCGAGCTGATGGGGCAGGGCGTCAACTACGTGACCGGCGACTATTCGCGCGGCGCCTCGGGCTACTGGGTCGAGAACGGCGTGATCCAGTACCCGGTGGAGGAAATCACCATCGCCGGCAATATGGCCGAGATGTTCCAGCAGATCGTCGCCATCGGCGCGGACTCGCTGGTGCGCGGCACCAAGGAAACCGGCTCGATCCTGCTCGAGCAGATGACGATTGCCGGCACCTGAGCGGCGCGCGCCACCCAAAAAAAAGCAGGCCTGACGGCCTGCTTTTTTATTGCCCGCGCAACGGCTTACGACTCGTCCGACGGCGGCCGCTCGTACGTGACGAACGCATAGTCGAAGCCATTGGCCTCCGAATGATGCGTCTCGCGCGCGGTCTCCACCCATTGGGTGCGGTCGATTGCCGGGAAGAAGGCATCGCCTTCCACATCCGCATCGATCTCGGTCACCACCAGCCGGTCCGCGCATGGCATGGCCTCGGCGTAGAGCTGCGCGCCGCCGATCAGGAAGATCTGCTCCGCGCCCACGCACAGGCGCTGGGCATCTTCCAGCGAGGCCGCCACCTCGGCGCCCTCGATGCGCAGGTCCGGGTTGCGGCTGACCACGATATTGCGGCGCCCCGGCAGCGGGCGGCCGATCGAGTCCCAGGTCTTGCGGCCCATGATCACGGGCGCGCCCATGGTGGTACGCTTGAAGTGCGCCAGGTCTTCCGGCAGGCGCCACGGCAGCGTGTTGTCGCGGCCGATGGTGTTGTTGCGGGCGCGGGCGACGACCAGTGTCAGCAGCGTCATACGGCCACCGGTGCCTTGATGGCGGCGTGCGACTGGTAGCCGGCCAGTTCAAAGTCTTCGTAGCGGTAGTCGAAGATGCTGTCGGGCTTGCGCAGGATCTTCAGCTGCGGCAGCGCCAGCGGCTCGCGCGCCAGCTGGGTCTGCACCTGCTCGAAATGGTTGTTGTACAGGTGGCAGTCGCCGCCGGTCCAGACGAAGTCGCCCACTTCCAGCCCGGTCTGCTGCGCCATCATGTGGGTCAGCAGCGCATAGCTGGCGATATTGAACGGCACGCCCAGGAAAATATCGGCGCTGCGCTGGTAGAGCTGGCACGACAGCCGGCCATCGGCCACGTAGAACTGGAAGAACGCGTGGCAGGGCGGCAGCTTCATGCGCGGGATGTCGGCCACGTTCCAGGCCGACACGATCAGGCGGCGCGAATCCGGATTGGCGCGGATCTGCGCCACCAGGTCGGTGATCTGGTCGATATGTCGGCCGTCCGGCGTCGGCCACGAGCGCCATTGCGAGCCGTAGACCGGGCCCAGTTCGCCGTTCTCGTCGGCCCACTCGTCCCAGATGGTGACGCCGTGCTCCTGCAGCCAGCGCACGTTGGTCGAGCCCTGCAGGAACCACAGCAGTTCATAGATGATCGACTTCAGGTGCAGCTTCTTGGTGGTCACCACCGGGAAGCCTGCGCGCAGGTCGAAGCGCATCTGGTAGCCGAACACCGAGCGCGTGCCGGTGCCGGTGCGGTCGGCCTTGTCGGTGCCATGCTCGTACACATGGCGCATGAAGTCGAGGTACTGTTTCATCGGCGCGGGGCGGGATCGGGAGTGACGCGGGTACTGGTCCCGCAAAGCTGGCATTTTAAAGCAAAAGGGCCATCCCTCAGGATGGCCCTTCAGCGGCATGGCCGGGGCGGGTGCCCCGGCCATGCCTGGCACGGCTTGCCGCCTTAGTGGCTGCCGGCCGGTTGCTGCACGCGGCGCTTCTGCACCAGGTAGCCGGCGCCCAGCACGCCGCCGACGATCAGCACGTACAGGCCCCAGTTGACCACCGGGTTGGCTTCGAAGAACGCCTTGATCATCGGCTCGTGCACGATCATCTTGACTGCCGTGAACGCCAGCACGCCTGCGCCCAGGTAGATGATGATCGGGAAGCGGCTCATCAGCTTGAGCACCAGGCTCGAGCCCCACACCACGATCGGGATGCTGATCAGCAGGCCCAGCACCACCAGCAGGAAGCTGCCGTGCGCGGCGCCGGCCACGGCCAGCACGTTGTCCACGCCCATCACCGCGTCGGCGATGATGATGGTCTTCATTGCGCCCCACAGGGTCGAGGCGCCCGAGCCGTGCCCCTCGCCGTCGCCTTCGTCGGACAGCAGCTTGTAGGCAATCCACACCAGCGCCAGGCCGCCGATCAGCATCAGCCCCGGAATCTTCAGCAGCCAGACCACCCCGATCGTCATGGCCGAGCGCACCACCACGGCGCCGACGGTACCCCAGATGATGGCCTTCTTCTGCAGGTGGGCGGGCAGGTTGCGCGCCGCCAGGGCGATCACGATGGCATTGTCTCCAGCCAGCACCAGGTCAATGACGACGATGGACAGCAGTGCCGTCAGGAACTGCATCGTGAACAGATCGGTAAACCACTCCATGAACTCTCCTCAGGGTACAAATCAGCGCAAGTGCGCGTATCGGGTTCGCCTGGTTTCACGTAGCACGGGAGCGTGGGGGCGCCTTTGCAAACCATGAAGTCCAGGTTGCAAAGGTCTTGCTCGACCACTGGCGCGGTATGCACGCCGGTAGTCAGCACAACCGGGGACAAGGGTCCCGGAATGACGATTGTGCTAAGGGCATGGGCCCCGGAGCTACTCCCCTTTGAGGGACACGACCCGTTTCGGGGCCGCGCTGGGCGGGATTATAAACGAACTGCAAGGGATATGCCCCATTAGGAAAGATACTGACTCAAAGTTCTTGATGTGCTGCGTGCGGCGCATCCGGCGATCGGCGGTGCGCGATCCGCCGGATGGGCCTATCCTTTAGGTTCGGCTTCGCCCGATGCGTCCCGGACGGCACAGGGAGGCGTTGCGGAGACCGGCGCGCACGACATGCACAGCGCGGCCTTGGGGAATACGCAGTGAAGCAGTGACCATTCGCGACCACACAAGGAAACGACATGCCGGCTGTCCCGAATCCGCCGAATACCCCCTTCCAGAAAAAAGCCCCGCAGACACCTCTCCCACCCCTGAACCACCACAACGGCCATGCGGCCGCACCGCCCGCCCTGGTCGCGCTGGCCAATGGCCGCGCGCACCGGCAGCCGCCCCAGCCGGAGTTCGTGCAGCAGTACCGCGAGGACAGCGGCGCGCTGCGCGAGCAGGTGCTGGCCGGGCTGCGTGCCGGGCAGGCCGCCATCAGCCCCAAGTTCTTCTACGACGTGCTGGGCTCGCGCCTGTTCGAAGCCATCACCGACCTGCCAGAGTACTACCCGACCCGCACCGAGGCCGCGATCTTTGCCAGCGCGGCGCCCGCCATCGCCGCGCGTGCCGGCAGCGGCTGCGTGCTGGTGGACCTGGGTGCGGGCAATTGCGAAAAGGCTGCCAGGCTCTTTGGCACCCTGCGCCCGGCGCAGTACGTGGCGCTGGATATCTCCATAGAGTTCCTGCGCGCGACGCTGTCGTCGCTGCAGCAGCAGCATCCCGACATCCCGATGCTGGGCCTGGGCGCCGACCTGTGTGCGCCGTTCGATCTGCCCGCCAACGTCAGGCGCGGCAGGCGGCTGTTCTTCTATCCGGGCTCGAGCATCGGCAATTTCGCCCCGGTCGAGGCCCTGGCGTTGCTGCAGCGCATGCGCGGCGCGGCCGGGCGCGGCGACGGCGTGCTGATCGGGGTCGACCTGCACAAGGACGAAGCCACGCTGGTGTCTGCCTATGACGATGCGCTGGGCGTCACCGCCGCGTTCAACCGCAACGTGCTGCGCAACGTGAACCGCATCGTCGGCACGGATTTCTCGCTGGACGACTGGCGCCATGTGGCGAGCTTCGACCGCGCGGCCTCGCGCATCCAGATGCACCTGCAGGCGTGCCGCGACGTGCGCGTGCAGTGGCAGGGCGGCGCGCGCGAGTTTGCCGCCGGCGAACGGATTCATACCGAGGACTCCTACAAGTACCGCCCGGAGGACTTCACGCTCTTGCTGGAAGCCGCCGGGTTTGACGACCCGGTGTACTGGACCGACCCGAGCGGCTGGTTCGCCGTGTTCCACGCGCGCGGCTGATCCGCCCGCGCGGGCGCCATCCGGCGGGGATGGCAGGTAGTGTCATAATGACCGCGGCCGGCCTGGCGTGCGAGCGCCGGGCCAGCAGTTGCCTGCTTCGGTCACTGCCTGTCCACTGTTCACTCCCCTGCACGGACTTTCCCGATGAGCGGCTTTCCCATGCTTCCCGATCTCTACTTCACCGGCGGCAAGGCGACCTGGTCCGACCCGCGCCGGCTGCCGCGCGAAGGGCTGGCGCAGGCGCTGGTCGATGCGCGCAACCGCACGCTGGCGTGGCTGGCACCGTTCGGGCAGACGCGCCGCGCCTGGGACGTGCCGCATCAGTACGATGCCGATCCGCCGTTGTGGACGCTCGGGCACGTGGCCTGGCATGCGGAGTGGTGGTGCCTGCGCGGCGTGCGCCAGGTGGACCGCGGCGGCGTGCCGGTGCCGGTGGCATCTGAGCCGTCGCTGCTGGACGGCGCCGACGAGTGGTTCGACCCGGACCGCATCGGCCCCGACGAGCGCTGGGAGGTCACGCTGCCCGACGTCGCGGTGGTCAAGCGCTACGCCGGCCACGTGCTCGACGGCGTGCTGCGCCGGATTGCGCTGCTGGCCGACGACAGCGACCTGACCCTGTACCCGTACCGCCGCGCGCTGCTGCATGAAGATGCCCAGGGCGAAGGCGTGGCCGCGCTGTTGCAGGCGCTGGGCATGGCTCCCGCGGAGGCCATCGGCGCCGGTCCGGTGCAGCCTGCGGGGCATGGCGGCACCCTGCATTTCCCGGGCGGTCGCTTCACGCTCGGCTGGAGCGATCCCGACGGCTTTGCCTGGCCCGATGAGCTGCCGCCGCAGCCCACCTACGTGCCCGCGTTTGAAATGGACATGGCGCCGGTCAGCAACGCGCAGTTTCTCGAGTTCGTCGAGGACGGCGGCTACGAGCACCCGGCGTGGTGGTCGGCAGCGGGGCGCCAGTGGCTGATGACGCAGGAACGCTCGGCGCCGCGCTACTGGTCGCGCCATCCGGAATCGCGCGCCTGGATGGTGGAGCGCTTCGGAACGCGGCGCACGCTCAATCCGGATGAGGCGGTGCGCCATGTCACGCTGTACGAGGCGCAAGCATGGTGCGTGTGGGCGGGGCGGCGCCTGCCGGCGGAATCGGAATGGGAGCTTGCCGCGACGCAGAACCGCGGCCTGCAGTGGGGGACGCTGCGTGAGTGGACTGCCACGCCCTATGAGCCGTACGCCGGGTTTGCCGCCGCGCCGTCAGACAGCGAGGTGGTGGGGCGCTTCGGCACGCACCAGGCGGTGCGCGGTGTGTCGTTCGCCAGCCCCGCGCGGCTGCGCCATGTGCGGGCAAGGTGGGCGCGGTTGCCGGAGGACGACCTGTCCTTCATCGGCTTTCGCACCTGCGCGCCGTAGCGGGCTGTACGCGACAACAAAAAAGAGCACCCGAGGGTGCCCTTTCTTCTGCCTGGCAGGTGCGCTTAGCGCACCACCGCATCAACGCTCGTAGCGCGAACGGCTGTTGCGGTTGCCGCTGCCATTGCCGCCGAAACTGCGATTGCCGTCACGGTTGCCGTCGCGGTTGCCGAAGCTGCGGCCGTCGCCGTTGCCACCGGTGTTGCCACGATAGCCGCCGCCAGTGCGGTCGCCGAAGCCACCACGGTTGTTGTCGCCAAAGCTGCGGGGGGCGGCGCCGTCGCGGTTGCCGAAACCACCGCGGTTGTCGTCGCCGAAGCTGCGGCCACCTTCGCGGTTGCCGAAGCCACGCGCACCGTCGTTGGCGCCGCGGTAGCCGGCGCCCTGGCCGCCCTGGCCCTGGCCACGGTAGCCGCCTTCACGATTGCCGAAGCCGCCGCGGTTGTCGTCACCGAACGGGCGTGCGCCTTCCGGGCGGTTGCCGAAGCCGCGGCTCTCGCCGCTGAACTTGCGCTCGCCGAAGCCGGTGCGGCTTTCGCCGCCGCCGAACTTGCGGTCGCCGAAGCTGCGTTCGCCGCCACGGTAGCCGCCGCCATTGCCGCGGAAGTCACCACGGCCGCCACCCGGCTTGCCGCCGAAGTTGGAACGCGGCTTGGGCGAACGGCGCGGCTCCAGGCCTTCGATCACCGAAGCGTCGATGCGCTGGTTGGTGAAGCGCTCGATGCGCTTCCACTGGAACATGTCGTTGTGGTTCACCAGGTTGATGGCGGTGCCCGAGCGGCCCGCGCGGCCGGTACGGCCGATGCGGTGCACGTAGTCCTCGGCCTGCTTGGGCAGGTCGAAGTTCACCACGTGGGTGATATCGGGCACGTCGATGCCGCGCGCGGCCACGTCGGTGGCCACCAGCACGCGCAGGTTGCCGCGGCGCAGCGCGGTCAGGGTGCGGTTGCGCGCGCCCTGGGTCATGTCGCCGTGCAGCGCGCCGGCCGAAAAGCCGGTGTCGGACAGGCGCTCGGCCAGCGAATCGGCATCGCGCTTGGTCGCGGTGAAGACGATGGCTTGCTTGAGCGTCGCGTCGCGCAGCAGGTGGTCCAGCAGGCGTTCCTTGTGCGACATGTCGTCGGTGAAGTGCAGGCGCTGCTCGATATGGCTCTGGTCGGCGCGGGCCGCGGCGATCTCGATGCGCTGCGGGTCGCGCAGCTGGCGCGAGGCCAGCTGGGCAATGCGCGCATCCAGCGTGGCCGAGAACATCAGCGTCTGGCGCGTGGCCGGGGTGGCATTGACGATGGCGTCGATGTCGTCGGCAAAGCCCATGTCGAGCATGCGGTCGGCTTCGTCGAACACCAGCATCTGCAGGGCCGACAGGTCGATGCGGCCGGCGTCGATATGGTCGAGCAGGCGGCCCGGCGTGGCCACCAGGATGTCAGGCATCTTGGCCAGCGCGGCCAGCTGCTTGGGGTAGGGCATGCCGCCCAGGATGCTGGCGCAGACGATGCGGCGCAGGTTGCGGCCGTACTTGGCGGCGGCCTCGGTCACCTGCAGGGCCAGTTCGCGCGTCGGGGTCAGCACCAGCAGTGCGGGCTGCGCCGGCGACGGGCGGGGGCGCTTGCCCTTCATGCGCTTGGCGGGCTCGGTCGCGCGCTGCGGCGCCGGCATTTCGCTGATGCGCTGGATCGCGGGCAGCATGAACGCGGCGGTCTTGCCCGAGCCGGTCTGGCTCGAGACCAGCAGGTCGCGGCCGGCCAGGAAGGCCGGGATGGCCTGGGCCTGCACCGGCGTGGGCGTGTTGTAGTTCAGTTCGGAGAGGGCGCGCAGGATGGCCGCATCGAGGCCAAGCGTGGCGAAACCGCTTTCCACGGCCGGGGCTTCTTCAACTGCCGGGCTGGGGTTGAGCAGGGCGTCGAGCTTGTCGAGCGGGCTCTGGGCAGCGTCGGAAGTGATCGAAGCGTCGGTCGCGGAGGCAATAGCTTGCTCCGCACGAATGTCGTGCTGGGTCATGTCGGAATGGTCAAATAAATGCATGGCACCCCGGCAAAGCAAAATGGGGTGGGCGCAGTGCAAAGTCTTAAAAAGGCTTCGGCGCCAATCGGTGAGGCCGTTACGACAGACACAGCTGGCAGTACGGCGGCAGGCAGGGCGGTGGCTGGTCCCGCTAGGCGGTCCGGCCGTATCCCTGGCAGGCAAACAGCTCAGGTTTCAGGCTGTTCAACAGGATCGGAGACGAGGCGACGTCAGGTGAGCGGTGCGTTCTGCTGGGCGGCTGGGGCCATGAAGTGATGACTAGGCGTCCGGCAGCGAGGAAACAGAGCTTGGGAGGGCAGCGGATTCGCCGCGGCAGGAAGCCGGGCGTTTGGCGGATCTCACAGTTGCGAAACTCACGGCGCGGATTATAGCAGAGTACGGAATTTTTGTTGCACTGCGAAAACGTAACCGGATATGTCAGGCGCTCGTCACCTTCCGGACGCGCCCCGCGCCACGCTGGTTGAAAGGCGAAAACCCCCGCCTATACTGGAGGCGCGAGCACACAGGATGCCCGCACGGGGCGGACGAAAACGCTCCCGCTTGACCTCCTGCAGCGGCATTGGGCCGCTGTTCGCGGCGAGCACTGCGGTCATTGACTCCACGCGCCAGACTTCCTGCGACTCTCCGGGTGGTCCGGATGGGCGTCCGCTTCATGCATCATGGGCGGAATCATGGGAAGCCTGCCTGGAACAGAATGACCGAACTGCTGACCGCGTGACCCAGGTGGTCCGGGCCCGTCCGCATCCAAAGCCCGCCAGCGATGGCGGGCTTTTCATTTGGCGGTTGTGGTTGCGGTTCAGTCTTCTGCATCCTTGCCAGCGGCCTTGCGCGGCAGCCGCCCTAGCGGCTGCTCCTGCGGCATCACATGGCGGTTGCCCGGCAATCCGCCCGGGTAGTCGACGATGCGCGCGGTGTCCTGGCGCCGCAGGCCATGCCATGCCTGGCCGCCGGCGGTACGCCCGCCGCCCAGGATGGCGGTCATGGCCTGCCGGTCGAGATCCATGCTGTCGGGCAAATCCTTGATGACGATCACTGCCATGGCTGTCTCCGGTCAAGCGGCGCCACGGCCATGCGGCCGCGGGACCGCTTCAGTATAGGCGAGGCGGTCCGCGGTATTGCCCGCGGGGCCGCCGCGCGGTGCGCTCAGACTGCGGCGAAATTGCCGGCCCATTGCGACGGGTTGACGTTGACGCGCACCGGGCCGAAGTCGGGGCCGACGATGCTGTTGTTGAGCGTGTTGACGTTGATGCTCTGCAGCTGCGCGATGTTCTGGTTGACGTTGACGGTGACGTTGGCCAGCGGGCCGACGCTGCCGACACCGCGGCTGAGCCACGAGTTGCCGCCGCGTACGGCGCACAGCGAGGCACGGTCGAGTTCTTTGCTCAGGGCGAGATCGCGGACGAGGATCGATGACATGGTGGTGCTCCTTTGAGTCGGGTGCCGGGGGCGGCTGGCGCGGAGATTGCAGCATCTGCGCGCCAGCAGTGGCCAGGGCGTATCAGCCGAAGATGTTGTTGGTGGCGTTCTGGTTGGTGTGCACGTCGGACTTGACGTGGTCCAGGAAGGCCGAGCCGTTGCCGTTCAGGTTGGTCACGGTCTGCATCTGCGCGATGCTTTGCGTGGCGTTGATGCTGTTGTCCAGCGACAGCCTGATCGGCGTGTAGACGGCGGCGAAGGGCAGGTAGGCCAGGCCGCCGCGCACGGCGTGCATGCGCTTGCTGTCGAGGGTTTCGGCGGCGGGCAGGTCCTTGATGGTCAGCGTGGTCATGATGGTCTCCGGTATCGGTCAGTGCGTGGGTGTGGGTGGCTGGGGCGCGTGGGCTCAGCCGTAGATGTTGTTGCTGGCGTTCTGGTTGGTATCCACATGCGAACGGACATGGTCCAGGAAGGCCGAGCCGTTGCCGTTCATGTTGGTGACGGTCTGCATCTGGGCGATTTCCTGCACGGCCTTGATGCTGCTGTCGAACGACAGCTTCACCGGGCTGTAGACCGCGGCGAACGGCATGTAGGCCAGGCCGCCGCGTACGGCGTGCATGCCCTTGCGGTCCAGGGTTTCGGTGGAGGACAGGTCCTTGATGGTCAGCGTGGTCATGATGGTCTCCGGTAGAGGAAGGTACTGCCTTGGGTCTGGTTTCGAGCATCGGGTTGGTGTCGCGCTCGGGAGGTACTAACGCAGGGACTGTGCCAATGCCGTTGCCGGTCCCGACCAGTCACGCGCAACTGCCTGAAAACACGGGCGATTTATTTTCGATGTCGGCTTGCGGGCACTGGCTGCGGGCGCTGCCGCATGCTACGGGTGACGGGCCGCGGCCAACAGGCGGCGTGCCGGTGTTGGCGCGGCCGCGACAGTGGCGCGCCAAAGGCGATGCGATTGGCAGGGGGCGCCCGCGCGCGGCGTTGCACGCCGGCTTCGCATGGTTTGCGCATGCCTTGGGTGCGCACTAGTATCCATCTCGAAGGCAGGCATATCCGCATCGTGGGATGCGCCGTGCCAGCAACCATGTCGGGGCATCCGGTGGCCAGTCTCAAAGAACTGATCCGCAAGTTCCAGAACGGCGGTCTCTCCGACGACGAGTTTGTTGCGTCGTTCGAAACGGCGCTGGCGCAGGATCCCACCACGCCCAGCCAGGCCGCGCGCGTGGTCATCGAGGAAAACACGCGCTTCCCGTTCCCGCCCGCGGTCTATGCCGAAGTCATGCGGCGCATCGAGCGCCGCGGCGCCACGCAGTACGACGGCGCCACCGAGGCCACGCGCCTGGCCGGCACGCAGACGGGCTCGCTGTATGCGACCTCGCCCGAGCCGGGCACGCTGCCGCAGGCGGCGCATACCAAGGGCGTGGGCGATACGCTGAACGGCCGCTTCGTGCTGGAAGAATGCCTGGGCGTGGGCGGCATGGGCACGGTCTACAAGGCGCTCGACCTGCGCAAGCTGGAAGCCTCGGACCGCAAGCCCTATATCGCCATCAAGGTGCTGAACCTGCAGTTCAGCGGGCACCCCAAGTCGCTGATGGCGCTGCAGCGCGAGGCGCGCAAGGCGCAGACGCTGGCGCACCGGAATATCGTCACCGTCTATGACTTCGACCGCGACGGGCCGGTGGTCTTCCTGACCATGGAATACCTGTCAGGCTCTTCGCTCAACCATGTGCTCAAGGCCCCGGGCTTCACCGGCATGCCGATGGCGCGCGCCATGTCGATCATCAACGGCATGGGCAATGCGCTGGCATACGCGCACGAGCGCGGCTTCGTGCACTGCGACTTCAAGCCCGCCAACGTCTTCCTGACCGCCAACGGCGAGGTCAAGGTGATCGACTTCGGCATCGCGCGCGGCTTCCTGCCGCCGGCCGACGAGTCCGACCGGACCGTGTTCGATCCCGGCTCGCTGGGTGGCATGACGCCAGCCTACGCCAGCCCGGAGATGTTCGACCATTGCGAGCCCGACCCGCGCGACGACATCTTTGCGCTGGCCTGCGTGACCTATGAACTGCTGACCGGCAAGCATCCCTACCAGCGGCTCTCGGCCAACCAGGCGCGCGATGCCGGGCTCAAGCCGGCGCAGCCGCCGCAGTTGAGCCGCACGCAGTGGAAGACCCTGCGCGAGGCGCTGTCGCTCGACCGCGAGACACGCACGCCCACCGTCGCGCGCTTCCTGCATGGCATGAGCGCGGTGCCGGTGGTGTCCACGCGGCGCCCCTCGCCGCTGATGGCAGGCGGCGCGCTGGCCGTGCTGGCGGGCGTGTCGGCGATCGGCTACTACGCCTGGCATTCGCAGCGCCAGGCCGAAGCACCGGCTGGCGATGCGCGCGTCGAGGCCCCGGCTACACCGGTGCCCGCAGCGCCGGTCATCCCGCCCGCACCGGCTGCCCGCCCGGCGGTGCTGTCGATGGCCGACGTCACGAAGATGCTGGCCGCGGTGCCGTGCTCGCTGCTCACCGCCACCCAGCAGGCGCAGACGTTGCGTGTGCGTGGCTTCCTGGCCGAGAGCGTCGGCGCCGTGCGGCTGCGCGAGCAGCTCAGCGCGTTGCCGGGCGTCAAGGAGCTCAAGGGCGTGTCGATCGACACCCAGCCGCTGGCCGCCGACAAGTGCGACGTGGCCACCCTGATCGCGCCGTACTGGTCGGGCCACCGCGAAGGGGGCACGGCTTCGTCGCTGCGGCTGCGCGGCCAGGGCACGCAGCTGACCGAAGGGTCACCGCTGGTGCTGGATCTGCGCACGCCGGCGCGCGACTCCTATGTCTATGTCGATTACTTCGCGGCCGACGGCAAGGTGGCGCACATGGTGCCGAGCGCGCGCGTGCCCGCCCACCAGGCGCCGCCCAGCCATGGCGCCACGGTTGGCGACGGTGGCGACTGGATCATCTCCGGGCCGTTCGGCACCGAGCTGGTGGTGTTGCTGACCACGCCCGCGCCGCTGTTCGATGGCCGGCGCGCCGAGGTCGAGCTGCACAAGGACTACCTGAAGGCACTGGAAAAGCCGCTGGCGCAGATGGCGCGCACCTATGGCCGGGACCGCATCAGCGCGGACCTGGTGCAGATCTCCACGCGCGCGCGCTGATTGCCGCCAGCCGGCCGGCTTGCCGCTTGGCAATTGCGCCAGCCGCTACTTCATGTCGCGCGCCACGCGAAAGCCGTTCTGCGACTGCCGCACGCTGGGGCTGTACTTGAAGCGCGTGGACGACACCATGTAGTTCGCCCCCTCGCGCCAGGAGCCGCCGCGGATCACGCGTGCGCCGCAGGCGTTCTCGTTCCATACGCGCCCGTCGGCGGGCGCGCCCTTGTATGAGCTGTGCCAGCAATCGGCCACCCATTCCCACACGCTGCCGTTGACGTCGTGCAGGCCGTACGGGTTGGCCGCGAATGTCCCGACCGCGGCCGGCGCATCCTGGCTCCATGGGTCGCCGCAGTCCTTGCAGTTGGCATTGCCCTTGCGCATCTGGTCGCCCCACCAGTAGGCACTGGCGGTGCCGCCGCGCGCTGCGTATTCCCATTCGGCCTCGGTGGGCAGCCGGTAGGACTTGCCGGTGGTCTTGCTGAGCCAGGCCACGTACTGCTGCGCGTCGTCCCAGCTGACGTCGCGCACCGGCGCGTTCTTCGCGCTGTCGGCGACGGTGGGGACGCGCTGGCAGCCGCCGGCGTCGGCGCAGGCATTCCATTGCTCGACCGTGACCTCATAGCGGCCGATGGCAAACGGCTGGCCGATGGTGACGTGGTGCGGGGGCTTCTCGGCGGGATCGCTGGCACTGCTGCCCATGGTGAAGCTGCCCGCCGGCAGGGGGACCAGCACCGGGCAGGCCGGGCAATCGCGGATCTCGCCGGTGCGCAATGTGGCGCTGACCGCGCCGCCCGCCGCCGCGCCCGGGCGCAGCGATGCCGTTGCCGGTGGCGCAGCAGGTGGCGCAGCAGGTGACGCAGCGGGCGGCGATGCCGGACGCGCTGCCGCGGCCGGTGCCGGCGGCCGCGTGACCTGGCCCCCGGCAGAGGTGCCGGAGCGGGGCGGCGGTGCGGGCGCCTGGGCCTTGGGTGCGGAGGCGGACGCCGCCAGCCGCTCCAGGCGCGCCCTGGCCAGCACCGCGAAGCGTCCGTTGGGGTACTGCTTCAGGTAGGCCTCGTAGTCGCCGGCATAATTGCTGTTCTTGATCGATTCCCAGAAGCTCAGCTCGTACTGCTCCTCGGTGTTCTTGGGCATGATGCCGGCGAGCAGCAGCGGTTCCGTGGCCGCGGGGCCGGCGGCAGCGGCGGCCGCCTGCGCGGGCAGCGGCGCGGCGGCGAGCATGGCGGCCATGGCGGCCGTGCGTACGACTGGTAGATTGCGCCACATCTTCACACCTCGCTGGAGCCGCGGCGATCCCGCTGCATGCCGGTAGCTGCCGGCACATGCGTCGGGGGCGCATTGTGGTGTTGCCGAGACGTCGACCGGCTTGCTTCAAGATAGCACAGCGCGTGTGTCTCCGGCGGGGCATTGGCACGCAACCGCGACGCGCCGGGTTCGCTTTTTCCGTGCTTGCGACCTAACCTGAATGACGAATCGCCGAGCGCTGACCAACAAGCAACAAGAATGGGCTTTCGGGACAACGTGATCGGGTTTCGGACTGTTATCCGGGAGGCGCCGCGTATGTCCAGACGATTCCTGTTCCGCCTGCTGGCGGTTGCCGCCCTCGCCGCGGCCCCGTCGCTGTCGCTGTCGACGGCAGCCCCGCCCAATGCCGAGGCCTACATCATCTGGCCGCACGATGGCACGGTCATCAGCGGCGGCAAGTTCTGGGTGCGCATGGGCCTGCGCAATATGGGCGTGTGCCCCAAGGGCGTCGAGTCGCCGCGCTGCGGGCACCACCACCTGCTGGTCGACACCGAGCTGCCGCCGCTGGACAAGGAAATCCCTTCGGACAAGAACCACCTGCACTTCGGCGCGGGCGAGACCGACGCGCGCATTGAGTTGCCGCCCGGCAAGCACACGCTGCAATTGCTGATGGGCGATGCCAAGCACGTGCCGTTCGAGCCGCCGATCTATTCGAAGAAGATCACGATCACGGTGAAATAGCGGTGCAGCGCGCGCCGCGGAAGCCGAACCTAGGCCGATCAGCAAACAGGGAGAGCACCATGTCCAGACTACTTGCCGCGGCTGTCTTTGCCGCCAGCCTGCTGCTGTCAGCGGTGGTGCAGGGTGGTTCGACGCCGGCGCCGCCCAACGCCTACCTGTATATCGGCTGGCCCAACGACGGGCAGACGATGCCCGCGGGCAAGCCATTCAAGGTCTGGTTCGGGTTGCGCAATATGGGGGTGGCGCCAAAGGACGTGAAGTATCCCAATACTGGGCACCATCACCTGCTTGTCGATGTGGACCTGCCGCCGATGGACAAGGAGATCCCCAATGACCGCAATCACCTGCATTTCGGGGCGGGGGAGACCGAGACCATGATCGAGCTGCCGCCCGGCAAGCATACGCTGCAGCTGCTGATGGGGGATGACAAGCACATTCCCACCAACCCGCCGGTTTATTCGAAGAGGATCACGATCTACGTGAAGTGATCCGGACCTTGCGGTGACGGCGGCGCGCAATGCGCCGTTTTTTTTGTGCGCTGGCGCCGCAAGTGTCGGTCGCCATCCAACATCGACGGGCAAGCTGTTGGCTGCGCGCCGCCAGTGCGCGCTGACGCAGGCTCGCCGCGCCTCCGCCGCCGGCGCTGGCGGCAAGAAAAATTCCCCGTGTTTACAGGCACTTCCGTGATCCGCGCGGCCATGGCGCCGGGGCTGGCACGCTCCCTGCGATTGTCCCTCCTGAGCGCGACACCAACCCGATGCTCGACCAACCACCAAGGTAACACCTTCCTCTACCCGGAGACCATCATGACCACGCTGACCATCACCGACCTGACCACCGTCGACACCCTGGACCGCAAGGGCATGCTCGCCGTTCGCGGCGGCCGCACCCTGCTCCCGTTCATGCCGGTGTACCACCCGCTCAACCTGTCGTTCGACCACAGCATCACCGCCGTGCAGGAAATCGCGCAGATGCAGACCGTCACCAATATGAATGGCAACGGCTCGGCCTTCCTGGACCACGTGAAGTCCGACGTGCACACCAACCAGAACGCCACCAACAACATCTACGGCTGAGCCCCTGCGCGCCAGCTAGCTGCTTCTTACCGATACCGGAGACCATCATGACCACGCTGACCATCAAAGACCTGTCCGCCACCGAAACCCTCGACAGCAAGCGCATGCATGCCGTGCGCGGCGGCCTGTCGTACCTGCCCTTTGCCGCCGTGTATGCGCCGATCAAGCTCGCGTTCGACAGCAGCATCACCGCCAAGCAGGAAATCGCGCAGTTGCAGTCCGTGACCAACCTGAACGGCAATGGCTCGGCCTTCCTCGACCATGTCCGTTCGCATGTGGATACCAACCAGAACGCCAGCAACAATATCTATCGTTGAGAAGCTTGTTGAGATGGCGCAGCGCCGCGGGGGCGTCCCCGCGGCGCTTTTGTTGAGCCCTTGCATATCGGGGTTGGAGCGCGCGCCAGCGCGCACCACAATACAGACAGACTTCGCGGCCCCGGCATGCCTTGGGGTATCTCCAGCGCATCCCGCCCGCCGCCGTCGCACGCAGGAACCCATCGTGCCTGAATCCATCACTGCCTCGCCCGCGGTTGCGTCAACCGCCGCGCCGCACCGTACCGCCTGGCTGGCCGCGCTGGCCGCCTGCGCGGCATTGCTGGCAGGCTGCGCCGATTTCCGGCCGCCGGTGTACCAGCGCCCGGAAACCCCGGCCAAGGCCGAATGGACGCGCCAGGAATCGATCACGGTATCGCCGGCCGAAACGGTGCAGCCCAACTGGTGGCTGGGCTTCAAGGATCCTTACCTGAACAGGCTGATCGACCAGGCGCTTTACGGCAACTACGACATCAAGGTGCTGGCGGCGCGCATCCGCGTGGCCAACGCGCAGATCGGCGAGGCCCGTGCCGGCGGGCTGCCGGTGATCGATATCGGCGCCGGTGCGAGCTTCGAGAAGAGCACCGGGCAGAAGTCCACCTGGACCTATAACGCCGGCGCCCAGCTGAACTGGGACATCGACATCTGGGGCAAGGTCGAGAAGGGCGTGCAGGCGCAGACCGCCGAGTTCCGCGCCACCGAGGCCGACTGGCGCGCCGGCTACCTGACGCTGGTGTCCAATGTATCGACCACTTACTTCCAGATCCTGCAGTTCGACGAGCAGATCGAGCAGCAGGCGCGCACCGTGGCCAAGAACGGGCAGATCCTGTCGACCTACCAGGCCATGTACCAGAACGGCCTGGTGCCAAAGATCCGGGTGATGCAGCAGCAGGCGGAAATCAACCGCCTGAACAAGGACCTGCTGGAGCTGCGCCGTTCGCGCGATGTGGCTGAAAACGCGCTGGCCACGCTGGTCGGTGTGCCCGCGGGCAATCTCAAGGTGCCGGCGGGGCGCCTGCAGGACCGCGTGCAGCCGCCCGCGGTGCCGGCCGGGCTGCCGTCGCAACTGCTGGCGCGCCGCCCGGACGTGGTGGCGGCGGAATACCGCGTGCTGGCCGCGTACAACATCGTTGGCCAGGCCCGTTTGGCGCAGTTGCCCACCATCAGCCTGACCGCGCGCGGCGGCACCGCCAGCTTTGCGCTGAGCGACCTGCTCAAGTCATTCACCTTCGGCTTCATGCCCAGCATCAACCTGCCGATGCTCGACCCGAGCGTGCGCGCGCGCGTGAAGACCACCGAGGCGCAGGTGGGCGTGGCGGAAAACGAATATGGCCGCACCGTGATGACCGCGTTCGAAGAGGTGGAGAGCGCACTGGTCAATGTCGACGCGCACAAGAAGCAGCGCATCGAGCTGCAGCAGCAGGTTGAGCAGCTGCGCGTCGTGTCCGCGCAGATCGAGGCGCAACTGAAGGAGGGCGTGGTCTCGCAGCTGGAAGTGTTCGAGACCGAGCGCTCGCTGCTGGCCGCGCAACTGCAGTTGTTGGCGGTCCACCAACAGATCCTGGCCGACACCGTCACCCTGTACAAGGCGCTTGGCGGTGGCTGGCCCGATACCGACGTGCGCAACGCGGCGTCGAATCCGCCGCAGTAAGTGCTGCCAACGGTGCTGTAGGGCGGTTCAGGTGATGCCGGCGCCTGCAACGCGTTGCGCAACGCGCCCATAGCCCTGGCCACTGCCCCGCTGCATGTGCCGCTGCCGCGCCAACCGCGCGTTCCGCGTCCCGATTGACTAGCCTTTGCCGTCGCCTACTATGTTCTTAGTCGCTTCATCCCCTGGCCTGCCGCCGCGGCAGCCGCGCTGTTGGCTTGCTGGAAACATGGCTCCTGACGAAGCACTGATCATGGAAATGCCGGTGAAAATGGCCCAGGGATTCACGCGGGAATTCTCTCAGGATCTGGCGCAGGAATTCGATGTGTTCCTGACGCCCGTGTCGCGCCCGGAGCTGGGCGAGATCCGCATCGACGAAGACCTGTTCGCCGTCGGACGCAGCGAACTGCCGTTCGCCGCCTACCCCGAAGACCTGGCCGCACCGCTGTCGCGCCGGCATGCGCGCATCTTCGCCGAGCATGGCGCGGTCTATGTGGCGGATCTCGGCAGCAAGAACGGCACGCGCGTGAACGGCGCGGCGGTGGCGCGCCAGCCGGCGCAGCTCAGCGATGGCGATGAGGTGGCCTTCGGGCCGGCGCTGTCGTTCCGGGTCCGGCTGTCGCCGCGCGCGGCGCAGCCCGAGCCGCCGCGGGTAGCGGTGACGTTGGTGCCCGAGCGCGGCGATGTCGGGCTGCAGCCGCTGCACGTGGACGGCTTCCCCTACCTGATCAGCAAGGCCGACGACGCCTTCGCGCGCTACCGCGACAGCTATCCGCAGCAGGTCAACTACCTGTCGCGGCGCCACGCGCACGTGTACCTCAAGGGTGGCGTGCCATTCGTTGAGGACCTGGGCAGCACCAACGGCACCTTCGTCAACGGCAAGCGCCTGGCCGACCACGGCGTGCCGCTGGACGACGGCGACCTGATCGCCTTTGGCGGCAACCACTTTGTCTACAAGGTGCAGGTCCAGCACACCGGCGACGGCGATGCCACCGCGACGCATTCGATGCTGCAGCCAGTCGCTGCGCCCGACACGCCGCCCGCATCCCAGGCTTCGCCCGTGCGCGACGAGGATGACCGCACTACCTTTGTCGGTGCCGCCGATTCCTTCCTCGACATCTTCTGCGTCGACTATGCCGCGCAGCAGGACGACGAGGTCAACGCCGAGGCCGAGGCACAGGCCGCGGCGGCCACGGCCGCGCACGACGGCGCGCAGGCACGCCGCAAGCGCGGGCGTGCCGCGCTGCTGCTGGCCGAAGGTGCCAGGCAGTTCGGCCTGAACGATTCCGTACGCACGCGGCGCGCGGCGCGATGGGGCGGCGCGTTGCTGTTGCTCGCGCTGCTGGCGGGGGCGGCCGTGTACTGGCGCGGTGCGCCGGAGCGCGAAGTGCAGGCGCTGTTTGCCGCAGGCGATCACGCGCGCGCGGCGCAGGCCGCCGACAACTACCTGGCGCGTCATCCCGGCGATGCCCAGGTGCAGGCCATCGGCACCGAGGCACTGATGCGTGCCGACGTGCCCGCTTTCGCCGCCAGGCTGAAGGCCGGTGATTTCAGCGGCGCCGATGCCGTGCTGGCCCGGATGCGCAAGCTCAGCGCGCACAATGCCGATGCGCGGCCGCTGGTGGCGGAACTCGACTGGATCGGCCGGCTCGAACGCTTCACCGCGCAGCGCGGCGCCGACACGCCGATCCGCCTCTACACCGACGAGGCGCCGATCCGGCAACTGCTGGCGTACTGGAACCAGGACACCACCGCGCACCAGCGCGCGCTCGGGCGCATCGCGGCCGATGTGCCGGCGTTCCGCGATCTCTACGCCGATGCGCTCAGCGACGTGCGTCGCCTGCAGAACGACGCCTCGGTCTACCTGGCGGCGATCGACCGGCTGAACACCACCATTGCCGCCGAACTCGGCCGCGACCGCCCGGAGGCATTGCAGCCCGTCATCGCCGAGTACCGCGAGAAGTATCCGCGCCTGGCCGGGCTGGACCGCGTGCAGTCAGACCTGGACCGCTACACCGCGCTGATGCAGGCACTGCGCGCGCGCCGGCCCGGGCCGCTGGTGGCGCGCCTTGCCGACAGCCGCTTCGCCACGCCGCCGTTCCAGGCGCAGTTCAACCAACTGGCCGCGCGCCTGCCGCCGCCGGAGATGGTGCGCCAGTATGCCGGTGCGGCCAGGGCGTGGCAGCAGGGCGACAGCGCCGCAGCGCTCGCGGGGATCAAGCAGATCAGCGGCGGCCCCTGGGCCGAGGACCTGGCGCGCGACCTGTCGCACAAGCAGAAGGTGGCGGCGCAGTACGCCGAGCTGCAGTCCGCGCGCGGCAGCAAGGGCTATGAGGACCGGCTGCTGGGCTTCTACGCCATGCTCGATGCCGCCGATGACGGCCACTTCGCCAAGGCGGTCGAGGCCGACGTCAACGGCGTGCGCGACAGTGCCCTGCGGCGCGCGCGGGAACTGATGGGCAGCGCCGTCGCCGCATGGAAGCAATACCGCAGCAATGGCGTGATCGGCAGCGAGCAGCGGCTCGAGCCCGGCATCTCGCCCAGGTTCCGCGCGCAGGCCCGGTTGCTGTCGCAGGCACAGGATGACGCGCGCCAGGGCATGCGCATCTTCACGCAACTGCGCGCGGGCGAAAGCGCCGACCTGGCGCAACTCGCCAAGATCGAGGAAGAGATCCGCGCCGAGGCCGACCAGCAGCGGCACGCGCTGCGCGAGTTGCGCACCGTGCTCGATCCCGCCGTGCTCAAGACCAAGCTGGAGCTGATCGGCGGTGAAGACACCGGCAAGGCGCCGGAGCCGGCCGCGGCTGCCGCGGCGCCACAGCAAGCGGGGCAGCCATGAAGGACGATGCCCGCCAGGGCGGCCTCAAGCCACTCTCCGAGGCGCTGGAAGACCACAGCGCCGAGGGCATCGGCCTGCTGAGTGCCGAGCCGTCGCGCCTGGGGCTGCTGACCATCGTCACGACTTTCACGCTGGTGTTGTGCGGGCTGGTGTGGTCCTTCGTCGGGCATGCCGATGTCATTGTCACGGCGCAGGGCACGCTGGCGCCGGAATCCGAGGTGCGCCGCTTCTATGCCCCGGTGGACGGCGAGCTGGCCGACCTCTACGTGGCCGAGGGGCAACCGGTGTCCAAGGACGACGTGCTGGCGCGCCTGAATGCGCGCGGCGCGATCGAGGCCGCGGCCAACGCGCTGGAAGCGCAGCTCAAGCTGGAAGACTCCGAGCGCGAATGGAAGCAGTTCCCCGACAAGAAGGCGCTGATGGAACGCCGCGCGGCGGCGCTCAAGCAGCAGATCGACGTGGCCACGCGCCAGCACGAGACCCGCATCGCCGAAGGCACCACGCGGCTTGCCGAACAGCAGCGCGCGCAGTTGCAGGAAGCGCGCAGCAACCTCGAGAACGCCCGGCGCGCGCGCGAATTCGCGCGCCAGGAGCAGGACCGATACGCGCGCCTGCTGGCGTTGCCGGGTGGCGGTGGCGTTTCGCAGTCGCAGGTGGATGCCAAGCGCGCCGCGGCGCAGGACGCGGAGAACAACCTGCGCGTGGCGCAGTCGCGGCTGACGGAGCTGGACGCACGCCTGGGCCGCGAGCTTACCCAGGCCAGTTCCCAGCTAGAAAGCAGCGGCCAGGACCTGGCCGGGCTGCGCGTGCAGTACGACGCGGCGCTGCGCGAGATCGCCAACACCGAGGACAAGCTGCGCCTGCAGGTGCAGACCGCGCGCCTGGTGGCGGACGCGGCAGCGCGCATCCGCTTCGAGAACATCGACAAGGACAACTTCCTGCTGATCCTGGCGCCGGTGTCGGGCGTGATCACCGATGTCACCTCCACCCAGCGCGGCGACAAGGTGCAGGCCAACACGCCGCTGGGCGGCATTGCCCCCAAGGATGCGCGCCCGGTGGTGAAGATCGTCATCGCCGAGCGTGACCGCGCTTTCCTGCGCGAGGGCCTGCCGGTCAAGCTCAAGTTCAGTGCCTTCCCGTACCAGCGCTACGGGATCATCGAGGGCACGCTGGAATTCATCTCGCCCGCGACCAAGCCGGGCGGACCCGACAAGCAGCCGGTCTACGAGGGCCGCGTGCGGCTGGCGCGCGACTACTACGCGGTGGCCGACAACAAGTATCCGCTGCGTTACGGCATGACCGCCACGGCAGAGATCGTGGTGCGCGAACGCCGCCTGATCGACCTGGGGCTTGACCCCTTCCGCGAGGTGGCCGGCTAGCGCAGCGGGGAGAGACTGGCGCAGAACATCGGGACAGCCCGGCGCGTAACCGCGCGGGCGTCAAAGGAGCCGAGAAAATGACTGGTATTGTGCGTATCGACGACGAGGTGCTTGGCTTCGAGGAGTTCGTGCGCTTGCTCAAGCTGACCGGACAGTTCGAAGGGCTGGTCGAGCAGATGGTGCGCGACAAGCTGACCGTGCACGCGGCAAAGCGGCAGGGCGTGGTGGTCACGCCGGAGGAGATCCAGGAACGCGCGGACCAGTTCCGCCGCGTGCAGGGCCTGCATCGCGCCGCAGACATGAATCACTACCTGGATGCGCTGAACATCAGCCTGGACGAATTCGAGGCCTTTGTCACCGACAGCCTGTACCAGGAGCGGATGATGGAGCAGGTGTGCAGCGAGGCCGCGGTGCAGGCGTACTTTGCGCTCAACTCGCCGCGCTTCGACAGCATCGAGGTCAGCCATATCGTGGTCGACAGCGAGGGCAAGGCCAAGGAGCTGATCTCGTACCTGCAGGATGATCCCGATGCCTTTGCCGAGATGGCGCGCGAGCATTCCATCGCCGACACGCGCGAGCGCGGAGGCGAGATCGGCAAGGTGCTGCGCGGCTCGCTCAAGACCGATATCGAGGCCAAGGTGTTCAATGCCGAGCCTGGCGACCTGCTGGGACCGTTCCCGTCGGCTGACCGTTCCTTCTTCGAAGTCTTCCTGGTGCGCGAAAAACACCCGGCCACCCTCGATAGCGAGGTGGCGGTGGAAGTGCGCCGCCTGCTGCGCGAAGACTGGCTGATGGCCAGGGCGCAGGAACATGTCATCGAAGCCCGCTAGCGCGAGCGGCGAGCCCGCCGCCCCGCCTGCCCCGGACCAGCCGGAGGCAGGATCGGCGCTGGCCGCCTTCCTCGCCACCGTCGAGATCCTGTCGGTGCTGGTGCCGGAGGAGCTGGCACGCCTGGCGGAAGCCGCGCAGGTGCTGACCTTCGGCTTTGGCGACACCGTCTGCAATGCCGGCGAAGCGGCGCCGGGCCTGTTTATCGTCAAGTCCGGCTCGGTGCGCGTGTTCAACGAGGAGCACGGCAAGGAAATCAGCATGGGCGTGCGCAAGGCCGGCGAGGTCTTTGCCGATATCGCGCTGCTGCGCGACTACCGGCATGAGTCGTCGGTGCGCGCCTCGGGCAAGACCGAACTGCTGCTGATCCCGCGCAGCGTGGGCGAGCCGGTGGTGGCCGGCAACCCGGCGGCGCTTGCGTTTATCACCAGCTATGTCGCGATCAGCTCGGCCGGCGGCTTTGTCGCGCGGCTGTTCGACCTGCGCGGCAAGCTCGACAAGCAGGAGCTGGAAGACGCCGTGCGCAGCGTCGGCGTCAAGCGCGTGGCGGCCGGCAAGGAGATCCTGAAGCAGGACGGCCGCGAAGACCGGCGCCTGTACGTGGTGCGCCAGGGCACGGTGCGCATCGTGCGCAGCGAAGAGGGCAGCGAGTACCCGCTGGCGACGCTGGGGCAGGGCGACATCTTCGGCGAGCGCGCCTGCGTGATGCGGCAGGAGCAGCTGGCCTCGGCCATTGCCGATACCGACGTGCGCCTGCTGGTGATTCCCGAGAAGACGGTGCAGCTGATTTTGGAGCGCAACCCGCGCCTGCGCGAGGTGCTGGAAGAGCGCATCCGCGTGCTGGACCGCGAGTTGCATCGGCAGAAGAAGCTGGCCGAACGGCGCAAGCGCCCGGTGCTGCTGGACCTGCATTCAAAGCCCGAGCTCGGCGAAAAGCTGATCCGCCGCTTCGCGCTGGTGGAGCAGGCCGAGGAGATGGATTGCGGCGCGGCCTGCCTGGCGATGATCTGCCGGCACTACGGCATCCCGATGACGCTGGGCAAGCTGCGCGAACTGGCCAATGTGACCACCCAGGGCGCCACGCTCGACAGCCTGGCGCGCGCCGGCGAAGCGCTCGGCTTCACCACGCGCGGGGTGCAGTGCACGCGGGATTCGCTGATGGGGTTCGAGCTTCCCTTCATCGTGCACTGGGAGGGGTACCACTACGTGGTGGTGTACGGGATCTCGTCGCGCTGGGTGTGGGTGGCCGACCCGGCCATCGGCTTCCGCAAGATGAGCGCCGAGGAGTTCGAGCGCGGCTGGAGCGGCACCTGCCTGCTGTTCACGCCGGGCGAGAGCATGACCCAGCTGTCGGTGTCGCGCTCGCCGTGGCTGCGCTTTATCGGCTACCTGGCGCCGTACAAGAGGATCCTGGCGCACCTGTTTCTGGCCACCTTCGTGATCCAGATGCTGGGGGTGGTCCCGCCGCTGATTATCCAGAACATCCTGGACGGCGTGGTGGTGCACCAGAACGTGGGGCTGCTGAACCTGCTGATCGCGGGGCTGATCATCTCCAACGTGTTCTCGCAGCTGATGTCTACGATTCGCGCGTATCTGGCCAACTTCATGGTGCGCAACATGGATTTCGCCATGATGTCGCACTTCTTCAAGCACACGCTGTCGCTGCCGCTGTCGTTCTTTGCCAAGCGCAAGACCGGGGACATCTTCGCGCGCTTCCAGGAGAACCAGACCATCCGCGCCTTCCTGACCGAGTCGACCGTGACCACGGCGCTGAACCTGCTGATGGTGTTTATCTACTTCACCATCATGTTTCTCTACAACGTCAAGCTGACGCTGCTGCTGATCGCCTTCGTGATCCCGATCGCGGCGCTGACGGTGGTGGTGACGCCCAAGGTCAAGACCTATGCGCGCGAGGTGTTCGCGGCATCGACCGATGCCAAGGCCTACCTGATGGAAACGCTGGGCGGCGCCGAGACCGTCAAGGGCATGGGCATCGAGCGCCCGGTGCGGCTGCGCTGGGAGCGCAAGTACGCCAAGGCGCTGGACGCGCAATACCGGGCACAGGCCTTCCACATCCTGGTGGGGCTGGTGAGCCAGCTGCTCAACGCCGCCACCACCATCGCGGTGCTGTGGGTGGGCGCGACGCTGGTGCTGGAGCGCGAGCTCACCATCGGCCAGCTGATCGCCTTCAATGCCTTCATGGGCAGCGTGCTGGCGCCGCTGATGGGGCTGGTGGCGTTGTGGGGCCAGCTCAACGATGCCGGCGTGGCGATGGAGCGCCTGGGCGACGTGCTCGACCTGGAGCCCGAGCAGAAGCCGCAGGACGTGCTGTCGCGCGTGATGCTGCCCGACCTGCAGGGCGAGATCGTGATGAAGGACCTGTACTTCCGCTACGGCGGCGAAGACACGCCCTATGTGCTGGAGAACATCAGCTTCGCCATCCGCCCTGGCGAGATGGTGGCCATCGTCGGGCGCAGCGGCTCAGGCAAGACTACGCTGGCCAAGCTGCTGGTGGGCTTCTACAAGCCTACCGAGGGCTCGATGACAGTGGACGGCTATGACCTGAACGTGATCGACGCGGCGTTCTACCGCGCGCAGGTGGGCTACGTGATGCAGTCCAACCTGCTGTTCTCGGGGACCATTGCCGAGAACATCGCCTGCGGCGACGACAGCCCGGACCGGCGCCGCATCGAGGAGGTGGCGCGCATGGCCGATGCCCACGCCTTTATCAGCAAGCTGCCGCTGGGCTACGAGCAGGTGGTGGGCGAGCGTGGTATCGGGCTTTCCGGCGGGCAGATCCAGCGCCTGTGCATTGCCCGCGCGCTGTACCACGACCCGCGCCTGCTGGTGTTCGACGAGGCCACCTCGGCGCTCGACACGCAGTCAGAGAGCAACATCCTGGCGAATATGCAGGAGATCCTGCGCGGGCGCACCGCGGTCATCATCGCGCACCGGCTCAGCACCATCATGCAGGCCGATAAGATCCTGGTGCTGTATGAAGGCGCCATCGTCGAGCAGGGCCGGCATGAGGAGCTGATCGAGCGCAAGGGCATGTATTTCCAACTGGTGCAGAAGCAACTGAGCGCAGCATGAAGCTATACAACCAGGGAGCCACCCCCGCCTCGGTCACGTCCCCGGTGTCGTTCGCCGGGCTGATCGAGAAGATCGAGATCCTGCGTTCCACGCTGCGCTGGTCGTCGCGGCTTGACCGGCCGGAGATCGAGAAGCTGCTCAAGCAGGTCACCACGCTGCGCGACGAGGTGATGGGGCTGTCGCACAAGGAGCGCTTCGTGCAGGCCGCGTCGGCCGAGGCGGCCCCGCCGCAGGAAGAAGTCGAGCGCATGCCGCGCGCGCGCCGGCAGGCACTGGTTGAGCGCAGCTTTATTTTCGAAGGGACCTTCGGCGACAACCCCAAGTTGCTGGAGGCACTGGAGATTGCCGAGAAGGCGGCGCCGACCGACCTGCCGGTGCTGATCGATGGAGAGAGCGGCACCGGCAAGGAGCTGATGGCCAAGGTGATCCATGCCAATGGCTCACGCACCGACAAGCCGTTTATCTCGGTCAACTGCGGCGCCATCCCCGACAGCCTGCTTGAATCCGAGCTGTTCGGCCACAAGAAGGGCGCCTTCACCGGCGCCAGCAATGACCGCCGCGGCAAGTTCGAGAGCGCGCATACCGGCACCATCTTCCTGGACGAGATCGGCGAGCTGCCGCTGACCGGGCAGGTCAAGCTGCTGCGCGTGCTGGAGGCGCACGAGATCCAGCGCGTGGGCTCGGACGAGGCGATCTCGGTCGATACGCGCATCGTCGCGGCGACCAACAAGGACCTGCGCCGCATGAGCCAGGCCGGCACCTTCCGCGAAGACCTGTTCTATCGCCTGAGCGTGATCCACGTCAGCCTGCCGTCGCTGCGCGAGCGGCGCGACGAGATCCCGCTGCTGGTGTCGTACTTCAGTGACGAGGCCGCCGGCATGCTCAAGCGCCGGCCACTCAAGCTGACGCCGCGGCTGCGCGACTTCCTGCTGCACTACGACTACCCGGGCAATATCCGCGAACTGCGCAACCTGATGTACCGGCTGAGCTGCCTGGCCGGCGACACCGCCGACCTGGCCCAACTGCCGCAGGACATCCGCCCCAGGCCCGCCGCACTGGCGGTGGTGGGCAATGGCCCCGCCGCTGCCGACATTGCCATGGCGACGTCCCTCAGCGAAGCCAAGCGCGCCGCCAGCGACGAGGCCGAGCGGGCCTTCCTCGAACGGGGCTTGCAGGAGGTCGGCGGCACCGTCGCCGAACTGGCGCGGCGCTTCGACATGAACCGCTCGCACCTGCAGATGCTGCTGAAGAAGCACGGCATCCACTCGAAGGATTTCCGCGCCAACCGGCAGGCCGAAGGCGGCAAGGGGTAGGGCGGCGAGGCCGCCGGCGGTCGTGCCTTCAGGCGTCCAGCTCGGGATTGACCAGGGTCTTGTCAGAGCCGTACGGGTCCGCCGCACGCAGCACCACCACCGACACGTTGTCGCGGCCGCCGGCATCGAGCGCCATCTGCACCAGCGTCGGCGCGGCCTGCGCAACGTCCTGCTGCGCCAGCACCGCCGCGATGTCGTCATCGTCGACCTCGTTGCTCAGGCCATCGCTGCACAGCAGGTACACGTCGCCATCGGCGACCTCGGTCAGCAGCTGCTCCGGCGCCAGCGTCGGGGCCGCGCCGACGGCGCGTGTGATGGTGTTCTGCGCGGGATGGTGGCGCGCTTCTTCCGGGGTGATCAGCCCGCGCGCCAGCAGGCGCTCGACCTGGTTGTGGTCGCGCGTGAGGCGCGCGAACTGGCCGCCGCGCAGCCGGTACAGGCGGCTGTCGCCGGCCCACACGCAGGCGCAACGGCGATCGCCCGCCAGCATTACCACCACCGTGCTGCCGATGCAGCGCACGCCCAGGCGCGCCGCTTCATCGACCAGCGCCAGGTTCACGCCCTGCAGCGCCGCGCGCGTGGCGTCGACCCGGTCTTCCAGCCGGGGCTGCGGCGGCAGCGTGGCCAGCGCCTGGACCACCGCCTGGCTGGCGAAGTCTCCCACGGCATGGCCGCCCATGCCGTCGGCCACTGCCCACAGGTCCTGGCTGGGCAGATCCAGGCAAGCGTCCTCGTTGCGCTCGCGCACGCGCCCGACGTCCGTGCATGCGGCCGAGGTCCACTGGAAGTGCGAGTCGAAACCCAATCTTGTCTCCGGTCCGCGTCAAGCCCCGGACCAGCCGGGGCACTGCCACGGCGGCGCTGGCGCTCAGATCAGCATCAGATCAGCCTGCCGTCGTTCCTCGCGCCCTGGTCGCCCTGGACATTGATGTTGGCGTTTGGCGCGTTGTTGCGGATATCGATGTTCTGGAACTGGTTGTTCATCTGATCAGCATAGAAGCTGTAGTTGATCTCGTAAAAGTTGATCACCGTCCCGAGCGGCAGCGGAGACGAGGGCACGAACGGGCGGATCCACCCGAACACCCACTGCCCGCCGGCGCCGCGCACGCGGGCCATGGCGGCGGGAGCAAGTTCGCGGCAGCTGGCGAGGTCGTTGATTGCAAGGGTGGCCATGTTCGGTCTCCGGTGGATGTGGCGTGGCGCCGGGGGCGGTACCGGTATTGAGCAAGGCGCGTGCCACAGCATGGGTGTGGCAGCAGGTCGACTGGAAACCCAAGTCCGGCGCGGGCTGCAGGGCGGGGCGGGGACAATGGGGCCCACCCCGGCAGTCCAGCCACGTTGGCCTCGACCCGACACCCGGCCAGCCAGTGTCGGGATGGACCCACCACAGCGCAAGCATCGCGCGATCCCTGCCGCCAGCCCGCCCAGGCCGCGCGGCGCGGGGCGAATGGTGGCTGCCAGCCAACAGAGTTGCCGCCACGCGGTTGGTTGCCATCCGACACTCGATCCCATCCAAAACCCCCGGATTTCCGCCAAACCGTTGTCGGGCCGTGCCTCCCTGGTATTGGCATGGTTGATGCGGTTGGTCTGGCACGAAGCAGCAATGCTTGCAGCAACCAGACACACCGAGGCCAGCCATGAACATCCAGGAACAACAAGAACGCGCTACCGGCAGCGACGATCGTTTCGCGGACCCGCTGCCGCTCGGCGCCCACCTGGTCACCGAACGCCACGGCTACGCCCATCATGGGATCTACGCCGGCGCCGGCCGCGTCATCCACTACGCCGGTTTCGCGCGCTCCCTGCAGGCCGCGCCGGTTGAAGAAACTACCCTCGAAGCCTTCGCCGCCGGATTCGGCATCGCCGTCAGGCCGGAGCCCTGCGCCCGCTTCGCCGGCCGCCAGGCCGTCGAACGCGCCCGTTCCCGCGTGGGCGAAAACGCCTACCACTTGCTGACCAACAACTGTGAGCATTTCTGCTCCTGGTGCCTGTCCGGCGAAAGCCGCAGCGAGCAGGTGGAAACATGCATGCGCCGCCCGCGCGCCGCGCTGCACATCGGCTGGCTGCTGCTGGGCGCGCTGCTGCAAGCCCAACTGGGCGGCCTGAACCTGGACCTCGCCTGAACCGCGCGGCCATCACCGAATCAAGGAGCCTGCCATGTCCGGACTGATCGACTGGGAATTGCGCTGCAACCTGCGCGGACAAGCCTGCCACCGCAGCTGCGCCACTGCCGCCGCCAACTGCGCCCGCGGCCACCACCGGCCGGGGCGCCGCGCCCTGCGCCATGCCGGCCGGCCGACGCGCCTGCCATCGTCCGGCCGCCTTGCCGGGCGAGGCCGCCGGGACGGGTCCGCCACTGCCGGCGAGCCGGGCCGGTGCGGATTTTGATATACTCCGGGCCGTCTCCAGGATCACCGCGCCCGCGGTTCCCGATCCTGACAGTCCTGTCCCTCGCCGTAGTTCAATGGATAGAACGAGCGCCTCCTAAGCGCTAGATACAGGTTCGATTCCTGTCGGCGGGACCAGTCCACAGTCCGTACCCTGTGGTTCCCAGCTGTGCCCTCTCCCCAACTCAATCTAGGTATTCCCCCGGAATTTCAGCCCAAGAAGATGGCGCCAGCCTCGCCGTCGAGGGCCTGGATTGACAGGTGCTTCATGCTACGATCCTCCAAACTCCGGAGCGCTCGCCATGGAACTGAAATACAAAGGCCGAGAGATCTCAATCCAGGCCAAAAAGGACTCGGGCGGCCAGTGGGACTGGTCATATGGCATCCGCGGTCACGGACACCGGCACAACACCGGGGCGCTTGCTCCCACGGAATCGGTCGCGATCGATAACGCCTATGCGTGCGCGAAACGGGAGATTGACCAAGCCACTTCAGGCGACGCCAACGACTGACACTTCCTGAATGCCACTAGTGGAGAAAGACATGGATCTCCAAGGGTTCACGTATTACCGCGACCACTGGTATGAAGCATCGGCAACGTCCCTTGGCGTTGGCGGCCCCTGGCAAGGTGAGGTGACCATCTGCGCGAAAGCGGCGGATGGCGCGCCACTCAAGGTCTTCGATCACCATCTTGTTCCGGGCCAGTTCTTCAGCGAAGGCGAGGCATGGCAGCATGCCTCGGACTGGGCCAGGAAGCAGATCGATGCGCGCTTTGGCTAGCACGCGCGCCAGTCGCTGCGCAAGTGCTCATGCCGCACTGCGTTCGGCGATCAGCACGTTCGCGGGAATCTTCAGGTCACGGTGCAGCCGCCGGATCATGGCCAGACTCAGCGCGCGCTTGCCATTGAGCACTTCATATACGCGGTTGAGGTTACCCAGGTACGGTTGCATGTCGCGTGGCGTGAGGCCAGCTTGTTCCATGCGAAAGCGGATCGCGGCGATCGGATCCGGCAGATCCATCGGAAAGTGCCCGGCTTCATACCGTTCCACCAGCATGGAGAGGATTTCCAGCTTGTCGCCCTCAGGCGTGTCGGGCACAGGGTCTGCGTCGACCAGGGCGGAGACCGCGGCCAGCGCTTCCTGGTAGTCGGCTTCAGTGTGCAGGGGGCGGATATCCATGGTGATCACTCCATTTCCGCGGTGGCGGCGTCTATGCGGTCATAGTCGAGATGGGTGCCGATGAACTTCACGCAGACGACCCCCAACCGGTATGCGACAGCGACGATAAGCCGGTACTTGTTCCCGCCGAGATTGAAGACCACGCGGTTGCTGCCGACGAAGCTGGCACTGGCGTAGCGTGCCTTGATGTCCCTGGGCGCGGTCCAGGCCGCGCAGCGGGCTTCTTCATGCCAGGCAAGCAGCGGTTGCCTGGCTTCGGGGTGGAACTTGCTGAATTGCAGCAAAGACCTCTTCGCTATGATTCGCATGTGGGCAATGCCAGTCCCAAAATGGGACTGCGGCAAGAGTGGATGAGGGGTCATCCACTGCCGAGCATACCTACGATCAATGCGCGCTAGTCTTCGAAAACAGCTGAATGACGGCGACGCCGGCAATAATCAGACCAATCCCAGCGCAAGCCGCCAGGTCCGGCACCTGCCGGTACAGCACCACCGCGATCAGCGATACCAGTACGATCCCGGCCCCGCTCCAGATCGCATAGGCAATTCCCACCGGCACTGTCCGCATCACCAGCATCAGCAAATAGAACGCCGCCACATAGCCGGTCACGACCAGCACGCTGGGGACCAGCCGCGTAAAGCCCTGCGACGCCTTCAGGCTGCTGGTGGCGATGACTTCGGCGACGATGGCGAGGGCGAGGAGCAGGTATCCGTTCATGGGAGCGTACAAGTGGGTGGGCCGAAACGGGCCGAAGCCGGCATCTTAGCGCTCCCGCATGTTGCGCCAAAGCCGCGTCCCTCCGTTGCGGTGGTTGTGCAAAGCGGTGATGGAGGATTGAATGTGGCTATAACGAAGAGAACAAGCGGGCGCATGGCCGGCCCGCGGCACAAGTCCTACAGGGCAGTCGCGGTAGTTGGCCCGACCAAGCCGGCACGAACCCCACGATGCCGGCGGCGGGCATGGGTAAGGGGAGCGGTATGCATCACAATGGCATCGACGGCACGTCCGCCGGGACGTCTTCGCAGCCGGGGGACGGGGGGCCCGCGCCGGACGCGAATCCGTGGCAGGACACCATCGCCGCGGCGGACCAAGCACTGGAAGAGGCTTCGCGCATCCAACGCGGCGTGCAGCACAACCTGAAGCTGTTGCAGGAGGTGCGGTCGCTGCGCGAAGAGTTGCGCAAGGCCCATGCGGAGGTCGATCGCTACCGGGGCATGCATGCCCGGGTGGTGGTCAGCATGCGTCAGCTGGACGAAGACCATGTGGGGGAAATGAGCCGGCTCCAGGCGGCGAACGAGATGCTGCAGGTGCGTCATCGCGTCTACAAGCTGATGGCCGAGCACTACGCGCGCGCGGCGTTGAACCTGGATCCGGAAACCTTCGCGGCCCATCGCGACCGCGTGCTGCAGCATGTCTTGTTCCAGCGCCGCAGGGGCGTGTCGTCCGACGATATCGGCTACGCGGACGTGGCTTTCCTGATGCTCTAGCGGCGATGCTCAGGCGGCGCGCCGGCGCAGCACGTGGAACGCCAGCATGCCGCCCACCACGCCCCAGAACGCGGAGCCGACACCCGCCAGGGTCATGCCGGACGCCGTGATCATGAAGGTCAGCAGCGCGGCTTCGCGCTCGGCCGGGATTTGCATGGCCACGGTCAGGCCGTTGGCGATCGAGCCCATCAGCGCGAACGCGGTCACGCCCACCACCAGCGCTTGCGGAAAGGCCGCAAACAGCGCCGCGATGCTGGCCGCCAGCGTGCCCGCGACCAGGTAGCCCACGCCGCAGACCACGGCCGCGGTATAGCGGCGGTTGCGGTCGGGGTCGGCCTGCGGGCCGGTGCAGATGGCGGCGGTGATCGCCGCCAGGTTGACGCCGTGCGAGCCGAACGGCGCCAGCAGGGCCGAGGTCAGGCCGGTGATCGAGATCAGGCGCGAGGCCGGCACGTGGTAGCCGTCGGCTTGCAGCACGGCCAGCCCGGGGATGTTCTGCGAGGCCAGCGCCACGATGAACAGCGGAACCGCCATGCTGACCAAGGCTGACAGCGAGAATGCCGGCGTGGTCCACACCGGCACCGCCAACGCCAGCCGCACGCCCGAGAAATCGAGCTGGCCGAGCACGCCGGCGACCACCGCCCCGGTCAGCAGCACCCCTGGCACCGCATAGGCCGGCCACAGGCGCCGCCCGAGCAGGTAGGCGGCGAACATCGCCAGCAGCAGCACGGTCTGGTGCTGCGCCTGCACGAACACATCCACGCTGATGCGGAACAGGATGCCGGCGAGCAGGGCTGACGCGATGCTGGCGGGCAGGGCGCGCATCAGCTTGTCGAACCACCCGGTCATGCCGGCCGCGGCCATCATCAGCCCGGCCAGCAGGAAGGCGCCGATGGCTTCCGCGTAGGGCACGCCGGGCAGGCTGGCGATCAGCAGCGCCGCGCCGGGCGTGGACCAAGCCACCACGATCGGCACGCGCAGCGCCAGCGACAGGCTGATGGTGGTGATCCCCATTCCCATCGACAGCGCCCAGATCCAGGACGAAATCTGGGCATCGGTCAGGTGGGCGGCGTGGCCGGCCTGGATCATCAGCACCAGCGAACTGGTATAGCCGGTGAGCGTGGCGACCAGCCCGGCGACCAGCGCGGACACGGACAGGTCGGACAATTTCAGCGAAGCGGTGGTCATGAAGGTGGCAGCAGGCCATTGGCACGGCCGACATCTTCGCATGAGTGCCTTGGTCGTACCAATTTGCCGCGGCGGCGTCCAGAAATCGCGGTTGACGGGGCTTTCCCTTACGGACTTTTCCGACTGGAGCGGGCAGGGGGGGCGTTGTTATGCTGGCTTCGTGCCTTGCGAGCAGGGCACCGAGGAGAGACTCTTGGGCCCGCAGTGCGCGGGCCCTTCTTTTTTGGGGCCAGCCTTGGCCCGGCCCCGGTCGTCTACAATGCGGGCTGCCGTGCCACGCCAGCCCTGGCTGCCAGGCCGTCCCTCCTTTCCCTCGTCGTCTCGTCTTTTTCCCATGGCCCTGTTTTCCATTACCGACGCCCAGCTTGCCTTCGGGCACGTGGCCCTGCTCGATCACACCGACTTTTCGCTGGAGGCCGGCGAGCGCGTGGGTTTGATCGGGCGCAACGGTTCGGGCAAGTCCTCGCTGCTGAAGATCGTGGCGGGGCTGTCGGCGCCCGACGACGGGCTGATCGCGCGCCAGAGCGGCGTGACCAGCGCCTACGTGCCGCAGGAGCCGCAGTTCGAGGCGGGCATCACCGTGTTCGACGCGGTCTCGCAGGGCATGGGCGATGCGCACGACTTGCTGGTGCGCTACGAGGCCGCCGCCGACCGCGTCGCCGAGAACCACGACGACGAAGCCGCGCTGGCCGAATTGCACCGGCTGCAGTCCGAGCTCGACGCCGCCGGCGCCTGGCAGCTGCGCACCCGCGTGGAAACCACGCTGGCGCGCCTGGGGCTGGATTCGCACACGCGCGTCGAGGCACTGTCCGGTGGCCTGCAGAAACGCGTGGCGCTGGCGCAGGCGCTGGTGGCCGAGCCCGACATCCTGCTGCTGGACGAGCCCACCAACCACCTCGATGTGGAAGCGATCCGCTGGCTGGAAGACCTGCTGCTGGGCTTCCGCGGCAGCGTGCTGCTGATCACCCACGACCGCGCCTTCCTCGACCGCGTCGCCACCCGCATCATCGAACTGGACCGCGGCCGGCTGGTGTCCTTCCCCGGCAACTTCGCCGCCTACCAGGCGCGCAAGGAAGAGATGCTTGCCGCCGAGCAGGTCGAGCAGGCCAAGTTCGACAAGCTGCTGGCGCAGGAAGAGGTGTGGATCCGCAAGGGGGTGGAGGCGCGCCGCACGCGCAGCGTGTCGCGCATCCAGCGCCTGGTGGCGATGCGCAACGAGCGCGCCGCGCGGCGCGAGGTGCAGGGCAATGTCAGGCTGGAGGTGTCGCAGGCCGACCGCTCCGGCAAGATCGTGGCCGAGCTGACCGACGTCAGCAAGGCCTACGGCGACAAGGTGGTGGTGCGCGACTTCACCGCCACCATCATGCGCGGCGACAAGGTCGGCCTGATCGGCCCCAACGGCGCCGGCAAGACCACGCTGCTGCGGCTGATCCTGGGCGAACTGGCGCCGGACAGCGGCACCGTGCGCAACGGCAGCAACCTGCAGGTGGCGTACTTCGACCAGATGCGCACCGCGCTGGACCTGGAGCGCTCGCTGGCCGACACCATCAGCCCGGGCAGCGACTGGGTCGAGGTCAACGGCCAGCGCAAGCATGTGATGAGCTACCTGGGCGACTTCCTGTTCGCGCCGGAGCGCGCGCGTTCGCCGGTCAAGTCGCTGTCTGGTGGCGAGCGCAACCGGCTGCTGCTGGCGCGCCTGTTTGCGCGCCCGGCCAATGTGCTGGTGCTGGACGAGCCGACCAACGATCTCGACATCGACACGCTGGAACTGTTGGAAGAACTGCTGCAGGACTATGGCGGCACCGTGTTCCTGGTCTCGCACGACCGCGCCTTCCTGGACAACGTGGTGACCTCGACCCTGGCCGCCGAGGGCGATGGCGTGTGGCGCGAGTCGGTGGGCGGGTATTCCGACTGGGTCGAGCAGTCGGCCCGCAGCGCGGCGCTGCAAGCGGCGCGCAAGCCGGAGCAGAAGGCGGCAGAGCCGGTGAAGGGCAAGGATTCGCGCGAAGCGCGCGGCGCCAATCGTACGGTCAAGCTGTCGTACAAGGAGCAGCGCGAACTGGACGGCCTGCCGGAGCGCATTGCCGCGCTGGAAACCGAGCAGAAGGTGATCTCGGCACAGCTCGCGGACGGCTCGCTCTATGTCAGCGATGCGCCCAAGGCCGCGCAGCTGGGCACGCGGCACGACGAGATCGAGATGGAACTGCTGGAAGCGCTGGAGCGCTGGGAAGTGCTGGAGGCGAAGTCGAAGGGCGAGGGGGCCTGAGGGTCAGGCAAGCCGACCCTCACCCGCACCAGGCCAACACCATGTTGGTCAGGTCGACCATGAACCCCGGCCGCAGGTAACCCACGAACCCAAGCGCCAGCACCCCGGCCAGCACCGCCAGCCCGGCTGCCTTCATCACGCGCGCCTGGGTCGTGCTCATCATGCCGCCGCCGGCTGCGCGCGCACCAGCGCCTGCTCGCGGATCGGCAGGTTCACCAGCGCGGCCACCACGCCCAGCGCGATCGCGATCAGCCACACGGTGTTGTAGCCGCCGGTGCGGTCGTAGAGGAAGCCGCCCAGCCAGGCACCCAGGAAACTGCCGATCTGGTGCGAGAAGAACACCACGCCCGATAGCATCGACAGGTATTTCACGCCGAACACCTGGGCGATGATGCCGTTGGTCAGCGGCACCGTGGACAGCCACAGGAAGCCCATGACCGCCGCGAACACCCAGGTGCTGGCCACCGTCAGCGGCAGCAGCAGGTAGCTGGCGATCACCACCGAGCGCGTCACGTAGATGGCGGACAGCAGGTAGCGCTTGGGCAGGCGCTGCCCCAGCGCACCCGCGGTATAGGTGCCGAATACATTGAACAGCCCGATCAGCGCCAGCGCCACGACGGCGACTTTTGGGTCGGTCAGGCCCTGGTCCTTCAGGTAGGGCGCCAGGTGCACGCCGATAAACACCACCTGGAAGCCGCACACGAAGTAGCCCAGCGTCAGCAGCTGGAAGTTGCGGTTGCCGAAGGCTTCGTGCACGGCCTGGCCGATGGTCTGGTGGTGGCCGCCGGTGTGGGCCGCTTCGCGCGGCTCGCGCAGCGTCAGCGCCAGCGGCAGCATCACGCAGGCCATCAACGCCATTACATAGAGGGCGTTCTGCCAGCCCAGCCCGGAGATCAGGCCCTGTTCCACCGGGATCATCAGGAACTGGCCGAAGGAGCCGGCCGCGGCGGCGATGCCCATGGCCCAGACCCGCTTCTCGGGGCTGGCCACACGGCCGATCACGCCGTAGACGATGCTGTAGGTGGTGCCGGACTGGGCGATGCCGATCATCACGCCGGCACCAGTGGCAAAGGCGGTGCCGCTGGTGGCCAGCGCCATCACCACCAGCCCGGCCACATACAGCGCCACGCCGACCAGCATGATGCGCAGCGCGCCGAACTTGTCGGCGAGCGCCCCGGCAAAGGGCTGGCTGGCGCCCCACATCAGGTTCTGCAGCGCCAGCGCGAAGGCGAAGGTCTCTCGGTTCCAGCCATGGGCCTGGGTGATCGGCAGGTTGAACAGGCCGAAGCCGTGCCGGATGCCCATTGAAAGGGTCACGAGCAGCCCACCGCACACAAGTACGGTGGTCAGGGAGAGTTGTCGGTTCTGCATGTCTTGGCTCGATGTGCGGCAGTCCCGCCGGGTAAGCGCGGTGCCGACAGGGATTGTGTGCTTGTTGTTGTCCATGCCGGGACGGCAATCGGGCTTGCCGGGGCCGGGTGCTGGCGAGTTTACTCCGGCTCGGGAAAACGCGTACGGCGCTGCCCGCGCTGCCGGCGCCCTGGCAAAAAGTGGCGGCGGCCCGGCAAAACCGGCGCCAGCGCGGGTCGGCAGGCCAAGCGCCTTTTTGGCGGGATTGCCGTCGCCCGCTTCCATTACAATGCAGTGCCCGGTGCCCCGGCGCGTGCACAGTTGTGCGCCTCATGGCAGCCGGGACCATCACTTTCGTAGCGACTCCATGGCGAGCAAAACCAGTCAGTACAGCGAATCTTCCATCCGGGTCCTGAAGGGCCTGGAGCCGGTCAAGCAGCGTCCCGGCATGTACACCCGGACCGACAACCCCCTGCATATCGTGCAGGAGGTGATCGACAACGCCTCGGACGAGGCCCTCGGCGGCCACGGCTCCGAGATCCTGGTGACCCTGCATCGCGACGGCAGCCTCAGCGTGGAAGACGACGGCCGCGGCATCCCGGTGGGCATCCACCCGGAAGAAGGCGTGCCGGTGGTCGAGATCGTCTTCACCCGGCTGCACGCCGGCGGCAAGTTCGACAAGGGCAAGGGCGGTGCCTATGCCTTCTCGGGCGGCCTGCACGGCGTGGGCGTGTCGGTGACCAATGCCTTGTCGACGCAGCTGGACGTGACCGTGTGGCGCGACAGCATGTGCTCGACGCTGACCTTCTCCGGCGGCGACGTGACCGTGCCGCTGGCCTCGCGCAAGATCGAGCGGGGCGAGAAGAAGAGCGGCACCCGCGTGCAGGTGTGGCCGGATGCCAGGTATTTCGACTCGGCCGCGATCCCGCTGGCCGAGCTGCAGCGCCTGCTGCGCAGCAAGGCGGTGCTGCTGCCCGGCGTCAAGGTCACGCTGGTGACCGAGAAGACCGGCGAGCGCCAGACCTGGCAGTACGACCAGGGCCTGAAGGGCTACCTGGTCGAGGCGCTGGCGCAGGGCAGCGGCGCGGAATTGGTGATCCCGATGTTCGAGGGCGAGCATTTTGCCGACCCCGACGCCAATCCCGGCGATGAAGGCTTTGCCGACGGCGAAGGCGCCTCCTGGGTGGTGGCCTGGACCGAAGACGGCGCGCCGGTGCGCGAGTCCTACGTCAACCTGATCCCGACGCCGGCCGGCGGCACGCATGAATCCGGCCTGCGCGAAGGGCTGTTCCAGGCGGTCAAGAGCTTTATCGAGATGCACGCGCTGCAGCCCAAGGGCGTCAAGCTGATGAGCGAAGACGTGTTTGCGCGCGCCTCGTTCGTGCTCTCGGCCAAGGTGCTGGACCCGCAGTTCCAGGGCCAGATCAAGGAACGCCTGAACAGCCGCGACGCGGTGCGGCTGGTCTCCACCTTCAGCCGTCCGGCGCTGGAGCTGTGGCTGAACCACCATGTCGAGTACGGCAAGAAGCTGGCCGAGCTGGTGATCCGCCAGGCCCAGGCGCGCACGCGCGCGGCGCAGAAGGTCGAAAAGAAAAAAGGCTCCGGCGTGGCGGTGCTGCCCGGCAAGCTGACCGATTGCGAGTCCACCGACGTGACCCGCAACGAACTGTTCCTGGTCGAGGGCGACTCGGCCGGCGGCTCGGCCAAGATGGGCCGCGACAAGGAGTTCCAGGCCATCCTGCCGCTGCGCGGCAAGGTGCTCAATACCTGGGAGACCGAGCGCGACCGTCTCTTTGCCAACAACGAGGTGCACGACATCGCGGTGGCGATCGGCGTGGACCCGCACGGCGCCAACGACGAGCCCGACCTGTCCAACCTGCGCTACGGCAAGATCTGCATCCTGTCCGACGCGGACGTGGACGGCGCGCATATCCAGGTGCTGCTGCTGACGTTGTTCTTCCGGCACTTCCCCAAGCTGATCGAGACCGGCAACGTCTTTGTGGCGCGTCCGCCGCTGTTCCGCGTCGATGCACCCGCGCGCGGCAAGAAACCGGCGCAGAAGCTGTACGCGCTGGACGAAGGCGAGCTGCTGGCCATCCAGGACAAGCTGCTCAAGGACGGCGTCAAGGAAAACTCGTGGCAGATTTCCCGCTTCAAGGGCCTGGGCGAAATGAGCGCCGAGCAGCTCTGGGAAACCACCATGAACCCCGACACGCGGCGCTTGCTGCCCGTGTCGCTGGGCGAATACGACCTGCCGCAGACCGTCGAGATGATGAATATGCTGATGGGCAAGGGCGAGGCCGCACAGCGCCGCAGCTGGCTGGAAGAGAAGGGCAACGAGGTCGAGGCCGATATCTGAGCGAAACCTGAGCGGAAAGCGGCGGCCGGTGATTGGGTAGATAATCCCCCAGTCTGCCTGGCCGTCATTCCCGACGGCCGCCAACGGACAGTAATCTGGAACGCACGATGACGACGAGAACTCCCGGCAAACCATGGCGCAAGGCGGCGGCAGCCGTCGTGGCGCTGGCCGGGCTCGCCTTCGTGCCGGCGGCGCATGCCGAGCTGTGGGGCTTTATCGATGCCGATGGCGTGGCGCACTTTGCCGACCAGAAGCTCGACGCGCGCTACAAGCTGTTCATGAAGGATGGCGGCAAGCTGGATACCGCGCGCCTGGCGGCGCGGCAGTCGCAGGCGGCCGCTGGCGCTGACATCGACCTGGAGCAGCACAAGCTGTACCGCTACGTCGTCAACCATCCCAATATCAAGACCGTCGAGCCGCTGATCCACCAGATCGCCGGCAAGCAGGATGTCGATCCCGCGCTGGTCAAGGCGGTGATGGCGGTCGAGTCGGGCTTCAACCCGGGCGCGGTGTCGCCCAAGGGCGCGATCGGCCTGATGCAGGTGATCCCCGACACCGGCGCGCGCTTTGGCGTGAACGCCGATGCGCGCCGAAGCATCGAGCAGAAGCTGGCCGATCCACGCACCAATATCACCGCGGGCGTGCGCTACCTGAGCTGGCTGATGCAGCTGTTCCCGAACAACCTGGAGCTGGTGCTGGCTGCCTATAACGCCGGCGAGGGCGCGGTGCAGCGCTACAACAACCGCATTCCGCCTTACCCGGAGACCCGGCAGTATGTCAGCACCGTGCTGCAGTTTTACCGGCTGTACCAGCCGCAGCAGGGCGCGGTGCTCAGGCGCGCCAGCGCCAGCGCGGACGGCCCGCGCGTGAAGATGGTCATCGGCGGGCGCCGCGCCATGCCCTGACCGGCATACCCGAACAACAAGCAACCCGGCGCGCCGGCAGTTCAACGTGGCGCGCCGAATTCTTGCCTACCCATGGAACAACAAGACATCACGTTTCAACCTGAAGAGCCGGCCGATTCGCTGACGCTGGCGCGCTACGCCGAGCGCGCCTACCTGGACTACGCCGTCAGCGTGGTCAAGGGCCGCGCGCTGCCCGAGGTGGCCGACGGCCAGAAGCCGGTGCAGCGCCGCATCCTGTTCGCGATGCACGAGATGGGCCTGCGCGCCGACGCCAAGCCGGTCAAGTCCGCGCGCGTGGTCGGCGATGTGCTGGGCAAGTTCCACCCGCATGGCGACCAGTCCGCCTACGACGCGCTGGTGCGCCTGGCGCAGGACTTCTCGCTGCGCTACCCGCTGATCGACGGCCAGGGCAACTTCGGCTCGCGCGATGGCGACGGCGCGGCGGCGATGCGCTACACCGAAGCGCGCCTGACGCCGATCTCGCGGCTGCTGCTCGATGAGATCGATGAAGGCACGGTCGATTTCGCCCCCAACTACGACGGCTCGATGCAGGAGCCCAGGCTGCTGCCGGCGCGGCTGCCGTTCGTGCTGCTCAACGGCGCCTCGGGCATCGCGGTGGGCATGGCGACCGAGATCCCGCCGCACAACCTGCGCGAAGTCGCAGCGGCCACCGTGGCGATGATCCGCAATCCCAATATCACGCTGGCCGAGCTGCTGGCGCTGATGCCGGGGCCGGACTACCCGGGCGGCGGCCAGATCATTTCGCCGGCGTCCGATATCGCCCAGATCTACGAGGGCGGCCGCGGCAGCCTGAAGGTGCGCGCGCGCTGGACCATCGAGGAGATGGCGCGCGGCCAGTGGCAGCTGGTGGTGACCGAGCTGCCGCCGAACACCTCGGCGCAGAAGGTGCTGGAAGAGATCGAGGAAATCACCAACCCCAAGATCAAGACCGGCAAGAAGGCGCTGACGCAGGACCAGCAGCAGCTCAAGGCCACCGTGCTGGCAGTGCTGGATGCGGTGCGCGACGAATCGGGCAAGGATGCGCCGGTGCGGCTGGTGTTCGAGCCCAAGAGCAAGAACGTCGGCCAGCAGGAGTTCATCCATACGCTGCTGGCGCATACCAGCCTGGAGTCGGGCGCGCCGATCAACCTGGTGATGATCGGCACCGACGGGCGCCCGCGCCAGAAGGGCCTGCGCGAGATCCTGTCGGAGTGGATCGCGTTCCGCTTCGACACCGTCACGCGCCGCACGCGCCACCGCCTGGGCAAGGTCGAGGACCGCATCCATATCCTCGAAGGCCGGATGCTGGTGCTGCTCAATATCGACGAGGTGATCCGCATCATCCGCGAGAGCGACGAGCCCAAGCCGGCGCTGATCGAGGCCTTCGGCCTGAGCGACCGCCAGGCCGAGGACATCCTCGAAATCCGGCTGCGCCAGCTGGCGCGCCTGGAAGCGATCCGGATCGAAAAGGAACTCAAGGAACTGCGCGAGGAGCAGGCCGACCTGGACGTGCTGCTCAAGTCCGAGACCATGATGCGCCGCCGCATCATCAAGGAGATCGAGACCGACGCCAAGCAGTACAGCCCGGAAGACAAGGACCCGCGCCGCACGCTGATCCAGGAAGAGCGCCGCGCCGCGGCCGAAGTGCGCGTGATCGACGAGCCGGTGACGGTGGTGATGTCGCAGAAGGGCTGGGTGCGCACGCGCCAGGGCCATGGCCACGACGCGCAGCAGTTCACCTTCAAGGCCGGCGACGCGCTCTACGGCACCTTCGAATGCCGTACCGTCGACGTGCTGCTGGTCTTCGGCACCAACGGCCGGGTCTATTCCGTGCCGGTCGCCAGCCTGCCTGGCGGGCGCGGCGACGGGGTGCCCATCACCACGCTGATCGAGCTGCAGTCCGGCAGCCAGGTCGCGCACACCTTTGCCGGCAGCGCGGAGCAGCGCATGCTGATCGCCACCGCGGGCGGCAATGGCTTCCAGACCAAGGTCGGCGATATGATCAGCCGGCAGAAGGGCGGCAAGTCGTTCCTGACGCTGGATGACGGCGACACGCCGCTGGCGCCGGCGCCGATCGGCGACGAGGCCACGCATGTGGCCTGCCTGTCCGGCAACGGCCGCCTGCTGCTGGTGGCGCTCGATGAAGTGAAGGTGCTGTCCGCCGGCGGGCGTGGCGTGATCCTGATCGAGCTGGAACCCAAGGAGAAGCTGCTGCAGGCGGTGGGCGTCGGCGCGCCGGGGCTGATGCTCTCGGGCGCGGGGCGCGGCGGCAAGCCGACCTCGCAGAAGCTGGCAGGCGTGGCCTTGCAGGCCTACGTCGGCAAGCGCGCGCGCAAGGGCAAGGCGATCGAGGCCAAGCTCAAGGAGCCGCGCATCGATCCGGTGCGCGTGGAGCCGCCGGCTGGCGGCAATTGATTAGCTGAATCGTCAGCCCAGGCGAATGTTTGCTCCCCTCTCCCGCAAGCGGGAGAGGGGAGCAAACCAGCGACTCAATCCACTCCCACAAATCCCCCGGTCTGATGCGCCCACAGCCGCGCATACAGCCCGCCGTGCGCCAGCAATTGCGCGTGCGTGCCGCTTTCCACGATATGGCCGTTGTCCAGCACCACCAGCCGGTCCATGCGCGCAATCGTCGACAGCCGGTGGGCGATGGCGATCACGGTCTTGCCCTGCATCAGCGTTTCCAGGCTTTCCTGGATTGCCGCTTCCACTTCCGAATCCAGGGCCGAGGTGGCTTCGTCCAGGATCAGGATCGGCGCATTCTTGAGCAGCACGCGCGCGATGGCAATGCGCTGGCGCTGTCCGCCTGACAGCTTCACGCCGCGCTCGCCGACCTGTGCCTCCAGCCCGGTATTGCCGTGGGCGTCGACCAGGTGCGGGGTGAATTCGTCGGCGCGGGCGCGGTGCAGGGCTTGCTGCAGTTCAGCCTCGGTACTGGAGGGTTTGCCGTAGAGCAGGTTCTCGCGGATCGACCGGTGCAGCAGCGAGGTGTCCTGCGTGACCATGCCGATCTGTGCGCGCAGGCTTTCTTGCGTGACCGCGGCGATGTCCTGGCCGTCGATCAGGATGCGGCCGCGCTCGACGTCGTAGAGTCGCAGCAGCAGGTTGACCAGCGTCGACTTGCCGGCGCCGGAGGGGCCGACCAGCCCGATCTTCTCGCCCGGGCGCACCGTCAGGTCCACGCCTTCGATGACGCCTGAGCCCTTGCCATAGTGGAATCCCACCCGCTCGAAGCGGACCTCGCCATGGGTGACGCGCAACGGCTTCGCGTCGGCGCGGTCGGTCACCACGCGCGGCACGGCTATCGTCTTCATGCCGTCCTGCACCTGGCCGACGTTTTCGAAGATGCCGTTGACCACCCACATGATCCAGCCGGACATATTGTTGATGCGGATCACCAGCCCGGTGGTGAGCGCAATCGCGCCGGTGGTGACGTGCCCCTCGCTCCACAGCCACAGGGCCAGCCCCGTGGTGCCGGCAATCAGCGCGCCGTTCATGGCGGTGATGGTGATGTCCATGCCGCTGATCATGCGCCCGGCCAGCCGCGACTTCTCGGTCTGCTCGGACATGGCGTCGCGCGCATAGTCTTCCTCGTGACGGGTGTGGGCGAACAGCTTGAGTGTGGTGATATTGGTGTAGCCGTCGACGATACGCCCCATCAGCCGGGAACGCGATTCCGTGGCGACCACCGAACGCTGCTTCACGCGCGGCACGAAGTGGAGCAGGGCGGCCACGTAGCACGCGATCCACAGCAGCAGCGGGATCATTAGCCGCCAGTCGGCCTGCGCGAACAGCACCAGCGAGCTGATCGCGTAGATCACCACGTGCCAGATTGCGTCCACCGCCTGCACCGCGGAATCGCGCAGCGAGAAGCCGGTCTGCATGATGCGCTGCGCGATGCGCCCGGCAAAATCATTCTGGAAGAACGACAGGCTCTGCTTGAGCACGTAGCGGTGGTTCTGCCAGCGGATCAGGTTGGCCAGGCCGGGGTTGATGACCTGGTGCACAAGGACGTCGTGCAGGCCGAAGAAGATCGGGCGCAGCAGCAGCGCCACCACGGCCATCCACAGCAGCTCGTTGCGATGCCGGCTGAAGAACTCCGCGCCTGGCGTGGTCTGTGCCATGTCGACCAGCCGGCCGAGGAAGCTGAACAGCGCCACCTCGATCAGTGCGCCGACCAGACCCACCAGCAACAGCAGCGCGAACACACCCCACACTTCGCGCAGGTACCAGGCATAAAAGCGCCAGACCTGGCCGGGCGGCTCGTGGTCGGGCATGCCCCGGAAGGGGTCGATCAGTCTTTCCAGGCGACGCAACATGGCAGGTTTCCCGTTGTGCCCGGCGCGCCCTGGCGTCTTCGTGGGAGGTGGGGGCGCGCGTGCGGCGGATCAGACACAACATGATACGCGCCTTGCACAATGGAAAAGCCCCGCCAGGGGCGGGGCCTTGTCAGAACCGCAGTGCGGAAACTTCTGAATGGTCAGGGATGGTGGATCACCATATGCGTGAACGGCGGCACATAGGCCTGCAGCGTCACGAACAGGCCCACCAGGATCGCCAGCACGATCGAGTGGAAGAACACGTAGCGCAGGATGTCGCCTTCGTGGCCGTACCACTTGGTCGCGGTCGAGGCCACCACGATGGACTGCGCATCGATCATCTTGCCCATCACGCCGCCTGAGCTGTTGGCCGAGGCCATCAGCACCGGCGACAGGCCCAGCTGCTCCGCCGTGGTCTTCTGCAGGCCGCCGAACAGCACGTTCGAGGCCGTGTCCGAACCGGTCAGCGCCACGCCCAGCCAGCCCAGCATGGTGCCGAACAGCGGATAGAACACGCCGGTGTGGGCGAAGGCCAGGCCCAGCGTGGCATCCAGGCCCGAGTAGCGGGTCAGGTAGCCGACGCCGAACATCGCGCAGATGGTCAGCAGCGAGTAGCGCACCAGCTTGATGGTTTCCCAGTATTCCTTGAACAGGCGCGGCACCGAGTAGCCCATCAGCAGGCCGCCGGCGATGGCCGAGACAAAGATGCCGGTGCCGGCCATCGACAGCACGTTGAAGTTGAAGACCGCGCCTTCGATGACGTCCTTGGGCACGACCGGCGGCACCTTGACGATGGCCTTGTCCAGCCCCGGGATCGGGAATTTCCACGCCCACAGGCTATCCATCAGCTTCTTGAACTCGGGCACGCCCCAGACAAAGACGAACACCGTCAGGATCACCCACGGCATCCAGGCCTTGGCCACCGAGATGCCGGCCGAGGCGGCGCTGGCGCGGGCATCGGCTTCGAGCGCTTCGGGATGGTCGACCTTGGAGTCGTCGTGGCGGCCCAGGATCCTGGTCGAGGTCCAGATCTCCTTCGGATGCCAGACCTTCAGGAACAGCGTCAGCGAGCCCATCGACACCAGCGCGGCGATCACGTCCACCAGCCACGGTCCGTGGTAGTTGGACACCAGGAACTGCGGGATCGCAAAGCTCACGCCCGCCACCAGGATCGCCGGCCAGATCGCCAGCATGCCGCGGAAGCCGGCAAAGGCCCAGATCAGCCAGAACGGCACGATTACGGAGAAGAACGGCAGCTGGCGGCCGATCATGGCCGACAGGTCGAGCAGGTCCAGCCCGGTCACCGACGCCAGGCCGATGATCGGGGCGCCCAGCGCGCCGTAGGCCACCGGCGCCGTGTTGGCGATCAGCGCCAGGCCCGAGGCGGCCAGCGGCGAGAAGCCCAGGCCGATCAGGATGGCGCCGGTCACGGCCACCGGTGTGCCGAAGCCGGCCGCGCCCTCGAAGAAGGCGCCGAAGCTGAACGCCACCAGCAGCAGCTGCAAGCGGCGGTCCTCGGTGATGCCGGAGATCGAGTTCTGCAAGACCTTGAATGACCCGTTAAGGGTTGTCAGCCGGTGCAGGAAGATGATGTTCAGCACGATCCAGCCGATCGGGAACAGCCCGGACACGATGCCCAGCCCCGCTGCCTTGCCGGCCATTGCCGCCGGCATGCCGAACACCGTGGAGGCGACCACGATGCCGATCAGCAACGCCAGCCCCGCCGCCAGGTGGGCCTGCATATGAAAGAACGCCAGCGCTGCCAGCAGCACGGCGACGGGAACGCCCGCGGCAATGGTCGACAGCGCCATATTGCCTAGCGGGTCATAGACTTGACTCCACACGATCGATGTCCTCCTCAGGTTGGCTCAGGCGCCGGGACGATCTGCGTGCCCTCGGCGCCGTGCATGCGCTTTGCCCCGGCGAGCGGCATCCGCCGCGCGCGGGAAAGAACCAGCGATTGTAGGAACGGGTTCCGTGTTCGCTGTCGTATATTGCGTCATGCCTGGCATGAGCCACATTCAGGGATCAGGGTTTCCCTGGGGGGCATTGCGGCGCACGTGGTGCCTTCCAGGCACTCCGGCGAGAGTACTCTAAACGGCGCCTGTTGCAAAAGTCTGCGTGCCTGCCACCGGCTTGCATGACCGGCCCGGCAGCCATGCCGGGACTGGCATAAGCGCCGGCGCTCGGCGCATACTGGCGGGCGTCATGCCGCAGGCGCGCTGCCGCCCGCATCCAACCATTGAATGAGGCTGCCCATGACCGAATTCCTTCCCCCCTGGCCTTTGCTGACCGCATTCGTGCTGGCCAGCCTGGCGCTGGCCATCACGCCCGGCCCGGCCGTGGTCTATATCGTCACGCGCACGCTGGCGCAGGGCCGGCAGGCCGGGCTGGCCTCGATCGGCGCGGTGGCGCTGGGCAACCTGGGCAACGCGATCGGCGCCTCGCTGGGGCTGGCGGTGCTGTTCTCGGTATCGGCGCTGGCGTTTTCGGTGGTCAAGTACGCAGGGGCGGCCTACCTGATCTGGCTGGGCATCCGCGCCTTGCGTGGCGGCGCCGCGGCGGCTGACGGCGGCACGGTTGAAGCAGCGCCACGCAGCCTGCGCCAGGTGGTGCGCGACGGCTTCGTGGTGGCGCTGCTCAATCCCAAGACCGCGATCTTCTTTGCCGCCTTCCTGCCGCAGTTCATGAACCCGGCAGGCTCGGCGCTGACGCAGAGCCTGGCACTGGGCGTGGCCTTCGTGCTGATCGCCGCGACCACGGACGCCTGCTACGTGATGGCCGCCGCCGCGGTGATGCCGGCACTGCGCCGCGCCGGCAGGGCGCGCGCGCTCGGCCGCTACCTGACCGGCGCGGCGTTTATCGGGCTGGGGGTATTTACCGCGGCGTCGGGCTCGCGCGCGGCGAAGTAAGGCAGGACGGCAGGAAAGAAAAAACTGCCGCGGCTCAGCGCAGCGGCAGTTCCAGGATGCCGTCCGCGGCGGGGCGGGCGCGCATTGCGCTCAACCAGCGCTCCAGGTTGGGGCGCGACTGGTGCTTGAGCGGCAGCCCCATCCAGCGGTGCGCGGCGCAGGCCAGCGAGATGTCGGCCATGGTGAAGCGGTCGCCGCCGATGAACTCGCGCCCGGCCAGCGCCTTGTCCAGCAGTTCGGCCAGCGGCTCGGTGCGCTCGCACGATGCCTTGATGGCAGCCTCGTCGCGCTCCGCCTTCGGCTTGCGCACCAGGTTCAGGAACGCCGTCACCATGGCCGGGCTGAAGGCGGTGGTCTGCCAGTCCATCCAGCGGTCGGCCGAGGCGCGTGCCTTGACGTCCTCGGGCCACAGCGTGCCTTCGCCGTAGCGCGCGCACAGGTACCGCACGATCGCATTGGATTCCCACAGCACGAAGGGCTCGCCGCCGACATCGGTGCCGCGGAAATCCTCGATCACGGGGATCTGGCGGTTCGGGTTCAGGCGCACATAGGCCTCGGTGTCGAGGTCGCCCTTGGTCACGCCGATATCCACGCGCTCATGGTCCAGGTGCAGCTCGCGCGCGCACCAGACCACCTTCTGCACGTTGATGGAGGAGAGTCGGCCCCAGATACGCAACATTTCGGCTCCAGTGGTGATGCGCGTCCGGGCTTCAGGCCGCGCGCGGTTGCCTGGCGGCGGCCGCGGCGATGGCTTCGCGGAACAGCTCGCCAAGGATGGCCACGCCCTGCTCGATGCGCTCTGCCGACACCGTGACGAAGGCCAGGCGCAGCGCGTTGCGCTTCGGGTTGCTGGCGTAGAACGGCGCGCCCGGCACATAGGCCACGTTGCGCTTCACGGCTTCTTCCAGGATCACCATGCTGTCCAGGCCCTCGGGCAGCTCCATCCAGATGAACATGCCGCCTTCGGGCTCGTTCCAGGTCACGCCCTCGGGCATATGGCGCTTGAGCGCATCCAGCATGTACTGGCACTGCTTGCCGTAGAGCTCGCGGATGGTCGGGATATGCGTGTCGAGCAGGCCGTCGCGGATGGTCTCGTAGGCCACGCGCTGGGTGAAGGTCGGCGTGTGCAGGTCAGACGCCTGCTTGGCCTGGCACAGCTTGAAGTGCAGCTCGGGCGGGGCGATCACGTAGCCCAGGCGCATGCCGGGGGCCAGGATCTTCGAGAACGAGCCCATGTAGATCACGCCGTCCGGATTCATCGACAGCAGGCTGGGCAGCTGGTCGCCGGTGTAGCTGAGCGCGCCGTAGGGATCGTCCTCGACCAGCAGCACGCCCTGTTCCTTGGCGCGGGCCACCAGCGCCTCGCGGCGTTCCAGCGGCAGGCGGCGCCCGGTCGGGTTCTGGAAGTTGGGCAGGGCGTACAGGAAGCGCGCGCCGGCGGTCAGCTCGGGCGTCAGCGCCTCGGGCAGCAGGCCCTTGTCATCGCTGGGGATCGAGACGAACTCAGGTTCGAACAGCGAGAACGCCTGCAGCGCGCCGAGGTAGCTGGGGGTTTCCACCAGCACCTTGCTGCCCGGGTCGATCATCACCTTGGCGATCAGGTCCAGTGCCTGCTGCGAGCCGGTGGTGATCAGCACGCGCTCGACCGGCGCGTCATGGCGCCTGGCGACGAACTCGCGCAGCGGCAGGTAGCCTTCGGTCGCGGCGTATTGCAGCGCCGCCTGCGGGTTGTCGGCGAATACGCGGGCCGTCGCTGCCTCCATGGCCGCTACCGGGAACGAGGCCGGCGACGGCAGGCCGCCGGCGAACGAAATGACTTCCGGACGCTCGGTGACCTTCAGGATTTCGCGGATGGCCGAGCTGGTCAGTTGCTGTGCCCGGCGGGAGATGGCCCATTTCATGATGTGTCTCTTGTGGTCTGGGGGAGTTCTGGGCTGAGCGGCAAGCCTGCCGCTCAGTCAACGATAAATAGTCGTGCGCCCTTCGGCGAGGACGAACGGTGCGCTTCCGCCTGGTCGGCTACCTGGTAGCTGGTGCCCGCGCCGAGCACGAACTGCCGGCCGTCTTCCAGCTCGGTATGGAGCTCGCCGTCCAGCACGAACAGGATATGGCCCTTGCTGCACCAGTGGTCGGCCAGGTAGCCCGGCGAATATTCGACCATGCGCACGCGGATGTCGCCGAACTGGCGCGTGCGCCAGGTGGCCTCGCCCTGCTCGCCGGGGTGGCGGGTCGGCGCGATGGCCGACCAGTCGGTGGTGCCGAAGGGCAGGTTGTCGATGCGCATGCGGGCCTCAGGCCGCCTTCACTTCGGCGATCATCTCGATCTCGACACAGGCGCCCAGCGGGACCTGCGCCACGCCGAAGGCGCTGCGCGCATGCTTGCCCTTGTCGCCGAACACTTCGGCCAGCAGCTCCGACGCGCCGTTGGTGACCAGGTGCTGCTCGGTGAATTCGGGAGTCGAGTTGACCAGGCTCATCACCTTGACGATGCGGGTGACGCGGTTCAGGTCGCCCACATGCGCGTGCAGCGTGGCCAGCAGGTCGATGGCGATCGCGCGCGCTGCGGCCTTGCCGGACTCGGTATCGATGTCCTTGCCCAGCTTGCCGGTCCATACCTTGCCGTCCTTGCGGGCGATATGGCCCGACAGGAACACGGTGTTGCCGGTTTGCGCGGCCATTACATAGGCGGCGGCGGGGGCGTTGACGGCCGGCAGTTCGATGCCGAGGCGGGCAAGGGTGTCGTAGACGGACATGTAGGCTCCAGTCAGTGAATGCGTCCAGGGAGGATCGGTGGCGTTTCCGGGGCGGGGGCGGGTGCGCTTTGCTGCACGGCGGCGCGGCGGCCGAGGGCCACGACGGCGATCACCGCCACCGCGAAGGCGATGGTGGGGGCGTCAAGCGGCTCGGCCAGGATCAGCGCACCGCCCGCCAGCGTCAGGAACGGCTGCAGCAATTGTATCTGGCCGACGCGCGCCACGCCGCCTTTTGCGAGGCCGGCGTACCAGAAAAGGAAGCCGACAAACATCGAGAACACCGACACATAGGCCATGCCGCCCCAGGCGCGCGGCGACGCCGCGGCTATTGCCGGCAGGTCGCGCAGGGTCAGCCAGGCCACCACCGGCACCAGCACCGGCAGCGACACCACCAGCGCCCAGCTGATGGTTTCCAGCCCGCCCTGCTCGCGCGACAGCTTGCCGCCCTCGGCATAGCCCAGCGCGCCCAGCACCACGGCGGCGAACAGGTACCAGTCCGCATGCTGCAGGCCGCCGGCACCCTGCCAGACGGCAAAGCCCACCACCAGCGCGCTGCCGGCCACGGCCGACAGCCAGAACGCCGGCGACGGCCGCTCACGCCCGAGCCAGGCGGCGAATACCGCGGTCGCCAGCGGCAGCAGGCCGATCACGATGGCGCCGTGGCTGGCCGGCACCTCGCGCATCGCCAGCGAAGAAAACAGCGGGAAACCCGCCACCACGCCCAGCGCGGTCACGGCCAGCCGCGGCCACTGGCCGCCGCGCGGGCGGCGGCTGGCGGACAGCGCGCCGCGCCAGGCAAGCAGCGCCAGCGCCAGCAGCGCGGCCAGCACGGCGCGCGCCAGTGCCACAAAGACCGGGTCCAGCTCGGCCACCGCCATGCGCGTGAACGGCAGCGTCTGGCTGAAGATCGCCACGCCGACAAAGCCGAGCAGCATGCCGCCGGAGGCCGGTGGGGCAGACGTCAGTGGCGGAGAAGCGGGGCGGCTGGCGGGCATGGTCGGGGTCTTGGTTGTCATCGGCTCGGAATCGGATCGCCGCGGGTCACGGCACGCCCGGGCTGGCGCTGACCGCAATCCACAGCGCGGTCAGCGCCAGCGCCGCGCCCATGGCGCGGTTGAACCAGCTCACGCGCTGGCCTTGCTGCAGCCATTGCCGCAACGACGCGCCCAGCACGCCGTACACGCCGTTGCTGACAAAGCCCAGCACGGCGAACAAGCCGCTCACCAGCAGCACGCGCTGCAGCGGCGAGGGCGCGCCCGTCATGTAAGAGGCCGCGACTGCCAGCGCCAGCATCCACGCCTTGATGTTGGCGTACTGCAGCACCGCCGACTGCCACACGCTGAGCGGGCGCAGCACCTGCTTCTGCGCCAGCACCGTGCTGCGCGCGATCTTCCACGCCAGCCACAGCAGGTAGGCCACGCCGGCCAGGTGCACGCTGGCGGCCAGCGCGGGCTGGCCCAGGATCAGCGCGCCCACGCCCAGTGCGCACAGCGCCAGGATGCTGGCAAAGCCGAAGGCCACGCCCACGCAGTGCGGCAGCGTGGCGCGCAGCCCGAAGTTGGCGCCGGTGACCGCGGCGATGGTGGTGTTGGGCCCGGGCGTGAACAGGCCCACCGTCAGCAGGGTCAGCAGGGCCAGGAACTGCGCGGCCGTCAGGCCGGTGAGCAAGCCGGACGCCATCACGCGAACGCGACCACCACGCGCCGGTTGGTGCGGCTCTTCTTCTCGATCCTGGTCACCACCACTGCGCCGATCTCGCTGGTGTTGGCCACGTGCGTGCCGCCGCAGGGCTGGCGGTCCACCCCGGGGATTTCGATGATGCGGATGCTGGCCGTGCCCGCCGGCGGCGCGGCGCCGATGGTGCGCACCAGCTCGGGCTGGGCGGCCAGTTCCTGCGGCGTGATCAGCGTGGTGCGCACGGCGGTGTCGGCGTGGATCAGCGCGTTCAGGCGTTCGGTCAGGTCGGCCTTGTCCAGGGTCGATTCCGGCAGGTCGAAGTCGACGCGCGCCGACTCCGGCGAGATGCCGCAGCCGGTCACCGGCACCGGGATCAGCGAGCCCAGCAGGTGCAGGCAGGTATGCAGCCGCATCAGCTTGTGGCGTCGCGCCCAGTCGATGGTCACGGTGACGCGCTCGCCCACGCGCGGCAGCGGCGCATCCGGTGCGGGCACATGCAGGATGCGGCTGCGGTCTTCGGCGTAGATGGTGTCGGCGATGGCCACCGTGCGCCCGTCGGCCAGCGCCAGCGTGGCGGTGTCGCCGGCCTGGCCGCCGCTGCGCGCGTAGCACACGGTTTCGTCGAGTTCGATCCCTTCGGCGCCGGCCGCCACCACGGTGGCGGTGCAGTGGTCGAGGTAGGGGTCTTCGTCGAAGCGCTTGCGGGTGGCGGACATCGGGGGTCTCCTGGTGGGCTTGTTCCGGGTGTGGCTAGCGCAGGGTGCGGATGCCCTGCGCGGTTTCGATTTCGGCGCTCAGTTCAGGCGGGCCGTCGGCCTGCTCGATGGCGATGAGGTGGTCGGCGCCCAGCCAGGCCAGCCCCTGGCGCAGCAGTTCGGCGCGCGGGTGGCGCCCGGACAGCCTGCGCAGCGCCAGGCCCTGCCGCGGCAGGCTGGCGCCGGGGTAGCTGGCCACGTCCCACTGGATCAGGCTGGGCAGCAGGCCGTCGCCGGCGCTGTCGGCTTCGCCCGGCCAGGCCGGCAGGCTGCCATCCTCGGGCACGGTGATGCGCCAGTGCAGGCCGCCGCGGGTCATCGGGATGACCGGGGCGATGCGCTCCGGGTACTGCGCCTGCCACCGGCCCAGGTCGGCGGGGCGTTCCACGCGCGCAGCCCAGTGCAGCAGGAAGGGGCCGTCGCGCAGGCGCTGCTGCACGGCCTCGGTGTCCAGGCCGAACCAGCGCGCCCGGGCCGGCGCTGTTGCCGTCGGATCGACCGCGATCACTTCCAGGTAGACGCCGCCGAACATGCCCAGCACACGGTTGTGCGTGCCCATGGCCGTGTGCGCACCGCCGCCCTGGGGCGCAATGCCCAGCAGGCCGGCAACATGGTCCGTGCCGGCGTCCAGATCGGGCGCGGCGATGACAAGGTGATCGAGGGCGAGCTTCATCTTGGCTTGATGGTAGACAAGGTAGTCGGTACAGTACCGGTACAGTTGAGCGGATCGTATTCAGTACAGTTGCAGGAGCAGCACATGGATGCCAACAGCAGGGATGGCGACGCCGGCGGCGAGACCGCCACCGTCACCCGTCAGAAGGATAGCGGAGGCGACGCCCACAGCACATCGGGGCATACCTCCGGCCGCGCGCTGCGGCTGGTGGTGCCGCCCACCGAGCGCTTCCCGGATCCGATCCCCTCGGCGCAGATGACGCTGGTCGAGCAACTGACCGAATGGGCCCGCATGCGCATCGACGAGCGCGTGTTCCGCTCCGGCATGCGCATGCCGTCGATCCGGCAGCTGGCCCAGGAGAAGGGCATCTCGCGCTTTACCGTGGTCGAGGCCTATGAGCGGCTGGTGGCGCTGGGCTACCTGGAATCGCGCCGCGGCTCCGGCTTCTACGTGCGCGAGCGTGCCCCGGCCGCGCCCGCGGCGCCGGTGTCCGGCGCCGTGGCGGTGGCGCGTAATATCGACGTGACCTGGCTGCTGCGCAGCATGTTCCATACCGCCGAGGCGCACAAGGCGCCCGGACTGGGCTTCCTGCCCAATGACTGGCTCGACGGCGAACTGATCGCCAGCGCGCTGCGCGGGCTGGGCCGCCAGCCCGGCAACCATTTTCTGGCCAGCGGCACGCCGCAGGGCTTCCTGCCGCTGCGCCAGCAGTTGCGCACCCGGCTGGAAGAACTGGAGATCGGTGCCAGCGCCGAGCAGATCGTGCTGACCTCGGGCATCACCCAGGCCCTGGACCTGATCGCGCGGCTCTACCTGCAGCCCGGCGACACGGTGCTGGTGGGCGACCCGGCCTGGTTCGTGATGTTCGGCCGCTTTGCCGCGCAGGGCGCCCAGGTGATCGGGGTGCCGTACACCGCCGAAGGGCCGGACCTGGAGGCGCTGGAGCGCATCGTGCAGGCGCGGCGGCCCAAGCTGTTCGTGATCAACTCGGTGCTGCACAACCCCACCGGCACCTCGCTGTCGGCGGCCAAGGCCTTCCAGCTGCTGCGCCTGGCCGAGCAGTACGACTTCCTGATCGTCGAGGACGATATCTACTGCGACCTGTGCCCGCCCGGCCACGCCGCCACCCGGCTGGCCAGCCTGGACCAGCTGCGCCGGGTGATCTACCTGGGCAGCTTTTCCAAGACGCTGGCGGCCAACCTGCGCGTGGGCTTTATCGCCGCGCACCCGGAGACGGCGTCGGCGCTGACCGACAGCAAGCTGCTGGCGGGGCTGGCCACGCCGGAGATCAACGAACGCGTGCTGTACAAGGTGCTGACCGAGGGCCACTACCGCAAACATGTGGAGCGCGTGCGCACCCGGCTGGACCGCGCCCGCGACGAGACCCGGCGCGAGCTGGAGCGCCTGGGCCTGCGGCTCTTTCCCGGCCAGCACGCCGGCATGTACCTGTGGGCCGATACCGGCCGCGACACCAACGCGATCGCCACCGCGGGGCATGAAGAGGGCTACCTGTTCGCCCCGGGCAGCCTGTTCTCGCCGTCGCAGATGCCGTCGGGCTGGATGCGCTTCAACGTTGCCAGCAGCGGCCACCCGGAAATGCTGGCCTTCCTGGCGCGCCAGCTAGAACGCCTGTAAGTCACATCCCGGCAGCACCCGGGCCTTGAAAAATGGCCCGGGCGGCCCTATGTCTGGCGGCACCGGCCACAGGACCGTGGCCACACCGACTTTCCAGATTCGCCTGTTTCCAAGAGGAGAACCATGACCGCACCGCACGAGACGATGAGCTTCCAGGCGGAAGTGAAGCAACTGCTGCACCTGATGATCCACTCGCTGTACAGCAACAAGGAAATCTTCCTGCGCGAGCTGGTCTCGAATGCTTCGGACGCCACCGACAAGCTGCGCTTCGAGGCGATCGCGAACCCGTCCCTGCTGGAGAACGACGCCGACCTGGCGATCCGCATCGAGGCCGACGCCAAGGCGCGCACGCTGACGATCACCGACAACGGCATCGGCATGAGCCGCGACGAGGCGATCCACAACCTCGGCACCATCGCCCGCTCGGGCACCAAGGAATTCTTCCAGCAGCTTTCCGGCGACCAGCAGAAGGACGCCGCGCTGATCGGCCAGTTCGGGGTGGGCTTCTACTCGGCCTTTATCGTCGCCGACAAGGTCACGGTGGAAACGCGCCGCGCCGGCCTGGGCGCCGAAGACGCGGTGCGCTGGGAAAGCACCGGCGACGGCGAGTTCACCATCGATGCCATCGCCCGCAACGAGCGCGGCACCACCATCACGCTGCACCTGCGCGAGGGCGAGGACGACTTCCTCTCGGCCTGGCGCCTGAAGGGCATCATCCAGAAGTACTCGGACCATATCTCGCTGCCGATCCGCATGCCCAAGGAGGTGTGGGACGCTGAATCCAGCACCTACCAGCGCACCGCCGAGTGGGAAAGCGTGAACCAGGCCAGCGCGCTGTGGACCCGCGCCAAGTCCGACATCACCGACGAGCAGTACACCGCCTTCTACCAGCACATCGCGCACGACAACGAGGCGCCGCTGGCCTGGACCCACAACCGCGTGGAAGGCCGCAGCGAATACACCCAGCTGCTGTATATCCCGGCGCGCGCCCCGTTCGACCTGTGGGACCGCAACCACAAGGCCGGCCTGAAGCTGTACGTCAAGCGCGTCTTCATCATGGACGATGCCGACCAGCTGCTGCCGGGCTACCTGCGCTGGGTCAAGGGCGTGGTCGATTCCGCCGACCTGCCGCTGAACGTATCGCGCGAACTGCTGCAGGAAAGCCGCGACGTCAAGGCCATCCGCGAGGGCTGCACCAAGCGCGTGCTGTCGATGCTGGAAACGCTGGCCGACAGTGAAGAAGAAGCCGAGCGCGCCAAGTACACCACCTTCTGGCAGCAGTTCGGCCAGGCGCTCAAGGAAGGCATCGGTGAAGACCAGGCCAATCTGGAGCGCGTGGCGAAGCTGCTGCGCTTTGCCTCCACCCACAACGACACCGCCGAGCAGAACGTGGCGCTGGCCGCCTACGTCGGCCGCATGAAGGAAGGCCAGGACAAGATCTACTACGTCACCGCCGATACCTGGTCCGCCGCGAAGAACAGCCCGCACCTGGAAGTGTTCCGCAAGAAGGGCATCGAAGTGCTGCTGCTGACCGACCGCGTCGATGAATGGATGCTTTCATTCCTGCGCGAGTTCGACGGCAAGGAACTGGTGTCGGTCGCGCGCGGCGACCTGGACCTGGGCAAGCTCGCCGACGAAGCCGAGAAGGCCGAGCAGGAAAAGGCCGAGGCCGACTGGAAGGACGTGGTCGATCGCGCCAAGACCGTGCTCGACGGCAAGGCCAAGGACGTGCGCGTGACGCTGCGCCTGACCGCGTCGGCCTCGTGCCTGGTCTCTGACGAAGGCGACATGAGCGGCTATCTGCAGCGCCTGCTCAAGCAGGCCGGCCAGAAGGCGCCGGACGCCCAGCCGATCCTGGAACTGAACCCGGAACACGCGCTGGTGCAGAAACTGCGCGATCTCCCCGAGGGCGATGCCTTCAGCGACCGCGTGCAGGTGCTGTTCGACCAGGCGCTGCTGGCCGAAGGCGGCATGCTGGACGATCCGGCTGCGTATGTGCAGCGTGTCAACAAGCTGCTGGCCTGACGCCCCGGCTGCCCCCGCCGCGCAGGCGGCGGGGGATTCCCATCTCAATGTGTTGTAGCGGAGCGCGTGACCGATGACACTGAAGCGGTGCTTCCCGCCTGTCGTTGACGCCGGCACGCGCATCCTTATTCTCGGCAGCCTGCCGGGCGAGGCGTCACTGGCGCAATGCCAGTATTACGCGCATCGGCAGAATCAGTTCTGGCGCCTGACCGGCGAAGTTCTCGGTGAAGACCTGGTCCGCATGGAATATGCCGCGCGGCTGCAAACGCTTCTGGCGCATCACGTCGGTCTGTGGGACGTGGTGGCGCAAGCGAAGCGTGAGGGCAGCCTGGACAGCAATATCCGGGATCACGCCGGCAACGACCTGGCGAGCCTGATCGAATCACTACCCAGGCTGGCTGTCATCGCCTTCAATGGCGGCACTGCCGCGCGTATCGGTTTGAAGGCCCTTGGGCAGCATGGCGACCATCACCGGATCATCAGGCTTCCTTCCAGTAGTCCCGCTCATACCTTGCCCTACACGGAAAAGCTGGGCGCCTGGCAGGCATTGCGAGAGTGGCTGCCTGTAAGGCAGCGTCTGGCATAGCTCGTTCACGCACCCACGTTACCTGGGCATCCCTTCATACATGCCGGTGACGTCATCCATTACCTGAAGAATACGCTCGCTGGTCGTGGCGATGTTCCTCAACTGTTCCGCGCGACTGACCCCGGTCTGGTTGAGTGCCTCTTCAAAGAACAGCCACTGAGACCCGGCCAGCAGCAGTTCGCGACGGATTGCCTCGGTGTTTTGCGGCGCCGAGGTGAGAAGCTCCTGCGCGGCTGCGAATTCCCTGGTAGCCATGTCCAGATCCTGCGCCATCCGGGGGGAGGTAATGCCCCAGGCGCGGAACATGCTGATCTTGGCGATTCTCTGCGAGAGCATCCGCTGGCGGCCGGCAACGTTGATCAGCTTGCCCGTCGCGGTGCCCGAATGTTTCTCGAGCAGGAGGGTCGCCTGTTGCGCAAGCTTCAGCACGTCCTCGCTCATTCTTGCGATGGTTTTCGCGCTATCGGGATTCGGATCGCCGCCGGACAGCAACTGTCTATAGGGAATCCATGTCTGCTCGAGCCTGGCGTAGGAATCCTTGATCTCCGGCGTGGGTGCGAACGCCGTCAGCTCCATGAGCTGCTTGTCGAAGAGCGCCACGGACTGCTCGAGAATCTTCTTCGAACGTTCGACTTCAACGCCGAGGCCAGCCTGGCAGTAAGCCTTGGCCATGCGCTGAGACAGCATGCGCTGGCGGCCCGCCTTGTTGATCGCCGCGTTGATCGTCAGCGTTTCGGCGCAAGCGGTCCCGGCCAGCGCCAGGACGCTGCAGACAATCAGGCAGAAGGAGCTGAGGTAACGTTTCAAGGGCGTCTCCGCGTCAGGCTCTGGTTGGTCCTTTGGGCCCGTCGTTCGAGCCGACGACGTGGCGGATCAGCTGATCCATTTCCTTGATGATGTCCGCAAGCACCTGCGTGATCACCGAGAACTCCCTGCCGTACTCTCCCGCCCGCGCCGCCGAGATGCGTGCATTCATTGCGACGATGTTGGCCTGCATCGAAATACCGCTGAGGCGATCGGCGAGGTCGGTCTGGCGTTTGCGCACAGCGAGCTCGCAACGGTGCATTTCCTCCTGGTAGGCCTGCGTGACAGTCTGCAGCAGCTCAAGTATCGGCGTGGCCTGCGTCACAAGCACATCGAGGAATGACGCTTGCCGGCTGGTGTCGGCCAGTGGTGTGTCTATCGCTGTTCTGACCCGGGCGATGAATTCACGGATGCGAGCGTCAGCGCGCGCACTGCCAAAGTACAGTTGCTGCAAGGCGCCGGAGAATGTGCCGGGGAAGCGCTCACTGCCCGTCACGAGATCCGAATGCGCCGACTCGAACATTGACAGGCACTTGCGTGCGATATCGAGCGCGGCAGTGTCCCCCCGCGAAGCGAGCAGCATCTGGAGGACGATCCGTTGCGACAGCATGCGCTGCCTGCCGGAAAGGTTGATCAATGCGCCGATGGTCTCGGCGGACACTTCGGTCTCGGGTGACTGAGTGGAGAGAGCGTTCATGCCATGCCTTGCAGGTAGTGTCGACGCAGACGCGCACCGCGCTGACCGGCGAAGCAAAAGCGCCCCGAAGCGAGATGCCTGCGAACCGGTTGTCCGGTTCGTGGTCCATTCGCTTCGGGGCGTCGTTGCCCGGGATGCTCCTTTTCGGAGCATGTCATCGCGACTTGCCAGCTTGTTTCAAGGCCGCCGTTGGCCTGTGCGACCGCTTCGCAATATCCATGCCATGGCTCACGGAAGTTGCATCAGCTTCTTTCGGCGACACCTGCCTCGTGCTGCTGCGACGCATCCACGGACGCGGTGCTGAAGTCCACCGGACCCACGCGCGTGCGCAGGTTCAGGGTGATCTCGCCGTGCGCGCGCGTAAATGCGGGCAGGCGCGGGATCAGCCAGTAGCTGCCCAGCGACGCACCTACCGAGAGCGACAGGGCGCCACCTCTGCCCTTGAGGGCCATCACGTTCATGGTGGCCCGCTCCAGCTGCCGCAGCAGCGGTGCAATTTCAGCCAGGTATTCGCGCCCGCATCGGTGAGCGCCATGGCGTCGCGCCGCCCGGTGCCAGGACATGGCTGCGGATCCGATCATCACGGCATGATTTCCTGACAGTGCCTCGCCACGTCCTGCACGCCGGCATCGCCTCGGCGGTGCCCTATGTGGTGGCCTTTGCCTGCCTGCTCGTGGTGGGCTGGCTGCTCGACAAGGTCGGGCAGGGCCGCGAGCGCGTGTTCATGGCGGTCGGCGCCACCGTCATGGCTGTCTTCATCGCGCTGATGGCCTATGCCGGGCCTGACGCGGCCCGCAGCCAGCCAACGGCTTCGCAAATCGCCCGTACTGAATCCACCCGTGAGCATGTGACGCATGCCGGATTGCCGTGGGCCATGGCGCACCTATACTGGAGTCGAGCGACGAATCATTCGAAACCGGGGGTATCGATCGCTCCTTGTAGTGCGCCTTGCGGGCTTGCACTTTCGGACGCATGGCGATGACGCATCGGAAGTGAGCGCCTTAGCCGGCAACCATGCTGGCAAGGAGGCAATCATGTTCAAGCATCTCCTGCTGGCGGTCGATGGTTCCGACCTGTCTGAATCGGCGTTCCGCAAGGCTCTCACGCTGGCGCGGGACATGGGGGCGAGTGCCACCGCGGTGCGCGTCTGTCCGAACTACCACGTCCTGACCTACCAGGTCGAGATGCTGGAGGACACGCGCGAAACCTACGTGAAGGAGGCCTGGGAAAACGCGACCCGCTACCTGCGCGGACTGGCCGATGAGGCCGTCGCCGCGGGCGTGGCCTGTGACACGGCATACGTCGTCAACGACCATCCCTACGAGGCTATCATCAAGACGGCCGAGGAAAAAGGCTGCGACCTGATCGTGATGGCTTCGCACGGGCGGCGCGGGGTCCAGGGCATGCTGATCGGCAGCGAAACCCTGAAGGTGCTGACCCACAGCAAGATCCCGGTGCTGGTGTACCGCTAGGCGGCGCCTAGCGCCGCCGGCGCGGCGCGCCCGCCTGCACGCATTGCCGCATCCGCGCCGCCAGGCGCGGCAGTGAGCCTGTGCGCCAGCGGCTGCGCAGGTCGTCGCTCAGCGGCACTGCGATCAGCGCCAGCAGCAGCGCGGCCAGCGGCAGCGTGGCGCTGAAACCCATGTGCTTGAAGCCCAGCGCGCCGGCGATGCCGCCGGCAAAGAACAGCGTGACCAGCACCACCAGCAGGCGCAGCTTGCGCCGGTTGGCGAGCACGCGGGGCAGTGGGCGCGCTTGTGTGCGTGATGGCGTGCGCGCCGGCGCGGCTGCGTTCCAGTAGCACAGCTTGCCCAGCTCGATGCCGATATCGGTGACCATGCCAGTGAGGTGTGTGGTGCGGATCTCGGCGTTCGAAAGCTTGGTGATCATGGCATTCTGCAGCCCCATGATGAAGCACAGCAGCATCACCGTGGCTGGCACGAACAGCCACTGGTGCTGCCCCAGGTTGCCGCCGATCAGGCCAAAGCACAGCAGCAGCCCCGCCTCCAGCGCCAGCGGCAGCGCGTATTCACTGTGCAGCCGTTCGCGTCGTCCCCAGTTGACCAGCACCGCCGAGCACGCGGCGCCGCCGAGAAACGACAGCAGCGCCCCGACCCCATCCAGCACCAGCGCGAAGCTGCCCAGCGCCAGGTTGTCGGCCATGGCCGAGACCACGCCGGACATATGCGAGGTGTATTGCTGCACGGCCTGGAAGCCGCCGGCATTGATGGCGCCGGCGACAAAGCAGAGGTAGCCGGCCAGGTGCCGGTTGGCGTGGGGGCTACGCCGCTTCCCGGTCAGTTTGCGCAGGTACAGGATCGGCATGGCGATGGGGCGGCGTCTGGCGGATTGGGAAGGGCGGCGGCGGACCTGCGTTGCCGCTACAGGGTGTCCCGGGGCCGGGCAAGGGCGTGCCAGGCGTCGGGGTCGGCGGCAACCGCCTCGCCGCGCTTCATGCGGCGGGCAGTCGGTGTCAGCTTCAATGCATGCACGGCTTCCAGCGCCCGTGCGCGTGCCAGCAGCGTCTGCAGCGACGGCAGCCGGGGCGGGCCTTTCCAGGCAAACAAGGTGTAGTTGCAGCTGTCCTCGGCGCGTGCGACCGACATCGAGGCCCCGAACACGGCGCGCACCGCGCCCAGGTAGTGCGGCATGCCGCGGTCGCTTGCAAGGAAGTTGGCCACCAGCATGCCGTCGTCGGCCAGCCGCGCGTGGCAGGCAGCGTAGAAGCCGGCGGAGCCAAGCTGCAGCGGCATGCCGTCAGCCAGGAAGCCGTCGACGAGGATGACCTCGGGGCGCGCTTCCCGGCCCCTGACGTACTCGGCGCCATCGGCGCAGACCACCTGCAGGCGGACATCGTCGGGCGGAATGCGGAAGCGCTCGCGCAGTGCGATCACCGCCGGGTCGATCTCGACAGCGACCACCCGCGTGGCGGGCAGGTGCCGGTAGCAATACTTGACCAGCGAGCCTCCGCCGAGTCCGATCACCGAAATCCGTGCCGGCGACGGATGCAACAGCAGGAATCCCATCATGGTGCGCGTGTAGCCCAGCACCAGCCGGTCGGGATCGCGCCGCGACATGAAGCTCTGCGTGGCCAGCACGTCGAAGTGCAGCGACAGGGCGGTCTCGGTCTCCAGCACCACGGGCGTGCCGTCGCGCGGGGCTTCGGCCAGGAAGCGCATATAGGACTCAAAGGATGTGCGGCGGCTACCCGCTGCGACGCCGGGGTCGGCGTCCGGTTTGCGTTCGTTCATGACGGCAGCCTTGCGCAATGCAGGATCCGGGGACCAGCCGGCTGGCTGGGGCGGGCAAGGCGGCGGGTGGCTCGCCCGGGTATCGCGGACATCGGGGACATCTGTTTCAGTCACATATAATATTAATCGTATTATCATATCCCAGCACCCGCGCGGTGGCTGCATCCGGCCGGGAAATGCCATGCCCGGTCCCGCGGTTGTGGTGAAACCGCCCTTTGCGGGCTGTGCCAGCCCGCCTGCCCATCCCGGAAACTGGATTTGCGGCGTGCGCTTCTGGCATCCTGACGGTCTGTCCTGACGTCCGGCCTGCCCGGAACACTGCCATGCCACTTTCCGACTGGACCCACGAAGCCGTCCGCAAGATCGATGCGGATTTCAACCGCTCCGCCGACACCCACCTGATCCCGCTGGACCTGCCGGGCTACCCGGACATCCGCGTCTATTTCAAGGACGAGTCCAGCCACCCGACCGGCAGCCTCAAGCACCGGCTGGCGCGGTCGCTGTTCCTGTATGCGCTGTGCAACGGCTGGCTGCACGAGGGCAGCACGGTGGTGGAGGCATCCAGCGGCTCGACCGCGATCTCCGAGGCTTACTTTGCGCGGCTGCTCGGGCTGCCGTTCGTGGCGGTGATCCCGGCGGGGACCTCGCGCGCCAAGATCGAGGCGATCGAGTTCTACGGCGGGCACTGCCACCTGGTGGGCAGCCCGTCCGGGATCTACGCCGCCTCGCGCCGCATTGCGCAGGAGACGGGCGGGCATTTCATGGACCAGTTCACCTACGCCGAGCGCGCCACCGACTGGCGCGCCAACAACAATATCGCCGAGTCGATCTTCAAGCAGATGGCGCACGAAGAGCATGCGGTGCCGGCCTGGCTGGTATCGAGCGGCGGCACCGGCGGCACCATCGCCACGCTGGGGCGCTATGTGGCCTATCGGCGCCACAAGACCCGCGTGCTGTGCGCGGACCCGGAGAACTCGGTGTTCTTTGACTACTTCCGCAGCTGCCTGGACGGCAAGCCGCAGCCGGACCTGTCCCTGGCGGAGGGCTAGCGCATTGAAGGCATCGGCCGGCCGCGCGTGGAGCATTCGTTTATCCCGACCTGTATCGACGCCATGCTTAAGGTGCCGGACGCGCTCTCGTTCGCGGCCATGCGCTACCTCGCCGGGCGCTTCGGGCGCCGCGTGGGCGGGTCCACCGGCACCAATTTCGTCGGCGTGCTGTACCTGGCCCAGCAGATGCGCGCGGCGGGGGAGGGCGGCGCCATCGTCAGCCTGCTGTGCGACAGCGGCGAGCGCTACGGCAACACCTATTACGACGATGCCTGGTACAGCGCGCAGGGCATTGCCATCGAGGCGGCCGATGCGCTGGTGGCGCGCGCGGTCAATGGCGAGGCCGTGCTGACGCCGCAGGCGGTGGCGGGGCTGCGGTCGGCCGGCGCCGGCATCCCGGCGGGCGGCTGAAACCCGTGGCCCCGCCTTTCTGTCACAATGCCGGCGGCTGGCGCGCCGGCCATTGATTTCAAGGTGAATTCCCTATGCGTATCTTCGGCATCAGCATCCATATCATCGTTGCACTGTTCTTTGCGGTGCACGCGGTGCGCACACACCAGAACATGTACTGGCTGCTGATCCTGTTCCTGTTCCCGGGGCTGGGCAGCGTGGTGTATTTCTTCGCGATCTACCTGCCCGAGCTGCGCCAGTCGCGCGGCGCGCGTGCGGCCACGCGTGCCATCACGCAACTGGTCGATCCGAACCGCGCGGTGCGCGAGGCCCGCTCAGACTTTGACCGCGCCCCGACGGTGGCGCACCGCATGCGCCTGGGCGCCGCGCTGCTGGCGGCCGGGGAGCCGTCGGAAGCCCTGCAGCACTACCAGGCAGCGGCCAGCGGACCGTTTGCGACCGATCCGGCGCTGCTACAAGGACTGGCACAGGCGCAGTTCGCCACCGGCGATGCGGCCGGCGCGCTGGCAACGCTGGAAAAGCTGTTCGCCACCAATCCGCAGTCGCGCCAGCAGCCCGATCCGGCCTTGCTGTATGCGCGCGCGCTGGCGGCCACCGGCGCATCCGGCACGCGCGCCGCGTTCGAGCAGGCGCTGACCAGCGCCAGCGATGCCGCGCCGCGCTGCCTTTTCGCCGACTGGCTGGCGGCGCAGCCCGACGCCGCCGACCGCGAACGCGCGCAGCAGCTCTATGCCGATATCGTCCACGACGCCCGCCACTGGCCGCGCCACACCCGCGAACACAACCGCGAATGGCTGCAGCGCGCGCAGGCGGCGCTGGGCAAGTAATCCGCGTTTCCCCCATCCATGCTGGAACGGGTGCTGAACGCCTTTCTCGACAACATGACCCTACTGAAACGCAAATCGATTGAAGCCGTGGCCTCGCGCCGTCCGGCACGTGGCACCCGCACCCGTGGCGAGGCGCCGGCACGCGAAGAAAAACGCATGACGCCGCGCTTTGCGCCGGTGACGTTCTCGGAAATGGAAGGAGTGCGCTACCTGCACTTCGGCACCGAGTGGGTGCAGGGCGCGATGCGCCTGCGCAAGCCCGATGCGATCGAGCTGGAATACGCGCAGCAGATGATGGCCTGGCTGCTGTTCCTGTCGCCCTCGGTCGAAGAATTCCACGTGGTGCAACTGGGCCTGGGCGCAGCGGCGCTGACCAAGTTCTGCCACCGCCAGTTCAGCCGCGCGCGCGTGACCGCGGTGGAGCTGAACCCCGCGGTGATCATCGCCGGGCGCAGCATGTTCGGCCTGCGCGAGGACGACGCGCGCCTGACCGTGCGCGAGCAGGATGCCTGGGACTACGTGATGGACGGCACCCACGCCGGCGCCATCGACGTGCTGCAGGTGGACCTGTACGACGCCACCGCGCGCGGCCCGGTGCTGGACACCACCGCGTTCTACCGCGCCTGCCGCCGCACGCTGAAGGCACCCGGGGTGATGACCATCAACCTGTTCGGCGACCACGACAGCTTTCCGAAGAATATCGAACGCATCTGCGATGCCTTCGACAACCGCGTGCTGGTGTTCCCGGAAGTGCATGACGGCAACGTCATTGCGCTGGCATTCAATGGGCCGGAGATCGATGTGTCGTGGGAAGTGATCGAGGCGCGCGCCGATGTGGTCGAGAAGACTACCGGCCTGCCTGCGCGCGACTGGGTGCAGAAGCTGCGCGCGGCGAATGCGCGGCAGGAAGAGCGGTTGAAGATCTGAGGAACGGCCGCTCTCCCGCTGCGCGGGAGAGCGGCAGCAGGCAGTCCCGCCCTCACTCCTTGTGGAAGAACTGCGCCAGCGACCACTCGTCGGTGCGCGCCTCGTACTTCAGTCCCTTCTTCATTGCCCACATCGCCAGCTGGCTGTGCGACGGAATGATCGCGTGGTCGGCCAGCGCAAACTTGGCCGCGATGCGGGCATTCTCCTCACGCGCCTTGTCGCTGCTGACGGTAGTCAGCGATTTCTCGATCAGCTGGTCCAGCTGCTGGTTGCTGTACTTGCCCCAGTTCCAGGTGCCGTAACCGGTCTTGGGGTTGGGCGTGCCAGTGATCGAGCGCAAGGCCACGTCGGCCGCGGCCGAGCCCCAGCCCAGCATCTGGAAGGCGAACTCGCCCTGGCGTGCGCGCGTGAAGTAGGCCGCCACCGGCAACGTCTCCACCTTGGTCTGGATGCCGATGCGCGTCAGCATGCTGGCGGTGGCCTGCGCCACTGCGGCGTCGTTCAGGTAGCGGTTGTTGGTGGCGTGCAGCGTCAGGCCGAAGCCGTCGGGGTAGCCCGCGTCGGCCAGCAGTTTCTTCGCGCCTTCCGGATCATAGGCCTCCGGCTTGGTGCCCGGATGCCCGAAGATCTGCGGCGACACGATCGACGATGCCGGCACCGCCAGCCCTTCCATGATGCGGCTGATGATGGCGTCGCGGTTCAGCGACTTGCTGATTGCGGCGCGCACGCGCGCATCCTTGAACGGGTTCTTGCCCAGCGGCTTGCCGGCCTTGTCGGTGACGAAGGGCGGGTTGTCGCGCGACTGGTCCATCTGCCAGAAGATGGTGCGCCACGACACCTGCTGCTCGATCTTGAACTTCGGATTCTGCTTCAGCTTCGCGACGTCGGCCGACGGTACGCTCTCGATCACGTCGACATCGCCCGCCAGCAGCGCGGACGAACGCGCGCCGTTGTCGGTGATGATGCGGAAGATGGCGCGGTCCCACTCGGGCTTGGGGCCCCAGTAGTTGGGGTTGCGCTCCATCACGATTTCCTGCCCGCGCGCAAAGCGCACGAACTTGAACGGGCCGGTGCCGATCATCGCCTTGCCCGAGTCGAAGTCCGCCTGCGTCAGCGTGGCGGCGACCTTCTTCGGCATGATCGGCACGCTGTTCAGGTCGTTGGCCAGGTTGGCGTAATTGGGCACGCTCATGGTCAGGCGCACCGTCAGCGGGTCGGGCGTGTCGATGCGCGCGATCGGCTTGGTGTAGCTGGTGAACGAGCCGGGGCTGTTGACCAGCTTCTCCGGGCGCTCCAGCGAGGCCTTGACATCCTCGCTGGTAAAGGGCGAGCCGTCATGCCACTTCACGTTGGGGCGCAGCTTGATCTCCCAGGTGATGGCGTTGACCGGCTTCCACGACAACGCCAGGCCGGGGATGTAGCGCGCGTTCTTGTCCATGAACACGAGCGACTCGAACACATGCAGCGCGATGGCGTTGTTGGGGCCCGAGTTGTTCCAGTGCGGGTCCATCGAGGTCACGTCGGCCGCCAGGCCGATGCGCAGGTCTTCGGCGTGGGCGGCACCCGCCGGCAGCAGCGTGAAGGCGGCACTGCCAAGCACCAGCGCGGTGGCGGCATGGAGCACGGCGCGACGGGCAGGGCGGCGGGGCGGACGTTGCGGCGGCAGGGCGTGGGTCGGTGTCATCTGGCTGGCTCCTCGTACGGGTCCGCGCGGGCGCGGCCGGGTCCTCAGGCGGGTTTGTCCCGCATTGTGCCGCTAAAGTGGCTTGGTTGCAGCCTTTGGCGCGGGCAGGCAAGCCGATGCGGGACGGCGCCGTTAGAATGGCGCCCATGTTTGCCAATTCCCGCACCATTGTCTCGGCCCAGGCCGATGTCCACGAACACCTGGCCGCGCGCGTCGCGCGCCACCTGGCCGAGCCGTTCCGCAAGCCCATCGGCGAAGCCAGCCGGCGCGAGCTCGGCGCGGCGCTGCAAAGCTGGCAGCAGGCCGGCGGTGCGCCGCTGATCCTGGATGCGGGCTGCGGCGTGGGCGAAAGCACGCTGCGGCTGGCCACAGCGTTCCCGGACCACTTCGTGATCGGCATCGACCAGTCCGAGAAGCGCCTGGCCGCCGGCAAGGACTGGTGGGGCGAGGCGCCGATGCCAGCCAACTTCTGCTGGGCGCGGGCCGACCTGGTCGATGTGTGGCGCCTGCTGCAGGCCGAGGCCGTGCCGGTGGCGCGCCACTACGTGCTGTACCCGAACCCGTGGCCCAAGATCGGCCACCTGGGGCGGCGCTGGCAGGGGCATGCGGTGTTCCCGGCGCTGGCCGCCTGCGGCGACTATCTGGAGTGCCGCAGCAACTGGCGCATCTATATCGATGAGTTTGCCCAGGCGCTAGCACTGGTCGGGCGCCCGGCGCGGGTAGAGGCGTGGGCCCCGGCGCAACCGATGACGCCGTTCGAGCGCAAGTACGGGGCATCGGGCCACGGCTTGTGGCGCTGCGTCAGCGAGCGCCAGCGCGCCTGAGCGGCTCGCCAATGAAAACGGCCCGCGCATGCGGGCCGTCTTTTTGCCAGGCGCAGCCGGGCGCGTCAGTGGAACAGCGGCTGCTGCGTCGGGGCGTCCTCGGGCAGTTCGGCATGCACGATCTCGCCGTTGCGGTCCGCGTACAGCGGCGTGCCGCAGTCCTCGCAGTATTCCGGATCGAACAGCGCGGCGTGGCGGAAGATGTCTTCTACGCCGGCGTTGCGCAGTTCCTCGCAGATCTGCTCGAGCGGGTTGCCCTTTTCGTCGGCATCGACCTCGCCGGCTTCGCGGCCGTAGACCGGCCACACGATGCCGTAGATCACATCCTTCTCGCCGCGCATGGTGAAGCCCACGCGGTATTCCTCGACCACTTCCTCGCCGAAGGCAGCCACCACGGCGGCCAGCTGGCCGGCGGAGATGTCGAGCGTGCCGCACAGGTAGTTGACCGCGGCGCGCACGGTCAGCGGGCGGATGCTCTTGTCGGACTCGCGGCAGGACAGGAAGAATGCGTCGGGCAGCAGCAGCTCGAACTCGCAGCCCGGCAGCAGCAGCGCCACCGACGGCTGCACCTGGGTGCGCCACTGGTCGAGGCAGGTCGAGCGCTCGGCGTGGTGCTCCTTGGCGTCTTCCTGCCAGCGGAACAGCGCCTGCTCGTGCGGAGCCACCACCACGGCCAGCAGGTAGCGCGGATCGGCCAGGATCGGCGCGGTCTCGGGCAGGTCGCGCAAGTCGACCTTGGGTACCGTGCCGGCCAGGGCGGCCGCGGACAGCTTGTGCGTCAGCGCAAAGGTGTCGCTGTGCGTGCGCGGCAGCTGGTCGATGCTGTATAGGTAGGGCGACAGCGAGACCTTGGTCCCGGTGGCCAGCACATGTGCCTGCAAGTGCACCGCCAACGTTTGCGCCAGCTCCGGCTTGAGCGAGCCGGAGGGAATGGCGTAGCGCGTGTGCGCCAGGATCGGGGCGGCGATCAGCAGCGCGTCATGGCGCTGGCCGTCGACCTCAATGGTGGCGGATTCGGCGAGCGTCTCGGCCTGCTCGGCCAGCACGTCGGAGGCGTCTGCATTGTGCTTGAACAGGTGTTCCAGCGCCGCGTCGAGCGCGGTCTGGCTCCCGTTCTTCAGCAGGCGGCCCAGGCGCTGCGAGAGCCGCCGTTCCCAGTACGCGTCCTCCATGCGGCTGCCCGAAGCGTCGAGGGCGAGCGCATCGGCCACCAGACGCTCGGCGTCAGGGGAGAGTCGTGGGGAAGCCTTGGGGCGAAAACCTGCCATAGAAAGAAACCGTCCGTTTATGCGTAAAACGGTATTCTACTCGTTGCGTTGACACGCAGGCCGCTATATGCGTGCAGCGTGTGCGGACGCGCCCGGGCGTGTGGCTTTATTTCTGGGCCGGAGCGGAGGCGGCAGGGGCCGCGGGCGCGTGGCTTTCGACGCTGTGCGACTCGCCGGACATGGAAACGTCGCTGCCGCCCTTGGTCAGCAGGTAGAGGGCCGCGCCGGCAACCACGACGAATGCGATAAGGATCTTAACCATGGTGTCTCCTGATTCTGGATGATGCCGGGCGGACCCGGCTTCCGGTCGTGCGACCGCTGTTCTTGTGCAACACAGTGTGGCAGCACTGGCTTGCGTGGAACTTACACGCGCCCGGCTTCGTTCGGGGTGATGCAAGGGGCGCAGGACCTCAATGAAAAACGCCGCCTGCCCGGGCCCCGCAACGGGGCCCGGGCAGGCGGCGTCAGCCTTGGCAGGCTGCGGGCGCCTCAGGTGGATCTCAGGCGGCCAGCAGCTGGCGCAGCACGAACGGCAGGATGCCGCCGTGGTTGTAGTAGTCGACCTCGATCGGCGTATCGATGCGCAACAGCACCGGCACGCGCTGCACGTCGCCATTGGCGCGATGGATCACCAGCACCACGTCCTGCTGCGGCTTCAGGTCGCCCTCGATGCCTTCGATATCGAAGGTCTCGTTGCCGGTGATGCCCAGCGTCTGCGCACTGTCGTTGCCCTTGAACTGCAGCGGCAGCACGCCCATGCCGACCAGGTTGGAGCGGTGGATGCGCTCGAAGCTGCGTGCCACCACGGCCTTCACGCCCAGCAGCTGCGTGCCCTTGGCGGCCCAGTCGCGCGACGAGCCGGTGCCGTACTCTTCGCCGCCGAACACCACCGTGGGCGTGCCCTCGGCCACGTACTTCATGGCGGCATCGTAGATCGACATTTCGTCACCGGTGGGCTGGTGCAGCGTGATGCCGCCTTCCACGCGCGAGCCGTCGGCCTTGGGCGGGATCATCAGGTTCTTGATGCGCACGTTGGCGAAGGTGCCGCGCATCATGACTTCATGGTTGCCGCGGCGCGAACCGTAGCTGTTGAAGTCGGCCTTCAGCACGCCGTGCGACAGCAGGTACTTGCCCGCGGGCGAGGTGTCCTTGATCGATCCGGCCGGTGAGATGTGGTCGGTCGTCACCGAATCGCCGAAGATGCCCAGCGCACGCGCGCCGCGCACGCTGGCGCTGGTGGCGGCGGGCTGCATGCTGAAGTCCTGGAAGAAGGGCGGCTCGGCGATGTACGTCGACTTGGGCCAGTCGTAGACCTGGCCCTTGGTGCCCTTGATGCCGGCCCACAGCTTGCTCGGCTTCTTGACCTGTTCGTAGTTGCCCTTGAAGGTCTTGGCATCCATCGCGTACTTCATCAGTGCGTGGATTTCTTCCGAGGTCGGCCAGATATCGCCCAGGTAGATGTCGCGGCCCTTCTTGCCCTTGCCCACGGGCTCGGTCATCAGGTCGCGCGTGACATTGCCGGCGATGGCGTAGGCCACCACCAGCGGCGGCGAGGCCAGGAAGTTGGCACGGATGTTCGGGTGGATGCGGGCCTCGAAATTGCGGTTGCCCGACAGCACGGCAGCGGCCACGAGGTCGTTCCTGGTGATGGCCTCGTTCAGCTCGGGCGTCAGGTCGCCGGCGTTGCCGATGCAGGTGGTGCAGCCATAGGCGGTCACGCCGAAGCCCAGCTTTTCCAGGTACGGCAGCAGGCCGGCGGCCGTCAGGTATTCAGTCACCACGCGGCTGCCCGGGGCCAGCGAGGTCTTGATGTGCGGCGCCACCGTCAGGCCGGCTTCCACCGCCTTCTTGGCCAGCAGGCCGGCGCCCAGCAGCACGCTCGGGTTGGAGGTGTTGGTGCAGGACGTGATCGCGGCGATCAGCACGTCGCCGTTCTTCACCTCGAGGCCGTCGGTGGTGGTGTAGGCGCGGTCCAGGTCGGCCGCCTCCTTGTTGAAGCCGTTCTCGGCCACCGGCTTGCTGAACAGCGAGGCGAAGGTGCTCTTGACGTTGCCGATCTCGATGCGGTCCTGCGGACGCTTCGGGCCCGCCAGCGACGGCGCCACCGTGCCCAGGTCCAGCGTCACCACCTTGCTGTAGTCGATCTCGCCGGCCCTGGGAATGCCGAACATCTTCTGTGCGCGGAAATAGCCCTCGAACGCGGCGATTTCCTCTTCGGTGCGGCCGGTGCCCTTGAAGTAGTCGATGGTCTTCTCGTCCACCGGGAAGAAGCCCATGGTGGCGCCGTATTCCGGCGCCATGTTGCCGATGGTGGCGCGGTCGGGCAGGGCCAGGCTGGCGGTGCCTTCGCCGAAGAACTCGACGAACTTGCCGACGACCTTCTCCTTGCGCAGCATCTCGGTGATGGTCAGCACCAGGTCGGTGGCGGTGACGCCTTCGCGCAGGCGGCCCTTCAGCTCCACGCCAACCACGTCCGGCGTCAGGAAATAGACCGGCTGGCCCAGCATGCCGGCCTCGGCCTCGATGCCGCCGACGCCCCAGCCCACCACGCCGATGCCGTTGATCATGGTGGTGTGCGAGTCAGTGCCGACCAGGGTGTCCGGGTAGTAGACGCCGTCTTTCTTGTGCACGCCGCGGGCCAGGTATTCCAGGTTGACCTGGTGCACGATGCCGAAGCCCGGCTGCACCACGCCGAAGGTATCGAACGCCTGCATGCCCCACTTCATGAACTGGTAGCGCTCGTTGTTGCGCTGGAATTCCAGCTGCATGTTCAGGTCCAGCGCCTTCTTTTCGCGGAAATGGTCGACCTGCACCGAGTGGTCGACCACCAGGTCCACCGGCACCAGCGGCTCGATCTTCTTGGGGTTCTTGCCCATCTTCTCGGCGACGTTGCGCATCGCGGCGAGGTCGGCCAGCAGCGGCACGCCGGTAAAGTCCTGCAAGACCACACGGGCCACCACGAAGGGAATTTCGTCGACGCGCTCGGCGTTCGGCTTCCAGTTGGCAAGTTGCCTGACGTGCTCTTCGGTGACCTTCTTGCCGTCGCAGTTGCGCAGCACCGATTCCAACACCACGCGGATCGACACCGGCAGTCGCCCGACTGCCACGTCCAGCTCCTCGCCCAACTGGGGCAGGGAGTAATACTGGCCCTTGCCGGAAGAGCCGATCTTGAATTCTTTTAGCGTGTTCTTGAGGTTGTGGGGCATTGCCGTACTCCGATCGAAGGATGATGCGATGGCATTTGGCTCGGACCTGAATCGAGACCCCGGTGCGCTGCCGCGGCATTTGACCGCGGTCCGAGGCCGGCAGCGCACTGCAACTGCATACTCTAACCGCCGCGCGGCTTTGGCGCCACCCGGCTCGGCAACCCGCCGGCCGCGACGGCGCCGGCCCGACAGCATGCCCACCCGGGATTGGCCGTCCGGCAAGGCAAAAAAGGGCGCTGGCGGCCGGAATTCAGCGGCCGCCAGCGCCCCGGTACGGACTTACTGCTTGGGTGCTGCGGATTGCTGGGCGCCTTCCGGCACCTGCGTCGGGCCGCCCGGGGGCGTGACCAGCAGCGGGGTGGTGGCCGGGGCGCGCAGGCCGCCGGCCTGGGTAGGGGCCGCGGCGCCGGCCTGCATGGCGGCGCTCTGGCAGTCGTCGGCCAGGCGCTGGCCCAGGTTCTTGTTGAACAGCATGGCCTTGCTCGGGATCACCACCAGGTCCAGGCCGGTGCGGGCGTCATAGTAGCGGTCGGCGCCGGTCACCGTGGCCTGGCGCGGCAGCTTGTAGTCCTTGCCTTGCCAGTGCACGGTCAGGACTTCGTCGCGCAGCATGTCGCCGGCGATATACAGGTTGTTGCCCAGTTCACACTGCCATTTTTCGCCGTTCGGGGTGACCGCGGCAGCAGCGCCGGCCGCTGCGGCGGTTCCGGCGGCCGCCTTCTTCTTGGTCGAAGCCTTCTTGCTGGTGGTCTTCTTGGCGGGTTCCTGCGCCATCACGGCGGTGGCGGTGGTCAGGCTGAATGCGCCGATGCAGGCGGCAAGGACAAGATGTTTCATATTGTGAGTGCCTTTCGGATACTGAAATCGATTTATGTTTCATTCGCCGCCGTCAAACCGGGCGGCGCCGGGACAATTTCCGCCGCTATTCTCTACGATTTGCCCAGAGCGGCGTAGTGCTCTGGTCTTTGGTTACATTATCGACGGGGGCTAGTTGGCCCCGCTTCACTTGCGCTTGCCGATCGGCACGAACTTCAGGTTCTCCGGACCGGTGTAGTTGGCGCTCGGGCGGATGATCTTGTTGTCGATGCGCTGCTCGATAATGTGCGCGGCCCAGCCCGAAGTACGCGCGATCACGAACAGCGGCGTGAACATCGCCGTCGGCACGCCCATCATGTGGTAGCTCACCGCGCTGAACCAGTCCAGGTTCGGGAACATCTTCTTGATGTCCCACATCACCGTTTCCAGGCGCTCGGCGATGTCGAACATCTTCATCGAGCCGGCATCCTTAGACAGCTTCTTCGCCACTTCCTTGATCACCTGGTTGCGCGGGTCGCCGGTGGTGTACACCGGGTGGCCGAAGCCGATCACGACTTCCTTGTTCCCGACGCGGCGCGTGATGTCGGCCTGGGCCTCGTCGGGGTTGTCGTAGCGCTTCTGGATCTCGAACGCGACTTCATTGGCGCCGCCGTGCTTGGGGCCGCGCAGCGCGCCGATGGCGCCGCTGATCGACGAATACATGTCCGAGCCCGTGCCGGCGATCACGCGGGCGGTGAAGGTCGAGGCGTTGAACTCGTGCTCGGCGTACAGGTTGAGCGAGGTGTGCATGGCGCGCTCCCACAGCGCCGACGGCTTCTCGCCGTGCAGCAGGTGCAGGAAGTGGCCGCCGATGGAGTCATCGTCGGTTTCGACTTCGATACGGCGGCCGTTGTGGCTGTAGTGGTACCAGTACAGCAGCATCGAGCCGAGGCTGGCCATCAGCCGGTCGGCAATGTCGCGCGCGCCCGGGGTGTTGTGGTCTTCCTTCTCCGGCAGCACGGTGCCCAGCACCGACACGCCGGTGCGCATCACGTCCATCGGGTGGGCGCTGGCGGGCACCCATTCCAACGCGGCCTTCACATTGGCGGGCAGGCCGCGCAGGCTCTTGAGCTTGGCCTTGTAGGCGGCCAGTTCGGATTTGGTCGGCAGCTTGCCGTGTACCAGCAGGTGGGCGATTTCCTCGAACTCGCAGGTCTCGGCGATGTCGAGGATGTCGTAGCCGCGGTAGTGCAGGTCGTTGCCGGTGCGGCCGACGGTGCACAGCGCGGTATTGCCGGCGGTCACGCCCGACAGGGCGACGGATTTCTTGACCCGGGGCGCGGCCGGCTCGCTGGCCGTGGCGTCGGGTGCAGCGTCGGGTGCGGCGAACTTCGAGGCGGACATCCGTGTCTCCTTGGGCGCTGCCCTGTTTGTTTTTGGTACGGGTATCGGCTTCAGGCGAAAAACAATGCCTCCACATTGGCCGGCAGCGGCGTGCCGGTGGCCTGCGCGCGCTGCAGCAGCGACCAGTAGTAGCGGTAGCTGGCGCGGTCGTGCAGCTGGCCCTCGTGGCGGATCGGGGCCCAGCTGTTCTCGTGCGCGGCCAGCAGGATCTGGCTGGCCGCGCCGATTTCTTCGGCACCGGGGCGGAACGCCGCCACGATCGGCGCGATCTGGCCCGGATGGATGCTCCATTTGCGCAGGTAGCCGAACTCGCTGCGCGCGCGCAGCGCATCGTCGCCGGCGCGCTGCGGCGCCTGCACGTCGGTGCTGACGTTGTGCGACGGCACCTTGCCGTGGCGGTGGCAGGCGGCGGAGATCTCCAGCATGGCGCGGCGGATCAGCGGGTGTTCGAATTGCTGTGGGGAGCGCATGGCTTCGCCCGGGATGGCGCCATGATGGGCCGAGACAAAGTCCATCAGGCCGAAGCTCAGGCATTCCACCTGCACCAGCGCGGCAATATCGAAGGCCTGTTCCAGCGCGGCGTGGGTCTCGACCAGCACATGGATCGGGATATGCCGGGCGATGCCGGCATTGCGCGCCACCTGGTTGACATGATCGGTCACGCGCGCAACCTCGACCACGTCGCTGACCTTGGGCACCACCACATAGGCCAGGCGCGCGCCGGCGGCGCGCACCAGCACGTCGACGTCCTCGCGCCAGTTCGGGTGGGCCGGGTCATGGATGCGCACGCCGACGCGATTGTGGGCATTGAGCGGGCTGTTGACCAGCTGCGCGCACAGCTCGGCATGCTCGCTCTCACGGCCGACGGCGGCGCCGTCCTCGCAGTCGAAGGTGATGTCGAAGACCGGGCCAAGCTCTTGTTGCAGGGCAAGCGATTTGCGCATCAGCTTTTCGCTGCCCGCGTAGTGGTCACACACCGGCAACTGGACCGGGATGGCTTCGCCCTGGAACAAGACCTCGGAAGGATGCACGTTGATTCGGACCGGTTTGGGTTGAGGGGGGAGAGCAAGGGGACATCGTAGCCCCTGGATATTAAAAAACCGGGGTCCGCACTGATTCGTGAATCGTTGCGGAACCCCGGTCTTTCCTCGAGCGATCGGAGGATCAGCCCAGCAGGTGCTGCACGCCGGCCTTTTCTTCTTCCAGTTCGTTCAGGGTGATATTGATCTTTTCCTGGCTGTAGGCGTCGATCTCCAGACCCTTGACGATCTCGTACTTGCCGTTGGCGGTGGTCACCGGGTAGCCGAACATGGTGTCGGCCGGGATGCCGTATTCACCGTTCGACGGGATGCCCATGGTGACGACCTTGCCGTTGGTGCCCAGCACCCAGTCGCGCACGTGGTCGATGGCAGCGTTGGCGGCCGAAGCAGCCGACGACAGGCCACGCGCTTCGATGATGGCGGCGCCGCGCTTGCCGACGGTCGGCAGGAACACGTCGTTGTTCCACACCGGGTCGTTGATCAGGTCCTTGACGCTCTTGCCGTCGACGGTGGCATAGCGGTAGTCGGCGTACATGGTCGGGCTGTGGTTGCCCCACACGAACAGCTTCTCGATCGACGACACCGGCTTGCCGGTCTTGGCGGCGATTTGCGACAGGGCACGGTTGTGGTCCAGGCGCAGCATCGCGGTGAAGTTCTCGCGCGGCAGGTTCGGTGCCGACTTCATGGCGATGTAGGCGTTGGTGTTGGCCGGGTTGCCGACCACCAGCACCTTGACGTTGCGGCTGGCGACTTCGTCCAGCGCCTTGCCCTGCACCGTGAAGATCTGGGCATTGGCTTCGAGCAGGTCCTTGCGCTCCATACCCTTGCTGCGCGGACGGGCGCCAACCAGCAGGGCCACGTCGGCGTCCTTGAAGGCAACCTTGGGGTCGTCGGTGATGACCACGCCGGCCAGCAGCGGGAACGCGCAGTCTTCCAGTTCCATCACCACGCCCTTGACGGCTTGCTGGGCTTGCGGGAGGTCGAGCAGTTGGAGGATGACCGGCTGGTCTTTGCCCAGCATGTCGCCATTGGCGATGCGGAACAGCAGGGAGTAGCCGATCTGGCCAGCGGCGCCGGTCACTGCGACGCGCATTGGGGCTTTAGCCATGAGTAAATCTCCAAACGATAGAAGGGGGGAAGCCGGTCGGTGGCATGCCGTTGCCGTAACAAGGGGTGCGGCGGGTCACCGGGTGCTGGTTGTCGCCACAGCGGGGAGCGGCCGTCCGCCGGAGCCAGGTGGCGGGGCCACGGGGCGGAACCGGTGAGGGAGAGCCACAACGGGTCATGGTGATGCAACAAAGCGTTAGTCTACTGCGAAGCGTGGCGCCATTTCCAGACCGGAGCGCTGCCGAGATTCTGCCGGGCCGACACATTCCGGTATCCTGACTGCTGCTGGCGTGCCTGGGGCCATCGCGGGCGTGGACCAGCGCGAGTGTAGGCCGGGCCTCCCGTGATGTCAACTCATATGTCTTATATAAGACATAAGACAATTAACGTAAGGCTGGACGTATCTTGCCCTTTTGTGGTGAAATCCCGCTATGTCCTCCCTGCCTACGTCCCTGACTGGCGCAGCCGCACCCGGCGCGCCGGAATCTGGCGCCGCCACGCCTGGCGCCGGGGCGCAGCCGCCTTCTTCGCCGCCCGCGCCTGTGCCGCAGGCGGCCCCGCAATCTGGTCCCGCCTCTGGTCTGCAGTCCGTGCCGTCGCCCACCTTCAGTCCGCTCTACCAGCAGATCAAGGCGCTGATCACGCGCAGCCTGCAATCCGGCGAATGGAAGCCCGGCGAGATGATCCCCAGCGAAATGGAGCTGGCCTCGCGCTACAAGGTCAGCCAGGGCACGGTGCGCAAGGCCATCGATGAACTCGCCGCCGAGAACCTGGTGGCGCGCCGGCAGGGCAAGGGCACTTTCGTGACCACGCACCATGAAGACGTGGTCAAGTTCCGCTTCCTGCGCCTCGTCCCGGACGAAGGCGAACCCCATTATGGCGCCAGCCGCGTGCTGGAATGCAAGCGCCTGCGCGCCCCCGCCGAAATTGCCCGGCTGCTCGACATCCGCACCGGCGACAGCGTGGTGCAGATCCGCCGCGTGCTGAATTTCTCGGGCGAGTCGACCGTGCTGGATGAAATCTGGCTGCTCGGCGCCAACTTCAAGGGCCTCACCGCTGAAAAGCTGACCGAGTGGAAGGGCCCCATGTATGCATTGTTCGAGGCCGAGTTCGGTACGCGCATGATCCGCGCCTCGGAGAAGATCCGCGCCGTGCCTGCCGATGAAACCGCGGCCGAGTTGCTGTCTGTCCCGGTAGGCTCGCCGCTGCTGTCAGTCGAGCGGGTGTCGTACACCTATGGCGACCGCCCCGTCGAAGTGCGCCGCGGGCTGTACGTGACTACGCGGCACTATTACCAGAACGACCTGAGCTGACGCCGGCGCATGGCATGATGCGCCCGCTGGCGTTGATTATTGTGGCTTTCGTCATGACGGTGCGGGCTGTTGCGCGGCGCGGCTAATGTTGCGCTGGATTGCCCGCCGGATGTGATTGGTGTGCGATTGTCGGGCGGCACCTGTTGGTGCCTGATAGCTGAAAATTATTGGTGCAGCGCGCAACAAAGGCGCTAAAATCTCATGGATTTGCCCTAATGCATCCCGTTGCATGCAGGGCAGTGGCAGTTTCGTTTTTTGTTTACCGCAAATGGGGTCTCGCATGGCTGAAGCCGTCAAACAAGCCAGGCCGGAGTACCGGAATATCGGTATCGCGCAGATTGCGCGCTACCGGTTGCCCTGGGCCGGCAAGGTATCCATCCTGCATCGCGTGAGCGGTGCACTGATGTTCCTCCTCCTTCCCTTCGTCCTGTATCTGTTTGAGCAGAGCATAACTTCGGAACTGAGCTTCGCAAAGTTCTCGGCGCTTCTGTCCGGTGGCTTCGTCAAGCTGGTTCTGCTGGTCCTGATCTGGGGTTATCTGCATCACTTCTGCGCGGGTATCCGTTTCCTGCTGCTGGATGTGCACGTCGGCGTTTCCAAGCCGGCCTCGGCCAAGTCTGCCATCGGCGTGCTGGTTGTGAGCCTGCTGCTTACCCTGATTTTCGGCCTGAAGCTGTTCGGCCTGTTCTGAGGAGAATCAAGGTGGCAAACAATAATATCGGTCCCAAGCGTCTTGTCGTCGGTGCGCACTACGGCCTGAAAGACTGGCTGGCGCAGCGCGTCACGGCCGTGATCATGGTGGTCTTCACCGTGGTCCTGGCCATTGCCTTCCTGCTGTCGAACGGCGCTTCGTATGAAGCGTGGGCAGGGCTCTTCTCCAACCAGTGGATGAAGATCATCACGTTCCTGACCATCCTGTCGCTGCTGTATCACGCCTGGATCGGCGTGCGCGACATCTGGATGGACTATGTGCGTCCGATGGCGGTTCGCCTCGTGCTGCAAGTTCTTACGATTCTGTGGCTCGTCGGTTGCGCGGGCTACGCTGCTCAGATTCTCTGGAGGGTGTAATAAATGGTCGCAGTCAAGACTGGATTGCCGCGTCGCCGTTTCGACGTGGTCATCGTCGGTGCTGGCGGCGCCGGGATGCGCGCATCCCTCCAGCTCGCGGAAGCCGGCCTGAACGTGGCCGTGCTGTCCAAGGTGTTCCCGACGCGCTCGCACACGGTGGCGGCACAGGGCGGCATCGGCGCTTCGCTGGGGAACATGAGCGAAGACAACTGGCACTACCACTTCTACGACACCATCAAGGGCTCGGACTGGCTGGGTGACCAGGACGCCATCGAGTTCATGTGCCGTGAAGCCCCGAAGGTCGTGTACGAGCTCGAACACTTCGGCATGCCGTTCGACCGCAACCCCGACGGCACCATCTACCAGCGTCCGTTCGGCGGCCACACCGCCAACTACGGTGAAAAGCCGGTGCAGCGCGCCTGCGCCGCGGCTGACCGTACCGGCCACGCGCTGCTGCACACGCTGTACCAGCGCAACGTGCGCGCCAAGACCCACTTCTTCGTCGAGTGGATGGCGCTGGACCTGATCCGCGACCAGGACGGCGACGTGCTGGGCGTGACCGCGCTGGAAATGGAAACCGGCGAGGTCTACATCCTCGAAGCCAAGACCACGCTGTTCGCGACCGGCGGTGCCGGCCGTATCTATGCAGCTTCCACCAACGCCTTCATCAACACCGGTGACGGCCTGGGCATGGCAGCGCGCGCAGGCGTGCCGCTGGAAGACATGGAGTTCTGGCAGTTTCACCCGACCGGCGTGGCCGGCGCGGGCGTGCTGATCACCGAAGGCGTGCGCGGCGAAGGCGGTATCCTGCGCAACAAGGACGGCGAGCGCTTCATGGAGCGCTATGCCCCGACGCTGAAGGACCTGGCGCCGCGTGACTTCGTCTCGCGCTCGATGGACCAGGAAATCAAGGAAGGCCGCGGCTGCGGCCCGAACGGCGACTACGTGCTGCTCGACCTGACCCACGTCGGTGCCGAGACCATCATGAAGCGCCTGCCGTCGATCCGCGAAATCGGCATGAAGTTCGCCAACGTCGACGCGATCAAGGAACCGATCCCGGTGGTCCCGACCATCCACTACCAGATGGGCGGTATCCCGACCAACTATCACGGCCAGGTCGTGGTGCCTAAGAACGGCAACCCGAACGAAGTCCTGAACGGTTTCTACGCGATCGGCGAATGCTCGTGCGTGTCGGTGCACGGCGCCAACCGCCTGGGCACCAACTCGCTGCTGGACCTGGTGGTGTTCGGCCGCGCCGCCGGCAACCACATCATCGCCCAGAACCTGAAGCAGAAAGAGCACAAGCCGCTGCCGGCCGACGCCGCCGACCTGGCGCTGTCGCGCCTGGCCAAGCTGCAGTCGTCGTCCTCGGGCGAGTACACGCAGGACGTTGCCAACGACATCCGCAAGAACATGCAGTCGCATGCCGGCGTGTTCCGTACCCAGAAGCTGATGGACGAAGGCGTCGAGCGCATCCTGGAAGTGTCGCAGCGTGCCGACAACATCCACCTGAAGGACAAGTCCAAGGTCTTCAACACCGCGCTGGTGGAAGCCCTCGAAGTGGCCAACCTGGTGGAAGTGGCCAAGGCCACCATGATCTCGGCGGCCGCCCGCAAGGAATCGCGCGGTGCCCACGCGCACAGCGACTTCCCGAATCGCGACGACCAGAACTGGCTCAAGCACACGCTGTTCTACAGCGAAGGCAACCGCCTCGACTACAAGCCGGTGAAGATGGAACCGCTGACGGTGGAAAGCGTGCCGCCGAAGGCCCGTACCTTCTGAGCACCGCATCGTAGAGACAACAGGACCCACAGAAATGAAGCGTATTTTCGAAGTCTACCGCTACGATCCGGACAAGGATGCGGCACCGCGCATGCAGACCTACGAGGTCGAGCTGGACGGTCACGAGCGCATGCTGCTGGACGCGCTGGTCAAGCTGAAGAAGCTGGACGAGACCATCTCGTTCCGCCGTTCGTGCCGCGAAGGCGTGTGCGGCTCGGACGCGATGAACATCAACGGCAAGAACGGCCTGGCCTGCCTGACCAATATGCGCGAGCTGCCGGACCGCATCGTGCTGCGTCCGCTGCCCGGCCTGCCGGTGGTGCGCGACCTGATCGTCGACATGACGAACTTCTTCAAGCAGTACAACTCGATCAAGCCGTTCCTGATCAACGACGAGCCGCCGCCCGAGAAAGAGCGCCTGCAGTCGCCGGAAGAGCGTGACGAGCTGGATGGCCTGTACGAGTGCATTCTCTGCGCCAGCTGCTCGACGTCGTGCCCGTCGTTCTGGTGGAACCCGGACAAGTTCGTCGGCCCCGCCGGCCTGCTGCAGGCTTACCGCTTCATCGCGGACAGCCGCGACCAGGCCACCAACGAGCGCCTGGACAACCTGAACGACCCGTACCGCCTGTTCCGCTGCCACAGCATCATGAACTGCGTCGATGTGTGCCCGAAGGGTCTGAACCCGACCAAGGCCATCGGCAAGATCAAGGAGCTGATGGTCCGCCGCGCGGTCTGAGCCTGCGGCTGTCTGCAGTAGTAAGCGGCGCGTCAGCCAGAGCGGCTATATCTGGCTGGCGCGCCGAAAGTAGGAAGCCATGACTGAGAGTCCTGCCACCACCTTCTCCCATCAGGCCGACCCGCACAAGCGCGCACGTCTGCGCTGGCGCGCCCGCCGCGGTCTGCTGGAGAACGACATCATCGTCGAACGTTTTTTCAACCGTTACGAGGAGAGCCTGTCCGACGAGGACGTGGCTTCGTTGAGCGAGCTGTTCGAACTCAGCGACAACGAGTTGATGGACCTGCTCCTTGCGCGCAAGGAACTGGACGGTGAGCTCGACACGCCCCCGATGCAGCGAGTGATCACCCTGCTGCGTACGGTCTGAGTTTTGGTCAACATTATTATTCACAGCATTTGAAGGATCCGACATGACGCCGTCCGATGTGAAAGCCACGCTATCGTTCTCCGATGGTTCCCCCAGCGTTGAGCTGCCGATCTACACGGGTACCGTTGGCCCGGACGTAATCGACATTCGCAAGCTGTACGGACAGACCGGTAAGTTCACCTACGACCCCGGTTTCATGTCGACGGCTTCGTGCAATTCCAAGATCACCTATATCGACGGTGACAAGGGCGAACTGCTGTACCGCGGCTACCCGATCGAGCAACTGGCGCAGAAGTGCGACCACCTCGAAACCTGCTACCTGCTGCTCAAGGGCGAACTGCCCAACGCCAAGCAGAAGGAAGAATTCGTCGGCCACGTGATGAACCACACCATGGTTCACGAGCAGATGCAGTTCTTCATGCGCGGCTTCCGCCGCGACGCGCACCCGATGGCCGTGCTGACCGGCATGGTCGGTGCCATGAGCGCGTTCTACCACGACGCGATGGACATCGACGATCCGCACCAGCGCGAGATCTCGGCCATCCGCCTGATCGCCAAGATGCCGACCCTGGTCGCCATGGCGTACAAGTACAACATCGGCCAGCCGTACATCTACCCGCAGAACGACCTGTCCTACTCGGGCAACTTCATGCGCATGATGTTCGGCACGCCGTGCGCCCCGTACACCGTGAACCCGGTGCTGGAGCGCGCGCTGGACCGCATCTTCATCCTGCACGCAGACCACGAGCAGAACGCGTCGACCTCGACCGTGCGCCTGGCCGGTTCGTCGGGCACCAACCCGTTCGCAGCCATTGCCGCCGGCGTGGCCTGCCTGTGGGGCCCGGCCCACGGCGGCGCCAACGAAGCCGCGCTGAAGATGCTGGAAGAAATCGGCAGCGTCGACAACATCAACGAGTTCATCAAGCAGGTCAAGGACAAGAACTCGGGCGTGCGCCTGATGGGCTTTGGCCACCGCGTGTACAAGAACTACGATCCGCGCGCCAAGCTGATGCGCGAAACCTGCCACGAAGTGCTGGAAGAGCTGGGCCTGCACAACGACCCGCTGTTCAAGCTGGCCATGGAGCTGGAAAAGATCGCGCTGGAAGACGAGTACTTCGTCAGCCGCAAGCTGTACCCGAACGTGGACTTCTACTCGGGCATCGTCCAGCGCGCGCTGGGCATCCCGACCTCGCTGTTCACCTGCATCTTCGCGCTGGCCCGCACCCCGGGCTGGATCTCGCAGTGGGAAGAGATGATTACCGATCCGGAATACAAGATCGGTCGTCCGCGTCAGCTGTTCGTTGGCGCAGCTACCCGCGACGTGCCGGACGTTGCCAAGCGCTGATCGCTGGCTTGTCATCCGGCTGCGCGATGCAGCAATCACAAACGCCCCGGCCCGCCGGGGCGTTTGTGTTTCTGGGCCGGAGTGCCTTGTGCGTCGCAGCAGGGCAGGGAGCAGGAAATTGCCGGATAAGTGGTGAGAACGGCAATTTGCGGAGAATTGTGTCTCAGTCTGTCAATTCAGTTCCGCATTTGTTGTGCGATTTTCGCCTACGGCAGGAAATTTGACCCTATAATGCGGGCTGCTTTGCCGACGGCAGCCGGGCCACCCTTCCGGCATGCGGTGCGGCAAGCGGGGCAGGCGAATCGCTTGCGCAATAGAGAACGCATCAAACGTTGTCTTTCCGAACCTTGGTCCCCGTACCTCAGCGGGACTGACACATGCCGGGCCCCGCATAAGCTGTCTCTCCCTTGCAGGCCCGTCTTCCGCGTCTCGGGCGTCTTTATTCGTAGTCCGCGGGTGTTGTTCGATTGCGCAGGTCACACCGTTTCTGCCCGGTTGACCCAAACATAAATCGAGGAGCTCCTGATGACGCTGTCCCGTCTTACGTCCATCTCGCTGGCCGCCGTGCTGGCCACCCTTGGCGCCGCTGCCAACGCCGAAACCGTGAAGATCGCCATTGCCGGCCCGATGAGCGGCTCGGTGGCGCAGTATGGCGACATGGTCAAGGCCGGTGCGCTGACCGCGATCGAACAACTCAATGCCAACGGCGGCGCCGGCGGCAACAAGTTCGAAGTGGTGATGATGGACGACGCCTGCGAGCCGAAGCAGGCCGTGGCAGTTGCCAACAAGATCGTCAGCCAGAACATCAAGTACGTGATCGGCCATGTGTGCTCGGGCTCGACCATCCCGGCTTCGGACATCTACGAGAACGAAGGGATCGTCATGGTCACGCCGTCGGCGACCGCACCGCAGCTGACCGAGACCAAGAAGCGCAAGTACATCTTCCGCACCATCGGCCGCGACGACCAGCAGGGCCCGGCCGCCGCCCAGTACATCATCGGCAAGGTCAAGCCGAAGAAGGTCGCGGTGCTGCACGACAAGCAGTCGTACGGCCAGGGCATCGCCAGCTCGGTGAAGAAGGACCTGGAAGCCGCCAAGATCCCGGTCGCCGTGTTCGAAGGCATCAACGCCGGCGATTCGGACTACTCCGCCGTCATCACCAAGCTCAAGTCGCAGGGCGTGGACTTCGTCTACTTCGGCGGCTACCACCCGGAAATGGGCCTGCTGCTGCGCCAGGCGCGCGAGCAGGGCGTGAAGGCCGCGTTCATGGGCCCCGAGGGCGTGGGCAACAAGGACGTGACGGCGATCGCCGGCCCGTCCTCGGAAGGCATGCTGGTGACGCTGCCGGCAGACTTCTCGGCCGACCCGGCCAACGCCGCGCTGGTGAAGGCCTTTGCCGACAAGAAGCGTGACGCCAACGGTCCGTTCCAGATGCCGGCCTATGCCGCCGTCAAGATCATCGGCGACGCCATTGCCGGCGCCAAGAGCACCGACCCGACCAAGGTCGCGGCGTACATGCACAAGAACGCCTTCACCACCCCGATCGGCAAGGTCGAGTACGACGACAAGGGCGACCTGAAGTCCTTCAAGTTCGTGGTCTACACCTGGCACAAGGACGCCAGCAAGACGGCCGCCAACTAAGCCGGAGCTTTTCCACGCACACGCCCCGCCCGGACCCCGGGCGGGGCGTTCTGGTATCGGGCTTCAAGTTCCTGAGGCTTCCCCAATGAATGAATTCCTTCCACAGTTCACCCAGCAGCTGGTCAACGGCCTGACGCTGGGTGCGATCTATGCGCTGATCGCCATCGGCTACACAATGGTCTACGGCATCATCGGCATGATCAATTTCGCGCACGGCGAGATTTACATGATCGGTGCCTATGTCGGCCTGGTCACGCTCACCGCGATCGGCGCCCAGGCAGGCTACCCCCTGCCGCTGGTGCTGGGCGCCGCCTTGCTGGTCTCGGTGCTGGTCACTGGGGTGTACGGCTATGCGGTCGAGCGGGTGGCATACCGGCCCTTGCGCGGCGGACCGCGGCTGGTGCCGCTGATCTCGGCCATCGGCATGTCGATCTTCCTGCAGAACTATGTCCAGATCGGGCAGGGCGCACGCGACGTGTCGGTGCCGGTGCTGATCTCGGGCGCCATCGAGTTCCAGATGGGCAGTGACTTCACCGTGACGGTGCCGTACTCGCGCCTGCTGATCGTCGGCGTGACGCTGGTGCTGATGATCGCGCTGACGCTGTTTATCGGCCGTTCGCGCATGGGCCGTGCCTGCCGAGCCTGCGCCGAAGACATGCGCATGGCCAACCTGCTCGGCATCGACACCAACAAGGTGATCTCGTTCACCTTCGTGCTGGGTGCGATGCTGGCGGCGGTGGGCGGCGTGCTGATCGGGCTGACCATCGGCAAGCTCAATCCCTTTATCGGCTTTATCGCCGGCATCAAGGCCTTTACCGCGGCGGTGCTGGGCGGCATCGGCAGCATCCCGGGCGCGATGCTCGGCGGCGTGCTGCTGGGCCTGGCGGAGACCTTCGCCTCGGGCTATATGCCGGCCGAGTACAAGGACGTGGTTGCGTTCAGCCTGCTGGTGCTGGTGCTGCTGTTCCGTCCGACCGGGCTGCTCGGCAAGCCTGACGTCGAAAAGGTCTGAAAGAGGACGAGACATGACCAACAACGTTTCCGCGATGCCCGCGGGCAAGGCCGCCGCACGCGGCGCCGCACCGGGACAATCGCTCAAGAATGCGATCACGGCCGCCGTGATGACGGCCATCCTGACCATTCCCATCCTGGGCCTGCAGCTCAAGCTGGAAGGCTACAAGGTCGTGCTGGAGCCGCACTGGCGGCCGGTGTGGATCGCCGTGGCGGCGGTCTTCCTGTTCCAGCTGTTCAAGCCGCTGCTGTCGCGCGCCGGCAGCGCGGTGCGCCTGCCGGCGGTGCCGCAGCTGGGCGCCCGGCAGCAGCGCGCGGCGGTATGGATGCTGCTGGCGGTCGGGCTGGTGTGGCCGTTCTTCGGCTCGCGCGGCGCGGTCGACGTGGCCACGCTGGCGCTGATCTACGTGATCCTGGGCCTGGGCCTGAATATCGTGGTGGGCTATGCCGGCCTGCTCGACCTGGGCTATGTCGGCTTCTACGCCATCGGCGGCTACACCTACGCGCTGCTCAACCAGTATTTCGGGCTGGGCTTCTGGGAATGCCTGCCGATCGCCGCCGCGATGTCGGCCACCTTCGGCTTCCTGCTGGGTTTCCCGGTGCTGCGTTTGCGCGGCGACTACCTGGCCATCGTGACACTTGGCTTCGGCGAGATCATCCGCCTGCTGGCCAACAACCTGACCAGCCTGACCGGCGGCCCGGATGGCGTGTCCGGCATCCCGAAGCCGACCGTGTTCGGCATCGAGATGGCGCGCAGCGCGAGCGTGGAGGGCGCCAAGACCTTTCATGACCTGCTGGGCTGGGACTACAGCGGCCAGCACATGGTGATCTTCCTGTACCTGCTGGCGCTGCTGCTGGTGGGCTTCACGCTGTTCGTCACCAGCCGCCTGATCCGCATGCCGATGGGCCGCGCCTGGGAAGCGCTGCGCGACGACGAGATCGCGTGCCGCTCGCTGGGCCTGAACCCGACCCGCATCAAGCTGTCGGCGTTCACGCTGGGAGCTTCGTTCGCCGGCATCGGCGGCGCTTTCTTCGCGGCGCGCCAGGGCCTGGTCAATCCGGAATCGTTCACCTTCATCGAGTCGGCGCTGATCCTCGCCGTGGTGGTGCTGGGCGGCATGGGTTCGCAGCTGGGCGTGATCCTGGCGGCGATCCTGCTGACGGTGCTGCCCGAGGTGGCGCGCGGTTTTGCCGAATATCGCATGCTGATCTTCGGCCTGGTGATGGTGCTGATGATGATGTGGCGTCCGCAGGGCCTGCTGCCCGCGAGCCGTCCCCACGTGGAGTTGCCGAAATGAGCGCGGATTTGCTGAAAGTCTCCGGCCTGCAGATGCGCTTCGGCGGCTTGCTGGCCGTGGACGGTATTGATTTCAATGTGCGCAGCGACGAGGTCTTCGCCATCATCGGCCCTAATGGCGCCGGCAAGACCACGGTGTTCAACTGCGTGGGCGGCTTCTACAAGCCCACCGCGGGCGAGGTCACGCTGGACGGCCACGCCATCGCCGGCCTGCCCAGCCACCAGGTAGCGCGCAAGGGCCTGGTGCGGACCTTCCAGAACATCCGCCTGTTCAAGTCGCTGACGGTGGTGGAAAACCTGCTGGTGGCGCAGCACCGCCAGGTGCAGGCGGGCATCCTGCGCGGCCTGTTCGCCACGCCGGCCTACCGCCGCGCCGAGCGCGAGGCGCTGGAGCGCGCCGCGGTCTGGCTTGAACGCATGGGGCTGACCTCGGTGGCCAACCGCGAGGCGGGCACGCTGTCGTACGGCCACCAGCGCCGGCTGGAGATCGCGCGCTGCATGATCACCAAGCCGCGCCTGTTGATGCTGGACGAGCCGGCGGCCGGCCTGAACCCGCAGGAGAAGATCGAGCTGCAGCAGCTGATCGACCAGCTGCGGCGCGAGTTCGGCATTGCCGTGCTGCTGATCGAGCACGACATGAGCCTGGTGATGGGCGTGTCCGACCGCATCCTGGTGATGGAGCACGGCAAGCCGATCGTTACGGCCGCGCCTGAGGAAGTGCGCAACGACCCGCGCGTGATCAAGGCCTACCTGGGAGAGGACTGATGCTGAAGCTGGAACAGGTCCATACCCACTACGGCGCCGTCGAGGCGCTGTCGGGCGTATCGATCGAAGTCAACAAGGGGGAGATCGTCACCCTGATCGGCAGCAACGGCGCCGGCAAGACGACGCTGATGATGACCGTGTGCGGCACGCCGCGCGCGTCCAGCGGGCGCGTGACGTTCGAAGGGCAGGACATCACCAACCGGTCCACGCACGAGATCATGCGCTTGGGGCTCGCGATCTCGCCCGAGGGCCGGCGCGTGTTCCCGAGCCTGACGGTGCTGGAGAACCTGAAGATGGGCGCGTTCTTCGCCAGGCGCGACGAGATCGAGGCGGGCATCGAGCACGTGTTCAAGCTGTTCCCGCGCCTGAACCAGCGCGCCAGCCAGCGGGCCGGCACCATGTCGGGCGGCGAGCAGCAGATGCTGGCGATCGGCCGCGCGCTGATGAGCCGGCCGCGCCTGCTGCTGCTGGACGAGCCCACGCTCGGTCTGGCGCCGCTGATCATCGCGCAGATCTTCGACATCATCCGCACCATTCGTGACGAAGGCGTCACTGTGTTCCTGGTCGAGCAGAACGCCAACAAGGCACTGCAGGTCGCGGACCGCGGCTATGTGCTCGAAACCGGCAAGGTGGTGCTGGCCGATACCGGCGCCAACCTGCTGGCAAACGACCGGATCAAGGCCGCCTACCTGGGCGGCTGATCCCAAGAGGCCGCGGCCCCGCCTGGCGGGCCGCGGCCTTTTCCTTTTCGCCATCCGCGAAATCCCCCTTTCGCCAATCACATTACATTGCAGCCGCTGCCCGGGCCGGGCAGGGGGCTGACCGCCACACCCCCTGTGGCATAATCAATTGCCAAGTCAAGCATTGCGGCAACGCTTGAAATAACGCTCGCTTCAGGCGGCTTCCGGCGCGATTATCGCTATCGCCACCCGCTCGCCACCGCGACCGAAGCGAATAAAACCCCTGCAAACTACCGCGCGGTCACCGCGGACCACTCCTGCAAAGGATCGGTCTTCCGGCCCGCCATCGCATCATGGCCAAGACGCTCTACGACAAACTCTGGGATGACCACACCGTCCACGTCGAGGAAGACGGCACCACGCTGCTCTACATCGACCGCCACCTGCTGCATGAAGTGACCAGCCCGCAGGCGTTCGAAGGGCTGAAGCTGGCGGAGCGTCCGGTATGGCGCATCAGCGCCAACCTGGCCGTGTCGGACCACAACGTGCCGACCACCGACCGCAGCCACGGCATTGCCGATCCGGTGTCGAAGCTGCAGGTCGATACGCTGGATGCCAACTGCGACAGCTACGGCATCACCCAGTTCAAGATGAACGACCACCGCCAGGGCATCGTGCACGTGATCGGGCCGGAGCAGGGCGCCACGCTGCCGGGCATGACGGTGGTGTGCGGGGACTCGCATACCAGCACGCATGGCGCGTTTGGCGCGCTCGCGCATGGCATCGGCACCTCGGAAGTTGAGCATGTGCTGGCTACCCAGACGCTGTTGGGCAAGAAGGCCAGGAACATGCTGGTCAAGGTGGAAGGCAAGCTGCCGCGCGGCTGCACCGCCAAGGACATCGTGCTGGCCGTGATCGGCAAGATCGGCACCGCGGGCGGCACCGGCTACACCATCGAGTTCGCCGGCTCGGCCATCCGCGACCTGACCATGGAAGGCCGCATGACGGTCTGCAACATGGCCATCGAGGCGGGCGCGCGCGCCGGCCTGGTGGCGGTGGACGACGTCACGCTCGAATACGTGAAGGGCCGCCCCTACGCGCCGCAGGGCGTGGAGTGGGAGCAGGCCGTGGCCTACTGGCGCACGCTGCATTCGGATGCCGGGGCCAAGTTCGACCAGGTGGTCGAGCTGCGCGCCGAGGACGTCCGTCCGCAGGTGACCTGGGGTACCTCGCCAGAAATGGTGATCAGCATCGAAGACCGCGTGCCGGATCCCGAGAAGGAGAAGGACCCGAACAAGCGCAACGCGATGGAGCGCGCGCTCGAATACATGGGCCTGCAGCCCAACGTGCCGGTCGAGAGCATCAATATCGACAAGGTCTTCATCGGTTCGTGCACCAACAGCCGCATCGAAGACATGCGCGCCGCCGCGTGGGTGGTGCAGAAGCTCGGTCGCAAGGTCGCCGGCAACGTGAAGCTGGCGATGGTGGTGCCGGGCTCGGGCCTGGTCAAGGAACAGGCCGAGCGCGAAGGCCTGGACAAGATCTTCAAGGCCGCGGGCTTTGAATGGCGCGAGCCGGGCTGCTCGATGTGCCTGGCCATGAATGCCGACCGCCTCGATCCTGGCGAGCGTTGCGCGTCGACCTCGAACCGCAACTTCGAAGGCCGCCAGGGCGCGGGCGGGCGCACCCACCTGGTGAGCCCGGCGATGGCAGCGGCCGCAGCCATCGAAGGCCATTTCGTCGATATCCGCAAGCTGGGCTGAAGAAGCAAGGAAAGAGAACATGGACAAGTTCACCGTACATAGCGGCCTCGTAGCCCCGCTCGACCGCGAGAACGTCGATACCGACGCCATCATCCCGAAGCAGTTCCTGAAGTCGATCAAGCGCACCGGCTTCGGCCCCAACCTGTTCGACGAGTGGCGCTACAAGGACGTCGGCGAGCCCGGCATGGACAACAGCAAGCGTCCGCTGAACCCGGACTTCGTGCTGAACCAGCCGCGCTACCAGGGTGCGTCGATCCTGCTGGCGCGCCGCAACTTCGGCTGCGGCAGCTCGCGCGAGCACGCACCGTGGGCGCTGACGCAATACGGCTTCCGCGCCGTGATCGCGCCCAGCTTTGCCGACATCTTCTTCAACAACTGCTACAAGAACGGCCTGTTGCCGGTGGTGCTGACCGAACAGCAGGTCGACCACCTGTTCAACGAGACCAACGCCTTCAACGGCTACAAGCTGACCATCGACCTGGACAAGCAGGTGGTGCTGACGGCGGGCGGCCAGGCGTATGAGTTCGACATCGCCCCGTTCCGCAAGTACTGCATGCTGAACGGCTTCGACGATATCGGCCTGACGCTGCGCCATGCCGACAAGATCAAGGCCTATGAGGCCGAGCGCGTGGCCAAGATGCCGTGGCTGAACAACCGCCTGGTCGGATAAGACTCAACGAGGAAAGACAACAATGAAGATCGCAGTCCTGCCGGGTGACGGCATCGGTCCCGAAATCGTCGCGGAGGCCGTCAAGGTCCTGAACGCGCTCGACGAGAAGTTCGAACTGGAAACCGCCCCGGTGGGCGGCGCCGGCTACGAGGCCGAAGGCCATCCGCTGCCGGAGAACACCCTGAAGCTGGCCAAGGAAGCCGACGCCATCCTGTTCGGTGCCGTCGGCGACTGGAAGTACGACAGCCTGGATCGTCCGCTGCGCCCGGAGCAGGCCATCCTGGGCCTGCGCAAGCACCTGCAGCTGTTCGCCAACTTCCGCCCGGCAATCTGCTATCCGGAGCTGACCGGCGCTTCGAGCCTGAAGCCCGAGCTGGTGGCCGGCCTCGACATCCTGATCGTGCGCGAACTGAACGGCGACATCTACTTCGGCCAGCCGCGCGGCGTGCGCGAAGCGCCGGACGGCCTGTTCAAGGGTGCGCGCGAAGGCTTCGACACCATGCGCTACAGCGAGCCCGAAATCCGCCGCATCGCCCACGTGGCGTTCCAGGCCGCGGCCAAGCGCGGCAAGAAGCTGTGCAGCGTCGACAAGGCCAACGTGCTCGAGACCTTCCAGTTCTGGAAGGACATCGTGATCGAGGTGCACAAGGAGTACCCGGAGGTCGAACTGTCGCACATGTACGTCGACAACGCGGCCATGCAGCTGGTCAAGGCGCCCAAGAGCTTCGACGTGATCGTCACCGGCAATATGTTCGGCGACATCCTGTCGGACGAGGCCGCCATGCTGACCGGCTCGATCGGCATGCTGCCGTCGGCGTCGCTGGATGCCAACAACAAGGGCCTGTACGAACCGTCGCACGGCTCTGCACCCGACATCGCCGGCAAGGGCGTGGCCAACCCGCTGGCGACAATCCTGTCGGCGGCGATGATGCTGCGCTACTCGCTGAACCGCGCCGAGCAGGCCGACCGCATCGAGAACGCCGTCAAGAAGGTGCTGGCCCAGGGCTACCGCACCGGCGATATCCTGACGCCGGGTTGCAAGCAGGTCGGCACCCGCGAGATGGGTGACGCTGTGCTGGCGGCACTGTAAGTCACACCGGAAGGGGGCACTGCGCGAGTAATGCCCCCTTTGTCTGATTTGTCCCCGTTATTTCCCCTATCTGCACGCTGCGGCAGCGCCGCAAAATCGTGTAGACTCTGCCGATGGCCCGATTTTCCCAGTCCACCCTGACTGCTGTTGCTGCCCTGACCGCTACCCGCGGCCCGGTCGGCACGATTTCGCTCGGCCAGACCGCAACGACGATTAAAACCATTATTAAAACCGCGATCGCCTAGATCCGTTCGTCGTGCCTGCCCGTCTTCCCCGCGCAGCCACGCCGGGCGAGGAAAATGGCGGGGAAGTAAAAATCACATCCGAGGTAAATCATGATTGTAGGTCTCGTCGGTTGGCGGGGAATGGTCGGCAGCGTCCTGATGCAGCGCATGCAGGAAGAGCGTGATTTCGACCAGATCGAGCCCGTCTTCTTCAGCACGTCCAATGCCGGCGGCAAGGCGCCCGCCATGGCGAAGAACGAAACCACGCTGAAAGATGCCAATGACATCGAAGCGCTGAAGAAGTGCGACGTGGTGCTGACCGCCCAGGGCGGCGACTACACCAACGAGGTCTTCCCCAAGCTGCGCGCGGCCGGCTGGAAGGGCTACTGGATCGACGCGGCCTCCTCGCTGCGCATGAAGGACGATGCCATCATCGTGCTGGATCCGGTCAACCAGGGTGTGATCAAGGACGCGCTGTCCAAGGGCGTCAAGAATTTCATCGGTGGCAACTGCACGGTCAGCTGCATGCTGATGGGCCTCGGTGGCCTGTTCCAGGCCGACCTGATCGAGTGGATGACGTCGATGACGTACCAGGCCGCTTCCGGCGGCGGTGCGCAGCATATGCGCGAGCTGCTGACGCAGTTCGGCACGCTGAACGCGTCGGTCAAGCCGCTGCTGGACAACCCGGCCTCGGCCATCCTGGAAATCGACCGCACCATCCTGGCGACCCAGCACGGCCTGTCCGCCGAGGAAACCAAGCAGTTCGGCGTGCCATTGGCCGGCAACCTGATCCCCTGGATCGACAAGGACCTGGGCAACGGCCAGTCCAGGGAAGAATGGAAGGGCGGCGCCGAGACCAACAAGATCCTGGGCCGCGGTGAAGGCTTCCTGGGTGCGACCGGCGCCACGCCGATCGCCGTCGACGGCCTGTGCGTGCGCATCGGCGCCATGCGCTGCCACTCGCAGGCGCTGACCATCAAGCTGCGCAAGGATGTGCCGCTCGATGAGATCGAAGGCATGCTCGCCGCCCACAACCCGTGGGCCAAGGTGGTGCCGAACACGCGCGACGCCAGCATGACCGACCTGACGCCCGCAGCAGTGACCGGCACGCTGAACATCCCGGTCGGCCGCCTGCGCAAGATGCAGATGGGCGGCGAGTACCTGTCTGCCTTCACGGTCGGCGACCAGCTGCTGTGGGGCGCGGCCGAGCCGCTGCGCCGCATGCTGCGTATCCTGATCGAGTCCTGATCCGGTGCTCCCGCCTGTTGCCTGGTTGCGTCCGTTGCAGCCAGGCAACAGAATGGACCGCTTTGCAGACAACGCCGCGCCCGTGCGCGGCGTTGTTGTATCCGGACGCCTATTTTCCCTGGTGATGCGTCACAATACGCCGGCATGCGCTTCGCGCCAGGCAGGGTTTGGCGTCTGCGCGCGGCTGGAGAAGGGGTGCGCCGAGAACGCCCCGCCAGCCTGCCGGACCTGGTTTTGGGGTCGGTCTGTCGATTCATATCGCTACTAAAACATAACGGAGCATAAGGTGAGTGTGAGCCAACATCGCCGGAAAGATGCGCCTACTGTCCGTCAGCGCTGGTCAACGCTGGCCGTCACGGCACTGGGCCTGCTGCTTGCGCAGCCGGCCGCATATGCCGCGGGGTTCGGGCAATTGCGGGTTCAGTCGAATCTGGGTCAGCCGCTGCAGGCTGAGATCGACATCAGTGGGGTCAGTGCCGAAGAGGCCGCCGGGCTCAGTGTCAAGCTGGCGTCGCCAGCGGCGTATGCCGCGGCCGGGCTGACCTACCTGCCGGCCGTCAGCAGCCTGCGGCTGGAGGTGGAGCGCCGCCCGAACGGCAGCTATGTGGCCCGGGTCCGCTCCAACCAGCCGATCAGCGAGCCCTTTGTCGACATCCTGGTCGACATGAGCTGGGCCAGCGGCAAGGTCTCGCGCGCCTATACCTTCCTGCTTGACCCCGCCGGGACCAAGCCTTCGAACCAGACTTTCTCGCCGGCGACGGTGGTGCAGGCGGCGACGCCGGATGCGCCGCCCGTAGCGGCACCGGCACCTGCCGCCGCGCCGCAGCCTGCGCCGGCCCAGGAAGCTGCGCCGGCCGCGGCTGCCGAGGCAGTCAAGCCAGCCGTGCCCGCGCGCCCTGCCCGCCAGAGCGCAAAGCGGGCGCCGGCACCGGCCGCCAGCGGCAGCACCGAGATGGCACCCGGCGGCGGCTACACCGTGCAGCGCGGCGACACGCTCTACGCCATTGCCGGCGAGGCCGTGCAAGGCCAGGAATCGGTCTCGCTGGACCAGATGCTGGTGGCGCTCTACCGCAACAATCCCAACGCCTTTATCGGCGGCAACATGAACCGGCTGCGCAGCGGCGCGGTGCTGCAGGTCCCGACCCAGCAACAGGCGCAAGCCGTCGCACCCAAGGCCGCCCGCCGCGAGGTGGTGGCGCGCACGCAGGGCTTCGATGCCTACCGCGGCCGGCTGGCCAGCGCTGCCGCGGCCAAGTCGGTCGAGCCCGACAGCGGCCGCCAGCAGTCCGGCAACGTGACCGCCCGGGTGCAGGAGCAGGCCGCCCCGACCGACGGCCCGCGCGATGAACTGAAGCTCAGCAAGGCCGCGCGCGGCGCGCAGGCCGACGCCGCGGCCAAGGCCGAAGCCGGCGTCGCGCGCGAGCGTGAACTCAAGGAGGCGCAGGCCCGCCTGGCGCAGCTGGAAAAGAACGTCGGCGACATGCAGAAGCTGCTCGAGCTGAAGAACGCCGAGATCGCCAAGCTGAGCCAGGCCAACCAGGCGGTGCTGGCCGAGAAGGAAAAGGCTGAGGCCGCGGCCAAGGCCGCGGCGGCGGCGCCGACCGTGGTGGCGGCCCAGCCGCCGAAGGCCGATGCCGTGGCCCCGGCCCCGGTTGCGGCCGCCGCGACGGCTGCCGCAACCGCAGCGACCGCAGCCAGCGCCCCGGCAGCGGCCGGCGCCAGCGCCGCGGACGCCGTGGCGCCTGCGGCAGTCTCAGCCGTGGCAGCGGCCCCCGCTTCGCAGCCGGCTGCCGCCGTTCCTGCCAGTGCAACGCAGGCCGCCGCCGCATCGGCCCCCGCGGCCAAGCGCCCGCCGGTGGTGGCGGCCCAGCCCGAGCCGGTGCCCGAACCGTCGTTCATCGATGGCCTGCTGGCCAACCCCATGCTGCTGCCCGGCGGTGGCCTGCTGGTGGCGCTGCTCGGCGTCTATGCGATCTATCGCCGCCGCCAGCAGCAGAAGGCGGGCGAGGCGACCGGCTTCGGCGACAGCATCCTGTCGCAGGAAAGCACGGTGATGGCCGGTGCCAATTCGCTGTTCGGCACGGCCGGGGGGCAGAGCGTCGACACCTCGCAGCACAGCGTGTTCGGCGCGGACTTCCGCATCGGCAACAACACGCCGGAAGCCAACGAGGTTGACCCGATCGCCGAGGCCGAGGTCTATATCGCCTATGGGCGCGATGTGCAGGCGGAGGAAATCCTGCGCGAAGCCCTGGAGAAGAACCCGGAGCAGCAGCCGGTGCGGCTCAAGCTCCTGGAGATTTACAGCAACAGACAGGATGTGGAAGGTTTCCGCGTGATTGCAGAAGAAATGTTCGCCCAGACCGGCGGACACGGGGCGGAATGGCTGAAGGCAGCAGAAATGGGGCGCGCGCTCGAGCCGGGCAACGCGCTCTTCCTGGCGGTGACGCCCGAAGCGGCGGGGCCGGATACGACCTCGCCGGCAACCGACCAGTGGCGCACCCAGGACCCGTCGCAGAATCCGGCCTCGATCCCGCGGCTGGAGCCGTCGCTGGGTGACCTGGCGCTGCCGCTGGATGCCTTCCCGGCCCCGGCGGCCGGCGAGCCGATCGTGGCGCCTGCTTCCGCGGCGATGGTGTTTGGCGCTGACGCGCACGACGCCGGCGAGCCGGTACGGCTGGATCTCGGCCTGCCTCGCACCGGCGCCGACCCGCTTGCCGATGACGTGCCCACCCTCGACACGCCGACCCGCAGCCGTCCGCTGGAGTTCGACATGTCCGGGCTGTCGCTTGACCTGGGCAGCGCCGCGCAAGCCGACGCCCGCGGCAAGGATGTGCTGGACGAGGCCACCATGCCGCTGCCCGCCACCACCATGCTGCGCGACGGCAAGCTGGCCGAGCCGATCGACCTGTCGCGCGTGGCGCCTGAAACCGGCGGCGACCTCACGCACGGGGGTTCGCCGAGCACGCTGTCGGTCGACGGCGTGGACGGCGGGCGGGACATGCAGATCAAGCTTGACCTGGCTCGTGCCTATATCGAGATCGGCGACAAGGAAGGGGCGCGCGAACTGCTGCAGGAAGTGGTCGAGCAGTCGCAGGATCCGCTGCAGGCGGAGGCCCGTTCGCTGCTGCAGGAAGTGGCCTGAGCTATCATTGACGGTCCGGCCGCGGCACGCGCTGCCGCAGCCTGAAGCGATGCGCCGGAAGCGTCCCTTCCGGCGCATTTGCTTTTTCGGCGGACCTGGCGTGAACCGCTGCGTCCGGACGTACCCGCCGCCTTGCCCGATCCCCTGACATGAACCGCATCGCTCTTGGCCTGCACTACGACGGCGCCGCCTTTTCCGGCTGGCAGTCGCAGCCGCACCGCAATACCGTGCAGGATCACCTGGAAAACGCCATCGAGCGTTTTGCCGGGGTGCGCCTGCTGACCACCGTGGCGGGGCGCACCGATACCGGCGTGCATGCGCTCGGCCAGGTCATCCACCTGGACACCGCGCTCGAGCGCGAGCCATTTTCCTGGGTGCGCGGCGTCAACGCCTTCCTGCCGCCGTCGATCGCGCTGCAATGGGCGCTGCCGGTGGACCAGGGTTTCCACGCGCGTTTCCTGGCGTTCGAGCGCATGTATTACTACGCGCTCTACACCGGGCCACACCGCGTGCCGCTGGTGCACGGCCGCGCCGGCTACCAGATGCTGCCGCCGGGCCAGCGGCTCGACGTCGACGCCATGCGCGAGGCCGCCGCATGCCTGCTCGGCGAGCATGATTTCTCCGCCTTCCGCGCCGCCGAATGCCAGGCCAAGTCGCCGGTCAAGACCATGTACGACGTCACCATCAGGGATGACGGCAACTGGGTGTTCCTGCGCTTTCGCGCCAGCGCCTTCCTGCACCACATGGTGCGCAACCTGATGGGCTGCCTGGTGGCGGTGGGGCGCGGACGCTACCCCGCGCACTGGCTGGCGCAGGTGCTGGCCGGGCGCGAGCGCAAGCTGGCGGCGCCGACCTTCATGCCGGACGGCCTCTACCTGGTCGGCGTCAAGTATCCTGATCCTTACCAGATCCCCGCGGCCGATCCGTCCGCGAGCCTGTTCCATGGAGTGTTCGATGACGCAGCCTGAGGCCGCTGAAGGCAGCACGGCGGGCAGCACAGTGCACATGCCGGCCCGCACCCGCATCAAGATCTGCGGCCTGACGCGCGAGGACGACGTGCGCGCCGCCGTGGACGCCGGCGCCGATGCCATCGGGCTGGTGTTCTACCCGAACAGCCCGCGCTGCGTCGACGTGGCGCGCGCCGCGGCGCTGGCCGAGGCCGCCGGGCCGTTCGTGGCGATCACCGGGCTGTTCGTCAATGCCGACCTGGAAGACATCGCCCATGTGGCCGAGCGCGTGCCGCTGACGCTGCTGCAACTGCACGGCGACGAGACCCCGCAGTTCTGCACGCAGGCGGCGCAGCGCTGCCGGCTGCCCTTCATGCGCGCCGCCCGTGTGCGCCCGGGGCTTGATTTGGTAGAATTTGCCGATCAATACCGTGATGCCGCTGCCTTGCTGCTCGATGCCTTCGTCGAAGGCTACGGCGGTGGCGGCCACGTCTTCGACTGGACCCTGATTCCCCCGGCATGGCTTCCGCCTACTCCCCCGGTACCAGCTACCGGCAACCCGAACGCAAGCGGCGCTCCTCGCATCGTTTTGAGTGGTGGGTTGAACGCGCAAAACGTCGCTGGCGCGATTGAACGCGTGCGGCCCTACGCTGTGGACGTCAGCAGCGGGGTAGAGGCCGCCAAGGGCGTGAAGGACCACGCCCGCATCGCCGCGTTCGTGCGCGCTGTGCGCAGTGCCGAGGCAGGATGAGCCGGGCCGTGTCCCGCGTCTTTCCCCATGCCGCCCGTGGCCTGCCGCATGCGCGCACACGCATCGCAGTCAACCATGCGCCCTTGCCGGATGAGGCAAGGCCGCTGTTCCGAAGAGTCTAGACATGTACGACTTGCCCGATTCCCGTGGCCATTTCGGCCCCTATGGCGGCACCTTCGTGTCCGAAACGCTGGTCCACGCGCTCGATGAGCTGCGCGAGGCCTATGCGCACTACCAGAAGGATCCGGAGTTCGATGCCGAATACCGCCGCGAACTGAAGCACTTTGTCGGCCGCCCGTCGCCGATCTACCACGCGCAGCGCTGGAGCGAGACGCTCGGTGGCGCGCAGATCTACTTCAAGCGCGAAGACCTGAACCACACCGGCGCGCACAAGATCAACAACGTGATCGGCCAGGCGCTGCTGGCCAAGCGCATGGGCAAGCCGCGCGTGATCGCCGAGACCGGGGCAGGGCAGCACGGCGTGGCCACCGCCACCATTGCCGCGCGCTTCGGCATGGAGTGCGTGGTCTACATGGGGGCCGAGGACGTCAAGCGCCAGGCCGCCAACGTCTACCGCATGAAGCTGCTGGGCGCCACCGTGGTGCCGGTGGAAAGCGGCTCGCGCACGCTCAAGGACGCGCTCAATGAAGCCATGCGCGACTGGGTCACCAACGTCGAGAACACCTTCTACATCATCGGCACCGTGGCCGGCCCGCATCCGTACCCGATGATGGTGCGCGACTTCCAGTGCGTGATCGGCGAGGAAGCCAAGGTGCAGATGCCGGAGATGACGGGCCGCCAGCCGGATGCCGTGATCGCCTGCGTCGGCGGCGGCTCCAATGCCATGGGCATCTTCTACCCGTATATCGAGCACCAGGACGTGCAGCTGATCGGTGTGGAAGCCGCCGGCGACGGCCTCGACACCGGCCGCCACGCGGCCTCGCTGACCGGCGGCACGCCGGGCGTGCTGCACGGCAACCGCACCTACCTGCTGCAGGACGCCAACGGCCAGATCATCGAGACCCATTCGGTGTCGGCCGGCCTGGACTACCCGGGCGTGGGCCCCGAGCATGCGTGGCTCAAGGACAGCGGTCGCGCGCAGTACGTGCCGATCACGGATGAAGAAGCGCTCAAGGCCTTCCACGACTGCTGCCGCATCGAGGGCATCATCCCGGCGCTGGAATCGAGCCACGCCATCGCCTATGCCTGCAAGCTGGCGCCGACGCTGCCCAAGGACAAGCTGCTGCTGGTGAACCTGTCCGGCCGCGGCGACAAGGACATGCACACCGTGGCCGAGCGCGCGGGGCTCAAGCTCTGATGCGCGCGCTGCCTCCGACCGGACTTGCCGTGGGCGGCGCGGGCGCGCCGGATGCGTCCGGAGCGCCCGATTCCGCCCAGCTGCGCCTGTTCCAGGAAGACATGTTCGAGGGCATTGCCCGCCTGCCGGACGGCTCGGTCGACCTGATCGTCGCCGATCCGCCCTACGGGCTGGGCAAGGACTACGGCAACGATTCCGACCTGCTGTCGGGCCAGGAGTATCTGGACTGGTCCGAGCGCTGGATGAACGCGGTCGTGCCCAAGCTCGCGCCCAAGGGAACGCTCTACCTGTTCTGCACCTGGCAGTATTCGCCCGAGCTGTTCGTGATGCTCAAGCGGCGCCTGACCATGATCAACGAGATCATCTGGGACCGCCGCGTGCCCAGCATGGGCGGCACCACGCGCAAGTTCTCGTCGGTGCACGACAACATCGGCTTTTTTGCCCGCGCGCGCGACTACTACTTCGATCTCGACCCGGTCCGCATTCCCTACGACCCCGAGACCAAGAAGGCGCGCAGCCGTCCGCGTTTCGAAGGCAAGAAGTGGCTGGAGGTGGGCTACAACCCGAAGGACCTGTGGAGCGTCTCGCGCATCCACCGCCAGGACCCGGAGCGCGCCAACCACCCGACGCAGAAGCCGCTGGAAATCGTCGAGCGCATGGTGCTGTCAAGCTGCCCGCCGGGCGGCCTGGTGCTGGATCCGTTCGCCGGCAGCGGCACCACCGCGGTGGCCTGCCTGCGCCACGGACGGCGCTTTGCCGGCTTCGAGATCAACCCGGAGTATGTGCAGGTGGCATGCGATCGCGTGTCTGCCGCCGCTGCAGCCCTTGCCGTCACGAATGCAGCCGCCGAGCCTGCCGCCACCCCAACCCTGGCCGCCGCCAACGACGATGTCTCGCCGGCGCCGCGGCCTCACCTGATTCCCTGATATGTCCCGTATCCAGAAGACGTTCGCGGCGCTGGCCGCGCAGCAGAAGAAGGGCCTGATTCCGTTTATCACCGCCGGCGATCCCGAGCCCGGCCTGACCGTGGCGCTGATACATGCGCTGGTGGCGGGCGGCGCTGACGTGATCGAGCTGGGCGTGCCGTTCTCCGACCCGATGGCCGACGGCCCGGTGATCCAGCGCGCCTCCGAGCGCGCGCTGGCGCAGGGCGTGTCGCTGACCCAGGTGCTGCAGTGGGTGCGCGAGTTCCGCCAGACCAATGCCGATACCCCGGTGGTGCTGATGGGCTACGCCAATCCGATCGAGTGCATGGGCGAGCAGGTCTTTGCCGCCGCCGCGCGCGAAGCCGGCGTCGACGGCGTGCTGGTGGTCGACTATCCGCCCGAGGAGTGCGAGTCGTTCGCCACGCTGATGCGCGACAACGGCATGGACCCGATCTTCCTGCTGGCGCCGACTTCGACCGATGCCCGCATCGAGGCCGTGGCGCGCGTGGCCAGCGGCTACCTGTACTACGTGTCGCTCAAGGGCGTGACCGGCTCGGCCGCGATCGACCTGGACAGCGTGGCGGCGCGCCTGCCGCTGATCAAGCAGCATGCAAACCTGCCGGTGGGCGTGGGCTTCGGCATCCGCGACGCGCCGACCGCGCGCGCGATCGGCAGCGTGGCCGATGCCGTGGTGATCGGCAGCCGCCTGGTGCAGCTGCTGGAGGACACCCCGCGCGAACAGGCGGTGGCGACGCTGCAGGCGTTTATCGCCGAGATCCGCCAGGCGCTGGATAGTTGAAGTGATCTAATGTCGGCCTGATGATCATTTTTAAGTGCTTCAATGTGCGCAAATCGCGCGTTGCGCTTCGAGGTCACCGGGCCGGCATGGTAAATTCGCGGGTTGATTCCCTGCCATCTGCCAACAGGCGTCCCGACACCGGGCTTGCCGGCGGACCGCAGTCATCCGAAAGGAGCTTTCATGAGCTGGTTGGATAAACTCCTGCCCCCCAAGATTCAACAGACCGACCCCAGCACCCGCAAGGGCATCCCTGAGGGATTGTGGGTCAAGTGCCCGTCGTGCGAGTCCACCCTGTACCGGACCGACGTCGAGGCCAACCTGCACGTCTGCCCCAAGTGCGACCACCATATGCGCATCAGCGCGCGGGCACGCCTGGACGGGCTGCTGGACGCCGAAGGCCGCTATGAGATCGGCCAGGAGATCGTGCCGGTCGACGCCCTCAAGTTCAAGGATTCCAAGAAGTACCCGGACCGCATCAAGGCCGCCATGGATGACACCGGCGAGACCGATGCCATGGTGGTGATGGGCGGTGCCATCCACACCATCCCGGTGGTGGTCAGCTGCTTCGAGTTCGAGTTCATGGGCGGTTCGATGGGCTCGGTGGTGGGTGAGCGCTTCGTGCGCGGCGCGCAGGCTGCGCTGGAGCAGAAGGTGCCGTTCATCTGCTTTACCGCCACCGGCGGCGCGCGCATGCAGGAAAGCCTGCTGTCGCTGCTGCAGATGGCCAAGACCACCTCGATGCTGAACCAGCTGAGCGCGGCCAAGCTGCCGTTCATCAGCGTGCTGACCGACCCGACCATGGGCGGCGTGTCGGCCAGCTTCGCCTTCCTGGGCGACGTGGTGATCGCCGAGCCCAAGGCGCTGATCGGCTTTGCCGGCCCGCGCGTGATCGAGCAGACCGTGCGCGAGAAGCTGCCTGAAGGCTTCCAGCGCTCGGAGTTCCTGATCCAGAAGGGCGCTATCGACATGATCGTCGACCGCCGCAAGATGCGCGCGGAACTGGCGCAGCTGCTGGCGCTGCTGCAGAAGCAGCCGGCCGACGCGGTGGCATAACAACGTCTGCATGGCAGATCAAGGGCGCGGGTGGTTGACGCGCCTTTCGCTTTTCCTGGCCGCCCCGGTGGCTATGTCGGGCCGGGTGCAAGCCCGGCCTTGACTTTGCCGCTGGCTGGCCAAATCTGGTAGCAACAGCTTTTCCTCGCACCCCACATGCCTGTCTTCCATACGCTCCCCGAATGGCTTGCCCATCTCGAAACCGCCCATCCCGTGGGCATCGACATGGGCCTGGCGCGCATCACGCGCGTGAAGGAGGCCCTCGGGCTGCGCATCGACGCCGTGGTGTTCACGGTGGGCGGCACCAACGGCAAGGGCTCTACCTGCGCGATGCTCGAGCGCATCCTGCTGGAGGCCGGCTACAAGGTGGGCTGCCATACCTCGCCGCACCTGATCTCGTTCAACGAGCGCGCCCGCATCAATGGCGAGATCGCCACCGATGCGCAGCTGCTGCCGCATTTCGAGGCGGTCGAGCGCGCGCGCAACAGCTTTGCCGACCCGGTCAGCCTGACCTACTTCGAGTTCACCACGCTGGCGATCATTCATGCCTTCGCCGCGGCCGGGCTGGACGCGATCATCCTGGAAGTGGGCCTGGGCGGGCGCCTGGACGCGGTCAACGTGATCGATACCGACTGCGCCATCGTCACCAGCGTCGATATCGACCATACCCAGTACCTGGGCCATACGCGCGAGGAGATCGGCTTCGAGAAGGCCGGCATCTTCCGCCCGGGCGTGCCCGCGATCTGCGGCGACCCGATGCCGCCCAAGTCGCTGGTGGCGCACGCCGAGGCCGTCGGCGCCGAGTTGTGGCTGGTGGGGCGCGACTACCATTTCCACGCCGCCAAGGGCCAGGAGCGCCAGCAATGGGACTGGAGCGGCGGCGGGCGCAAGCTTAACGGCCTGGGCTACCCGGCGCTGCGCGGCGCCAACCAGCTGCTCAACGCGGCGGCGGCGCTGGCCGCGCTGCAGGCCATGCGCCCGCGCCTGCCGGTCAGCGCACAGGAAGTGCGCAACGGCCTGGCTTTTGTCGAGCTGCCGGGCCGCTTCCAGGTGCTGCCAGGCCGCCCGGCCGTGATCCTGGACGTGGCGCACAATCCGCATGCGGCGGCCACGCTGGGGCAGAACCTGGAGAACATGGGGTTCTTCCGCTACACCTACGCGGTGTTCGGCGCGATGCAGGACAAGGACATCGCCGGGGTGCTGCAGCACGTGGCCGATAAGGTCGACCACTGGTGCCTGTGCGACCTGCCGACCGAGCGCGCCGCCAGGGCCGCGGACCTGCTCGCCAAGCTGGAGGCGGGCGGATTCCGCCCCGGCCCGGACGCCACCGCGGCCTGCTTCTCCAGCCCCGAGGCGGCATTCCGCGATGCCATCGAGCGAGCCACCGAGAATGATAGAATTCTGGTCTTCGGATCGTTCTATACCGTCGCCGGCGTGATGGCGTATCGTGCCACGCAGGCTAACTGAAGCAGGCGCCCCGGCGCCCGCTGACCTGGCAACCCCGGCGGCCTTGGCCGATCAATGAGCGGCAAACGCAACGAGCGGCCCCACAAGGCCGTATCACCGAACCAATCTATGGGCCTGCTTTCGCTGTTTTCTTCCCGCAAGGGCAACGACCCGGCACCCGAGCGTGCGCGGCGCCAGCGCACCGACACGGGTGCAGGCATCGCCTCGTCGCGCCGTCTGGCCGATGACTATGCCGACGATACGCTCGACCCCGAATTCCCGCAGAAGCAGCGCGCGCGCCGCCGCCTGATCGGCGCCGTGGTGCTGATGGTGGCCGCCGTGATCGTGCTGCCGATCGTGTTCGAGACCAAGCCGCGGCCGGTGTCCGATGACGTCTCGGTAAAGGTCGCAAACGGGGTCACGGGCGCGCAGGGGGCGCAGAAGCCCCGCGTCGAGCCGCGCAAGGCCGACCCGCTGCCGCCCACGCCGGCGGCGCGCAATGATGCCGAGGCGCTCGACGCCGGCGAGGAAATCGTCAGCGCGCCCAAGCCCGCGGCCGCCGCAGCCGCTGCGGACAAGCCGGCGCAACGGGCTGAAGCCAAGCCCGAAGCCAAGCCGGGCAGCGGCAAGTACCTGATCCTGATCGGCGCCTTCTCTTCCGAAGAGCGCGCCAAGGGCTGGCTGGCCAAGCTCAAGGCGAGCAAGGTCCCGGCCTATGTCGAAAAGAAAATGCTGGCCGATGGCGAGCGCATCCTGCTGCGTGCCGGCCCCTTCAGCGACCGTGACGCCGCCGACGCCGCCGACAAGCGTGTGCGCGCGGTGGGGCTGACCTCGAAGGTCGTGGAACAGTAAGGGGCAAGCACGGCCGGCGCCTGTGCCCGGCCGCAAGCAATGATGCAGCCGACTTTCTTCGACTATGCCGTGGTCTTCATCCTGCTGGCCTCGGGCGTGCTCGGCGTGCTGCGCGGCCTGGTGCGCGAGGTGCTCTCGCTGATCGGCTGGGTGGTGGCGTTCTGGGTGGCGTTCCGCTATGGCGCGGTGGCCGCGGGCTGGATGCCTGAATCGATGCCTGGCGGCGAGCTGGCGCGCCATGCGCTGGGTTTCGTGGTGCTGCTGATCGGCACCGTGCTGGGCGCCTCGCTGGCCGGCATGGTGGTCGGGCAGCTGCTGGAGAGCACCGGGCTCAAGCCCGCCGACCGCGGGCTGGGACTGATGTTCGGCCTGCTGCGCGGCGTGCTGCTGGTGATGGTGATGGTCACGCTGGCCAGCCTGACCAAATTGCCGGAAGAACCGTTCTGGCGCGACGCGGTAAGCCGCCCTTATGTGATGCAGGCCATGGAATCGGTGAAGCCATGGCTGCCGCCGGAGCTGGCGAAGTACGTCAAGACATGAAGCCGGGCATGGTGCCCGGTCGGTAGTACGCAGGCCTTTGGGTCCGGGGGATTTCCGGACCAGGCTGCGCCCCCTGATTCAAAGCCTTTCCTGGGAGCTTGGCAATGTGCGGTATCGTCGGCGTGGTTTCAGCCACGCCTGTCAACCAATTGATTTACGACAGCCTGCTGTTGTTGCAACATCGCGGACAGGATGCTGCCGGCATCGCCACCGCCAACGGCAGTACTTTCCACATGCACAAGGCCAACGGCCTGGTGCGCGATGTCTTCCGCACCCGCAATATGCGCAGCCTGCCCGGCGCCGCCGGTATCGGCCAGGTGCGCTATCCGACCGCTGGCTCGGCATCCAGCGAGGAAGAAGCGCAGCCGTTCTACGTGAACGCGCCCTATGGCGTGATCCTGGCGCATAACGGCAACCTGACCAACTGGGAGCAGCTGCGCGAGGAGATGTTCCGCCGCGACCGCCGCCACATCAACACGCATTCGGACACCGAAGTGCTGCTGAACGTGCTGGCCGACGAGCTGCAGCGCGCCAGCAACGGCATGGCGCTGGACCCGGACACCATCTTCACGGCGGTCAGCGGCCTGCACCGCCGCGTACGCGGCTCGTATGCCATTGCCGCGCAGATCGCCGGCTACGGCATGCTGGCGGTGCGCGACCCGTTCGGCATCCGCCCGCTGTGCCTGGGCAGCGTCGAGACCCCCACCGGCAAGGAGTGGATGGTGGCATCCGAGTCCGTGGCGCTGGAAGGCATCGGCTACAAGCTCGAGCGCGACGTGGCGCCGGGCGAGGCCATCTTCATCGACCTGGATGGCAAGCTCTACAGCAAGCAGTGCGCCGAGAACGCGGTGCTGACGCCGTGCATTTTCGAGTACGTCTACCTGGCCCGCCCGGATTCGTGCATCGACGGCGTGCCGGTCTATGACGCGCGCCTGCGCATGGGCGACTACCTGGCCGAGAAGATCCGCCAGGAAGTGTCAGCCGGCGATGTCGACGTGGTCATGCCGATTCCCGATTCCAGCCGTCCGGCCGCGATGCAGGTGGCCAACCGCCTGGGCGTGAACTACCGCGAAGGCTTCTTCAAGAACCGCTACGTCGGCCGCACCTTCATCATGCCCGGCCAGGCGGTGCGCAAGAAGTCGGTGCGCCAGAAGCTCAATGCCATGGGCGTGGAGTTCAAGGGCAAGAACGTGCTGATCGTCGATGACTCGATCGTGCGCGGCACCACCTCGTTCGAGATCGTGCAGATGGCGCGCGATGCCGGCGCCAACAAGGTGATCTTCGCCTCGGCCGCGCCGCCGGTGAAGTACCCCAACGTGTATGGCATCGACATGCCGACCCGCAGCGAGCTGGTGGCCCATAACCGCACCCACGAAGAGATTGCGAAGATCATCGGCGCGGACAAGCTGGTGTACCAGGACGTGGAAGCGATGAAGCAGGCCGTGCGCGACATCAACCCGGCGCTGAAGGACTTCGATGCTTCGTGCTTCGATGGCCGCTACATCACCGGCGATATCGACGAGGCCTACCTGAACCGCCTGGAAACGGCGCGCAGCCAGGCCGACCGCGACGGCACCAATGGCGACACCGAGCGCTCGCAACTGCACCTGCAGCGCTCCGGCGGCAACGAGTAAGCCGTGCCGCCGCTGTCCGCGCGTTGACGAATGCGGAGCCCGGCCGTAACATGGCCGGGCGTCGATTTGATAGTCAGCTTGCGGACGCGGGTCCAGCCCGAAACAGCTAAAGAGATGGCGGTCAGCAACGATTCCCGATGCGCAGTGCCTTCGCGGCGCAGCGATTTCCGGAAGCCGGCCGCCACAGCCTGAAGCCGAAGGCCATTCGCAGAACAGCAAGCCCGTCGATCCGACCACCCGATCGCACGGGCTTTTTTCATGGCCGCGCGCCGGTCCACCTGGCCGGCGCCGGCTCGTCGAAACCATCGCATTCGCGCGGGTACGACCGCGCTCCACCAGCATGAACGAACCGCTCAACCCCGAATCGCTCGGCATCGACACCCTCGGCGTGCGCGCCGGCACGCTGCGCAGCGAATTCATGGAGCACTCCGAAGCCATTTACCTGACCTCGAGCTTCTGCTTCAACAGCGCCGCCGAGGCCGCCGAACGCTTCGCCAACTCGGAAGAGGGCTTCACCTACTCGCGCTTCACCAACCCGACCGTGTCGATGTTCCAGTCGCGCCTGGCCGCGCTGGAAGGCGCGCAGGCCTGCATGGCGACCGCCTCGGGCATGAGCGCGATCCTGTCGGTGGTGCTGTCGTCGATGCAGGCGGGCGACCACCTGGTCAGCTCGCGCGCGATCTTCGGCTCGACCATGACGCTGTTCGGCAATATCTTCTCGAAGTTCGGCGTCGAGACCACCTTCGTCGACCCGAGCGACCTGAACGCATGGCGCGCCGCGGTGCGCCCGAACACCAAGCTGCTCTTCCTGGAAACGCCGTCGAACCCGCTGACCGAAGTGGCCGATATCGCCGCCGTGGCCGACATCGCCCACGACGCCGGCGCGCTGCTGGTGGTCGACAACTGCTTCTGTTCGCCGGCGCTGCAGCAGCCGATGAAGTTCGGCGCCGACATCGTGGTGCATTCGGCCACCAAGCATATCGACGGCCAGGGCCGCGTGCTGGGCGGCGCGGTGCTGGGCTCGCACGACTTCATCATGGGCAAGGTGTTCCCGTTCGTTCGCACCGCGGGCCCGACGCTGTCGGCGTTCAACGCCTGGGTGCTGCTCAAGGGCATGGAGACGCTGGCGATCCGCATGGAACGCCATTCGGCCAGCGCGCTGGCGCTGGCGCAGTTCCTGGAATCGCATCCGGCGGTGGCGCGCGTGTTCCACCCGGCGCTGAAGTCGCACCCGCAGCACGAGATCGCCATGCGCCAGCAAAGCGGCGGCGGCGCGATCGTGTCGTTCGAGCTGAAGGGCGCCACGCCCGAGCAGCAGCGGGCCAATGCCTGGCGCGTGATCGACAACACCCGGCTGTGCTCGATCACCGGCAACCTGGGCGACACCCGCACCACCATCACGCACCCGTACACCACCACGCACGCGCGCGTGAGCCCCGAGGCCAAGGCGGCCGCGGGCGTCGGCGAAGGGCTGATCCGGCTGGCGGTGGGGCTGGAGTCGGTCGATGACCTGAAGGCCGACCTGCTGCGCGGCCTGGGCGACTGAGGGCTTACTGCGCCGGCTGTGGCGGCTGTGCAGGTTGTGGCGACGGGGGCGGCGCGGGTTCGTCGCTGCCGGCCACGGCCTTCACGCCTGCGGCCGTGACGTCGTAGGTGGTGCTGACCGCGGTTGTCGCCACGCTGACGGCGGCCGATCCGACGGTAGCCACCGTCGACACCGCGGCACTACCCACGGCCATCACCATGCACCCGGCCAGTGACGCCGTGGCGCATGCGGCCGCCAGCGCCAGGACGGTGCGCTGCAAGGTGGCGGAATCTCCGCTATCGTTGCGCACGTTGCGACGCAATCCGAGAAATCGATATGGCATGGACACTGCTGGCCCTGGCAGGGCTGTTCGAGGTGGTGTGGGCGATCGGGCTGAAGTACACCGAAGGTTTTACGCGGCTGGTGCCCAGCGTCATCACGCTGATCGGCATGGCCATCAGCGTGCTGCTGCTGGCGCTGGCGCTGCGGCATATCCCGGTCGGGACCGGCTATGCTGTCTGGACCGGGATTGGCGCGGTCGGCACCGCGATCCTCGGCATCATACTCTTCAATGAGCCCGCCACTGCGGCGCGGCTGGCCTGCATCGGCCTGATCGTGTGCGGGATTGCCGGGCTCAAGCTCGTGGGCAGCGCCTGAGGCCCGGCATGCGGCAGTCTTAGCGCAGCAGCCGGCGGCGCAGCAGCATCAGGCACACTACCAGCGCCACCATTGCATAGGCGCCCAGTACCGCCAGGTGCAGGCCGACATCCTCCGACGGACGGCCCAGCATCAGCGGCCGGATCAGCGCCACCGCATGCGCCAGCGGCAGTACCTTGGTGGCTGCCTGCACGCCCTCGGGCAACTGTTCCAGCGGGAAGAACACGCCCGACAGCAGCAGCATCGGCGTCATCACCAGGGTCTGGTAGAACATGAAGAAGTCGTAGCTGGGCGCCAGCGCGGTGACAGTCATCGCCAGCGCGGCAAAGGCAATGCCGGCCAGCACGATCACCGGCAGCGCCAGCAGCGCGCCGGGCATCTGCGCATAGCCGAGCGCACCCGCCACCAGCATGATGGCCAGCCCGGACAGTACCGCCTTGCTGGCCGCCCAGGCGATCTCGCCCAGCACCACGTCGCCCAGCGTCAGCGGGGCATGCATGATCGCCTCCCAGGTGCGCTGCACGTGCATGCGCGAGAACGCCGAATACATCGACTCGAAGCTGGCCGACATCATCACGCTGGACGCGGTGGTGCCGGCGGCCAGGAAGGCGATATACGACACCCCGTTGACCTGGCCCACCATCAGCCCCAGCCCGAGGCCGAGGCCGAACAGGTAAATCATCGGGTCGGCGAGGTTGCCGATCATCGACGGGATGGCCAGCTTCTTCCACACCATGTAGTTGCGGTACCAGACCATCATCCAGTTGCGCAGGTTGCGCGGCAGCAGCGGCTGCGGATAGCGCTGGCGCGGCGTCGCGGCGGCGTGGCCGCCAGCGGCCGCGGGGGCAGTGGTGGTATCCGCGCGGGGATCCTGTTCGCTCATGTCAGTCCCTCGGTTCAGTCCCGCATCTCGCGGCCGGTCAGCTTGAGGAACACGTCCTCCAGGTTGGCCGGGCGGTGCAGGTAGCGCACGCCGTTCCTGCCGTGCAGCGCCGCCAGCAGCGGGGCGGGCTCGCGCACATAGCAGAACAGCGTCTCGCCGCTCATTTCAGTACGTTGCGCCAGCGGCGTCAGGCTGCCGCGCAGCGTGTCCAGTTCATCGCCATAGACCTCGACCACGTCGCAGCCGATCTGGCTGTCGATCAGCTCGTGCGGCTTGCCTTCGGCAATCTTGCGGCCGCCGTCGATCACGCACAGGTAGTTGCACAGCCGTTCGGCCTCTTCCATGAAGTGCGTGGTCAGCAGGATGGTCTTGCCGCTGGCCATCAGCGACTTCAGGCGCTCCCAGATCAGGTGGCGCGCCTGCGGGTCCAGGCCGGTGGTGGGCTCGTCCATCACCAGCAGGTCAGGGTCGTTGATCAGCGCGCGTGCCACCGTCAGGCGCCGGCGCATGCCGCCGGAGAGGTCGCGCACCTGCGCATCGGCGCGGTTTTCCAGCCGGGCGAATTCCAGCAGCATCGGCACGCGCCGCTCGATCTCGGCCGACGACAGTCCGAAGTAGCGCCCGAAGATGCGCAGGTTCTCGATCACCGAGAAATCCGGGTCGAGGTTGTCGAACTGCGGCACCACGCCCACGCGCATGCGCGCCTGCGGCGCGCGCTCGGGGATGGGCTCGCCGCACAGCGTGAGCGTGCCGGCCATGGGCGTGGTCAGGCCCAGCAGCAGGCGCAGCGTGGTGGTCTTGCCGGCGCCGTTGGGCCCCAGCAGGCCGAAGCACTGGCCGCGAAATACCTGGAGATCGAGGTCGTCGACCACGACCGTGTCGCCGTATTGCTTGCGCACCTTGCGCAACTCTAGGATGGCAGTCAAGGCAGGGTCCGGTGTGGCGCCGCACGGGCGCAATATCCGCCATTATGCCGGTCATCGGCGCAATGCTCAGGTGGCGCAGTGCAGCAAAAGCCGCGGCGGCAAGGCGCAGCGGGGGCCGGCCTGGGCGCGAGGCATAAAAAAACCGCCAGCGAACTGGCGGTTTTTTTATGCCCGGCGGTGCCAGGCGGCGAAGCGTACCGGATCAGTACATCTTCTTCGGCAGCATCTGCATGCGCAGGCGCTTGCGCAGACGCGCTTCGGCGGCCTTCTTCTTGCGCTTGCGCTCGGTCGTCGGCTTCTCGTAAGCGGTGCGGCTCTTGAGTTCAACGATCAGGCCAGTCTGCAGAATGGCGCGACGGAAGCGCCGCATTGCAACTTCAACGGGCTCACCGGGTTTCAAGACGATCTTAGTCAATTCAGTCCTTTAGGGGATTGCCGCAAGGAGCGGCTGGTTCACACGGGGGGAAACTGCGGTCGCCGGAGCGACTGGTATTGCACGCCGGGCTAATGCCCTGGTGCGCCCCCGCGAACCTGAAAGATGTGGACGTTTCAGTCCGTGCAACCAGTGTCAGGGGTGATAGCGCCAGGTCCTATACAACTGGAGCCTGACAGTACCGGTTTCCATGAATGCTATACGCCCGTAACTATGGCATGTATACGACTGCACTGTCAAGAATGTAGTGCAATGCGCGCGCGGGCGTAGCGATCGGAAATCGCCGCTAGTCTACCTTGGCGCACTTTACGCCGGCGCCTGCGTGGCACAATCTGGCTGCGCTCCCGCCGCTGCGAGGCAAGCGCGACCACCATGCCTGAGCCGCGCCAACCCGACGATCCCCGCCCCGACCCCGACCACCTGCTGCAGCGCATGCAGGCCGCCGGCGAACGCGCCGCGCGCGGGTGCCTGCGCATCTATTTCGGCGCTTCGGCCGGCGTCGGCAAGACCTTCGCCATGCTGGCCGCGGCGCGCGCGCAGCGCGAGCAGGGCGGCGACGTGGTGGTGGGCGTGGTCGAAACCCATGGCCGCGCCGAAACCGAGGCGCTGGCCGAAGGCATCGAGCGCGTGCCATTGCGCCGCGTCGACTACCGCGGCCGCACGCTGCAGGAATTCGATCTCGATGCGGCCCTGGCACGCCGGCCTGCGCTGATCCTGGTGGATGAGCTGGCGCACAGCAACGCGCCCGGCAGCCGCCACCCCAAGCGCTGGCAGGACATCGCCGAACTGCTGTCGGCCGGCATCGATGTCTGGACCACGGTCAACGTCCAGCACCTGGACAGCCTGAACCAGGCGGTGGCCGGCATCACCGGCATCCGCGTGCGCGAGACCGTGCCCGACACGGTCTTCGACGATGCCGGCGAGGTGGTGCTGGTCGACCTGCCCGCCGACGAGCTGCTGCGCCGCCTGCGCGAAGGGCGCGTGTACGTGCCCGAGCAGGCCCGCCATGCCGTGCAGCATTTCTTCCGCAAGGGCAACCTGATTGCGCTGCGCGAGCTGGCGCTGCGCCGCACTGCCGACCGCGTCGACGACGACGTGCGCGCCTACCGGCAGGAAGCCTCGATCGAACCGGTCTGGCGCACGCGTGAAGCGGTGCTGGCCTGTGTCGGCCACGGCAGCGATGCTGCGCAGGTGGTGCGCAGCGCGCGCCGGCTGGCCGGGCAGCTCGATTGCGACTGCCATGTGGTGACGGTGTCGGTGCCGCGCCTGGCACCCGTGCCCGACGCCCAGCGCGAGCAGCTCGACCAGGCCATGCGGTTGGCCGAGGCGCTGGGCGCGCGTACCGAAACGCTGGCCGGCAGCGACATGGTGGCGGCGGTGGCCGGCTATGTGCGGCGGCACAATCTGACCAAGGTCTTGATCGGCCGCACGCCGGCGCGCTGGGCCGATGGCGGGGCTTCATTGTCCGGCCGCATGCACGCGCTGCTGGCGCGCGCGCTGGCGCCATGGCTGGGCGCGCGCGCGTGGCTGTTCGGGCGCACCAGTTTTGCCGATGCGCTGGCTGCGGCGTGTCCCGAGATCGACGTGATCCGCGTGGCGGACGACAGCGTCCGACAGGAGACCCCCGCTGATGCGCCCGTGCTGCCCGGCACCGAGCCGCCGCAGGCAGACGCCCGGCCTGCGCAGTGGCCGGGCCTGCTGTGGGCGGTGGCCTGGTGCGCCGGCGCCACCGCGCTGTCGGCGCTGGCGCGGCCATGGTTCGACCTGGTCAATATCGCCATGCTGTTCCTGCTGGCGGTGGCCGGCGTGGCGCTGCGCCACGGACGTACCGCGGGGGCGTTCGCCGCGCTGGTGGCGGTGGGGGCGTTTGATTTCTTCTTCGTGCCGCCGCAGCTGTCGTTTGCGGTCACCGACGTGCAATACCTGGTGACCTTCCTGGTGATGCTGGCAGTCGGGCTGGTGATTGGACAGCTGACGGCCGGACTGCGCGAGCAGGCCCAGGTATCGGTGCAGCGCGAGACCGATGCGCGCACGCTGTACGAGCTGGCGCGCGAGCTGTCGGCGGCGCTGACCGACGCGCAGATCGTCGGTATCGGCAGCCGCTTCCTGCGCGCGGCGTTCGATGCGCGTGCCGCGTTTTTCCTGGTCGGCGCGGACGGCCGGCTGCTGCCCGCGGCCACGGCTCCCGAGGCCGGCGGCGCGGCACAGAGCGATGCCGTCGACCACGTGCTGGCGCAATGGGTCTTCAACCACGGCCAGCCGGCCGGCACCGGCACCGACACGCTGCCTTCCGGCACGGTGCTGTACCTGCCGCTGAAGGCGCCGATGCAGGTGCGCGGCGTGCTGGCAGTGGAGCCGCGCACCTGGCGCGCATTTGCTCAGCCCGCGCTGCGGCGCCAGGTCGATGTCTTTGCCACGCTGATCGCGATTGCGATCGAGCGGCTGCACTATGTCGAGGTGGCGCAGCAGGCGCTGCTGGCGATGGAGTCCGAGCGCCTGCGCAGCTCGCTGCTGGCGGCGGTGTCTCACGACCTGCGCACGCCGCTGACCAGCCTGATCGGCATGGCCGAGACCCTGCAGCGCGGCACGACGCCGCTGGCGCCGGAGGTGGCCGAGACCGTCGGCGCCATGCGCGACCAGGCGCGCCGCATGCACGCGATGGTGGCCAACCTGCTCGACATGGCGCGGCTGCAAAGCCGCAGTGTGGCGCTGCGCAAGGAATGGCAGTCGTTCGAAGAACTGGCCGGCGCGGCGCTGGCGTCGCTGCGCGATGCGCTGGCGCGGCACCGCGTGGTGGTGGCCGACCTGTCGGCACTGCCGCTGGTGGAATGCGATGGCGTGCTGATGGAGCGCGTGCTGTGCAACCTGCTGGAGAATGCGGCCAAGTACACCGCGCCGGGTACCGAGATCCGCGTGCGCGGCGAGCTCTCCGACGACGCCGTGCACCTCGTCGTCGAGGACGACGGCCCCGGCGTGCCGGCGGCGATGGCGCGGCAGGTGTTCGAGAAATTCACCCGCGGCGAGCGCGAGTCCGCCACCACCGGGGTGGGCCTGGGGCTGGCCGTGTGCGAGGCCATCGTGCAGGCGCACGGCGGCAGCATCCGCGTCGAGCCGGTGCATGCTCGGGCGCAGGGCGAAGGCACCGGCGCGCGCTTCGTGGTCACGCTGCCGCGCGGCAACCCTCCAGTGCTGGAACTGGAAGCGGCCGGCTTGCCGGCCTGAACCCGACAACCTTTCAAGGATCTGACGCGTTATGCCATTCGAGTTTTCGCCCACGGTGCTGCTGGTGGAAGACGAGCCCCATATCCGCCGCTTCGTGCGCGCGGCGCTGCAGGACGAGGGCTGCACCGTGCACGAGGCCGAATCGCTGCAGCGCGGACTGATCGAGGCCGGCACGCGCCAGCCGGACCTGGTGATCCTGGACCTGGGGCTGCCCGATGGCGACGGCGTATCGATGATCGGCGACCTGCGCACCTGGACCGAAGTGCCGGTGCTGGTGCTGTCGGCGCGCACCGGCGAGGCCGAGAAGATCCGCGCGCTCGACGCCGGCGCCGACGACTACCTGACCAAGCCCTTCGGCGTGGGCGAGCTGGTGGCGCGCCTGCGCGTGCTGCAGCGCCGCCATGTGCGTGCCGGCGCGCAGGGGCGGGCGCAGGTGGCGTTCGGCGAGATCGCCGTGGACCTGGCCAACCGCCAGGTCACGCGCGCGGGGGAGCCGGTGCACCTGACGCCGATCGAGTTCCGGCTGCTGGCGGTGCTGCTGGCGCATCGCGGCAAGGTCATGACCCACCGCGAACTGCTGCGCGAGGTGTGGGGGCCGTCGCATGCCGACAGCAGCCAGTACCTGCGCGTCTACATGGGGCACCTGCGGCACAAGCTGGAAGCCGACCCGGCCCGGCCTGCCTACCTGCTGACCGAGATCGGCGTGGGCTACCGCTTCGCCGGCTGAGCGCCGGGTCACTCCCACAACACTTTCTTGCCGATCACGCGCCGCGTGAGGCTGGCGCTCGCCCCTTGCACTCCCGGTAAACCCGCAGCGATGTCGAAATTGTTTGACGGATAAATTCAAGGTAATAAACTGTTATTCATAGATATGAATTAAGGCAGGAGCACCGCATGCAGGACCAACCCGTCTATTTCATCTCGACCGACGAGGTCGAGGGCTACCACCCCGCCAACCATGTCGGCACCCTCAATCGCCGGCTGATCGGCCCAGAGACCGTCGGATCGCGGCATCTGGAAGTGATCCACGGCACCATCGAGAAGGGCAAGGGCGCGCTGCCGCACGCGCATCCCGGCATCGAGCAGGTCTGCTACGTGCTGGAAGGCCGCGCCGTGGCCGAGGTCGGCGGCCAGCGAAAGGAACTGGGCCCTGGCGACTGCTGCTTCTTCCCGCCGGACCAGATGCATGTGTTCACCGTGGTCAGCGACGAGCCGGCCAAGATTCTGGTCATCTATTCCCCGCCATATGAGGAATCCCCCGAGCGCGTGATACGGCCCGCATAAGACGCGGCTGGTCACGGCAAGGGATTGAACAACTACAGGAGACAACTACCGTGAAGTCCTTCAGCAATGCCTTTGCCAGCCTGGTGCTCGGGTGCACCGCGGCGCTGGCCGCCACCCCGGCGCTGTCGGCCGATGAATTCCCGTCCAGGCCGCTGCGCCTGGTGGTGCCGTTCGCTGCCGGCAGCGGCACCGATGCCGTGGCCCGCCTGACTGCCAAATACCTGGGCGAGGCGCTGCAGCAGCCGGTGGTGGTGGACAACAAGCCCGGCGCCAACGGCACCATTGCCGCCGAGTTCGTGGCCAAGGCCCCGGCCGATGGCTACACGCTGTTCATGACCACCAACACCACGCATTCGGCCAACCCGTCGCTGATGAAGCAGCTGCGCTATGACCCGGTCAAGGATTTCACGCCGGTCTCGCGCATGGGCAACCTGCCGTTCATGCTGGTGGTCAACCCGGCGCTGCCGGTGAAGACGCTGCGCGAGTTCATCGACTATGCCAGGGCGCATCCGGGCCTGAGCTATGCCAGCGGCAACAGCACCGGCATCGTCTCGGGCGCCACGCTGTCGAAGATGGCCGGGCTGAACATGCTGCACGTGCCATACAAGAGCACGCCGCCGGCGATGACCGATGTGATGGGTGGCCAGGTGCAGGCGATGTTCGTCGACTTTGCCGCAGGCATCGCCAACGTGCGCGCCGGCAAGCTGCGCGCGCTGGCGGTGACCACCGCGCAGCGCAGCGAGCTGCTGCCCGACCTGCCGCCGCTGGCGAGCGTGCCGGAGCTGAAGGGTTTCGACGTGACCTCATGGAACGGCGTGTTCGCGCCGGCCGGGGTGCCGGCGCCGGTGGTGCAGCGGCTCAATCGTGAACTGGTTGCCATCGCCACCAGCAAGCAGCATGCGCCGCGGTTCCACGCGCTGGGCTTCGAGCCGTTCGGCAGCACGCCGGCCGAGCTCAGCCAGTTTGTCGTGGCCGAGCTGCAGAAGTGGTCGCGGCTGGTGAAAGACGCTGGCATCCAGCCGGAATAGGCGCTCTTCGGGCAACCATCAGACAACCAACAAGACAACGACATCAGGCAGGTAACGCTATGAATTTCGACCTCTCCGAAGAACAGGCATCCATCGTCGAGGCCGTGCAGCAGGTCTGCACGCAGTTCGACATGGAGTACTGGGATCGCCTGGACAAGTCCGGCACCTATCCGCACGAGTTCTACAAGACGCTGTGCGAAGGCGGCTGGCTGGGCGTGGCGATGCCCGAGGCCTTCGGTGGCGCGGGCCTGGGCATCCTGGAAGCGGCGCTGGTGATGCAGACCATCTCGCAGTCGGGCGCTGGCATGACCGGCGCCTCGGCAGTGCATATGAATGTGTTCGGCCTGAACCCGGTGGTGGTGTTCGGCACCGACGAACAGAAGGGCCGCTTTCTGCCGCCGCTGATCGCCGGCCAGGAGAAGGCCTGCTTCGGCGTGACCGAGCCCGACGCGGGCCTGGACACCACCAAGCTCAAGACCTTTGCGCGCAAGGTGCCGGGCGGCTATTCGGTGAGCGGGCGCAAGATCTGGATCTCGACAGCGCAGGTGGCCGACCGCATGCTGCTGCTGGCGCGCACCACGCCGCTGGAGTCGGTGAAGAAGTCGACCGAAGGGCTGTCGCTGTTCTACACCAAAGTCGACCGCAGCAAGATCGAGATCCGCGAGATCGACAAGATGGGCCGCGCCGCCGTCGATACCAACATGCTGTTTATCGACGACCTGTTCATCCCGGAGGAAGACCGCATCGGCGAAGAGGGCAGGGGCTTTGAGTACATCCTGCACGGACTTAACCCGGAGCGCATCCTGATCGCGGCGGAGGCCATCGGCCTGGGCCGCGCGGCGCTGGCCATTGCCACGCAGTACGCCAAGGAGCGCGTGGTGTTCGGCCGCCCCATCGGCATGAACCAGGGCGTGCAGCATCCGCTGGCGCAGGCCTGGATGCAGCTGGAGTCGGCCAACCTGATGATGCTCAAGGCCGCCGCGCGCTATGACGCCGGGCAGTCCTGCGGCGCCGAGGCCAACACGGCAAAGTACCTCGCCGCCGAGGCCGGCCATAACGCGTGCCAGACCGCGATCCTGACGCTGGGCGGCATGGGCTACTCGCGCGAGTACCGCGTCGAGCGGCTGCTGCGCGAGTCCTATATCCCGCGCATCGCGCCGGTCAGCCCGCAGCTGATCATGTGCTTTATCGCCGAGCGCGTGCTGGGTTTGCCCAAGTCGTACTGAGAGGGAGCGACGATGCCAGACGAGCAAGCGCAGGCGAGCGCGGCCACCGGGCCGCTGGCCGGCATCCGCGTGATCGACATGACCGCGGTCGCGATGGGGCCGTATGCCACCCAGATCCTCGGCGACATGGGGGCTGAAGTCATCAAGGTCGAGCCGCCCGCCGGCGATGTGTTCCGCCACGCCGAGCCGGCGCGGCACGCGGCCATGGGCGCCAGCTTCCTGAACCTGAACCGCAACAAGCAGTTCGTGGTGCTGGACGTGAAGCAGCCCGATGACCTCGCCGCGCTGAAAGCCCTGATCGCCACGGCCGATGTCTTTGTCTCCAACGTGCGGCCGCAGTCGCTGCGCAAGCTTGGGCTGGACTATGCGTCGCTGCGCGCGGACCATCCGCGGCTGATCTACTGCGGCGCTTATGGCTATTCGGAAGAGGGTCCCTACGCGGGCGCGCCGGCCTTCGACGACATCATCCAGGCGCGCAGCGGCATGGCGCAGTTCCAGGGTGCGAACTCGAACGAAGGCCCGCAGTACGTCAACACCATCCTGGCCGACAAGGTGGCCGGGCTGACCGTGGCCTACGCGATCCCGATGGCGCTGTACGAGCGCGAGCGTTCCGGCCAGGGCCAGGCCATCGAGGTGCCGATGTTCGAGACGCTGGTGTCCTTCCTGGCCACCGAGCAATTGGCCGGGCAGACCTTCATCCCGCCGCTCGGGCAGGCCGGCTATCCGCGCGTGATGTCGGCGCACCGCAAGCCCTATCGCACGCGCGACGGCCATATTGCGCTGCTGCCCTATACAAGCGCCCAATGGCTGCGTTTTTTCGATGTGTCAGGCCATGCGGAGCTGGCGCAGGATCGGCGCTATGCCACCCCGGCCGCGCGCAGCGCCAATATCGACGCGCTCTACGCCACACTGGCCGAGATCGTCGCGCAGCGCAGCACTGCGGAATGGCTCGACCTGCTGCGTGATGCCGATATCCCGCACAGCGAAGTGCCGCATTTCGAGAGCCTGGCCGACGACCCGCACCTGCGCGCCACCGGCATGATGTTCGAATACGACCATCCCAGCGAAGGCCGGCTGCGTGGCGTGGGCATCCCGACGCGCTTCTCGCGCACGCCCGGCAATATCCGCAGCTGGCCGCAGGCGTTGCCCGGGCCAGGCGGCGCGGAGGGCGGCTGACACCCTTGCCGGCCGACTCCGCCGCGTACAATCCCGGCCAACAGATATTGAAGTCGAGGAAGCCAACGATGGCAGAACAGGAACCGGCAGAAAAATCGGGTCACGCCAGCGTCAAGACCGCGCTGCGCGTGATTGAGATCATGGAGATCTATGCGCGCGAAGGGCGCTCGCTGACGCTGACCGAGCTGGCCAGGCTGCTGGGCGCGCCGATGTCGAGCTGCCTGGGGCTGATCCGCACACTGGCCTCGCTCGGCTACCTGTACGAGACCGGCCGCCGCCAGGGCTACTACCCGACGCGCCGGCTGCTCGACATTGCCCAGCGCATCGCCCGCAACGACCCGCTGCTCGAACGCGTGCAGCCGGTGCTGGAATCGCTGCGCGACACCACCGGCGAAACCGTGATCTTCGGCAAGCTTCAGGATGACGGCCGCGTGCTGTACCTGGAGGTGCGGGAGTCCGGCAATCCGGTGCGCTATATCGCCGCGCCGGGCGAGCTGCGCGATGCGCACGTGAACTCGATCGGCCGCGCCATCCTTGGCACGATGCCGGCGGACAGCCGCGCCGAACTGCTGGCCGGCGTGTCGTTTGCCTCGCGCACGGGGCGCACGGTGGACTCGCTGCGCGTTTTCGAAGCCGCCATGCAGCAATGGCAGGCGCAAGGCTGGTATCCGAACTTTGGCGAGTCGTTTCCTGATCTCGGCGCGATCGCCTTCCCGGTGGCCATCGGGGGCGTGACCTATGGCATGTCCGTGGCGGGGCCGCTGCATCGGATCGAGGCCAATGCCGACGCCATTGTCGTGGCGCTGAAGGCCGCTGGCGGTTCGCTGCAGGGATAAGTGGGAGAGGGCAGGCGTTGCGGCGGCCCGCAGGCTGTCGTGACGGCTGTCGAGGCCGGACAAGATCGAAGCGCGTTGCGCGAACCGAAGCCCAAAACGAAAAAGCCCGGTGCGTTTGCACCGGGCTTCCGTATCGGTTGGCTCCCCGACCTGGGCTCGAACCAGGGACCTGCGGATTAACAGTCCGTCGCTCTACCGACTGAGCTATCGGGGAACAGCTGAGAGAGAAATTATAGCCAGTTTCTCTTTTCTTCGTCAACACCTTTTCGACATTTTGTTCTTGTCAGAAGGTGTCTGAAAGCTTCCGGCTTGCTGCCTGCCGTACGGTGCGAAGGGCATCTCTGCTGGCTTCGTGCCGTCGTGTCGAACAGCGAGGCCGCATTATAGCTATGGTTTTTGGTTTGTGCCAGAAAAAAACCGCCTCGCGGCGGTTTTTTTCTGCGGCACTCGCCCGGCTCAGTCGAACACCGGCGAATCCACGCCGAGGATCTTGTGCAGCTTCGGCGAGGTGGTGGTGTACTGCATGTGGATTTTCTTCTCGGGGAAGATATACGGCGCGGCACCGAACGCGGCCAGCGCGGCCTCGTGGAAGCCCGACAGGATCAGCTTCTTCTTGCCGGGGTAGGTATTGATGTCGCCCACCGCGAAGATGCCCGGGATATTGGTCTCGAACTTCTCGGTGTCCACCTTGATCTGCTTGCGCTCCAGGTCCAGGCCCCACTCGGCGATCGGGCCGAGCTTGGGCGACAGGCCGAAGAACACCAGCAGGTCATCCACCGGCAGGCGGCGGGTCACGCCGTCGGCGCCGGTCACCTTGATCTCGGTGAGCACGCCGTCCTTCTCTTCATAGCCGCCGACCTGGCCGACCAGGAACTGCATTTCCATTTGCTCGCACAGTTCCTTCATCTTGGCGACCGAGGCCGGCGCGGCGCGGAAGCCGTCGCGGCGGTGGATCATCACCACCGACTCGGCCTTGCCGACCAGGTCCAGCGTCCAGTCCAGCGCCGAGTCACCGCCGCCGATGATCACCAGGTTGCGGCCATGGAAGCGGCTCGGGTCCTTGACGCGGTAGAACAGCTGCTTGCCGTCGAACTTGTCGATGCCCTCGACCTTCAGCGTGCGCGGCTGGAACGAACCCACGCCGGCGGCGATAAAGATGGTCTTGGTGATGAAGCGGGTTCCGAGCGAGGTCTCGACGAAGAAGCGGCCGTCCTCGCGGCGCTCCACGACGGCGACTTCCTGACCCAGGTGGAAGGTGGGCTCGAACGGCTCGATCTGCTTGAGCAGGTTGTCGGTCAGTTCCTGGCCGGTGCAGATGGGCACCGCCGGGATGTCGTAGATGGGCTTGTCCGGATAGAGCTCCACGCACTGGCCGCCGACCACCTTCAGGGAATCGATGACATGTGCCTTGATTTCGAGCAGGCCCAGTTCAAAGACCTGGAACAGGCCCACCGGGCCGGCACCGACGATCAGCGCATCGATCTCCTGCGGCTGGCCGCCTGCAGGGCTGCCGCCGTCGACCTGCTTGGTCGTGTCGGCGACGGGATTTGGAATGCTCAAGTCCATATTCGTCCTGATACGTTTGCATGGGCCGCTTGTGCCCGGTGTTGCGGAAAGCGCGTGGGGACGGCTTTCTTGTTCTGTCAGCGCTGCAGGTACTGCAGCTTGTCAGTGGCGTCCTTCCATTCCTCGGCCTCGGCCAGCGGGGCCTTGGTCTTGGTGATGGAGGGCCAGTTGCGGGCCAGCTCGGCGTTCAGGTTGATGAACTGCTGCTGGTCGCCCGGCACGTCTTCCTCGGCGTAAATGGCGTTCACCGGGCATTCGGCCACGCACACGGCGCAGTCGATGCACTCATCCGGGTCGATAGCCAGGAAGTTGGGGCCTTCGCGGAAACAATCGACCGGACACACGTCAACGCAGTCTGTGTAGCGGCAACGGATGCAGGATTCGGTGACAACGTGAGTCATTTCGGTTCCAGGAAAACAGGTCGGCTTTTAATGGGAAACTGTGGGGCCGCTTCTTGCCGGCGGACGCCGCATCCACCGCATGGTGCCGCATGGCAGCATGGGCTGGGCGAGCGCCGGCCGAGGCCTTTCGGAAAGCGATATTGTAGCCGAGGCTTCTGGCAAGAATAGCGGGTCTATATAGCCGGATCAGATAGTTTTCTTATTTCTTTATGTACTTTTGATTTAACGCATGGCGGCCTGCTGGCATGTCGGCCCGCCAGCGGGCATGATGAGGCCGCCAACAGTCACTTGCATCCGTGCCGGGAGACCCGTATGCCACGCCAGCCTTGCCTTGCCAGCCTGCGGCACGATGCCGCGATGCGCCGGATCTTCGCACCCATTGTTGTGCTGCTGACGGCATTTCTGGCGCCGATCGGGTCGGTTGCCGCCCAGACCCTGGCCCAGTCGCCGGGCATGGCCGACAGCGTGGTATCGCGCCTGGTGGCGTGGCGCGCGCGCACCGATGCGCCGGTCGCGCTGCCGGCGCTGACCGCGTTCGAGTGGGACCACTTCAGCGTGACCGATTCGCCCGCGGGCGACGCCATCGCCCATTGCGGCCGGGCCGGCCTGATGCCGTGCGGGCCGCAGTTGCAGCCGCAGCCGGGCGACCGGGTCCAGGTGTTGCGCTTCGAGCGCGCCGGGACCCAGGTCTACACCGAGCGCATCATGGCCGGCGACGGCGCCTTTGCCGAGCCGCTGCCGCAGCGGGTGCCGCGCGCCGCCGCCACGCTGGTGTCGTGCCCCGCTACCGACGGCCGCCAGTTGTGGTGCCTGCAGGGCAAGGCCCGGGGCAGGGAGGCGCCGCGGCAGCCACAGCCCTTCCTCGATGGTGGTTGAGCGGCAAGAGTGGCCGGGTGCGGCCAGACTTCGGTTAGCATGACGTACTGACCCGGCATCGCCGTCTGGCCCGCTATGATCATCCCGTCCCTGCTCGACACCGACCTGTACAAATTCACGATGATGCAGGTGGTGCTGCATCAGTTCCCGCAGGCGCAAGTGGAATACCGCTTCAAGTGCCGCAACGCGGGCGTCGACCTGACGCCCTATATCGATGAGATCCGCGCCGAGGTGGCACACCTGTGCCAGTTGCGCTTCACCGACGACGAGCTCGCCTACCTGCGCGGGCTGCGCTTTATCAAGAGCGATTTCGTCGACTTCCTCGGCCTGTTCCACCTGAACGAGAAATATGTCTCGGTGCGGCCGTCCCCGCAGGGCAATGGCGAGATCGAGATCTCGATCATCGGCCCGTGGCTGCATACCATCCTGTTCGAAGTGCCGGTCCTGGCGATCGTCAACGAGGTCTATTTCCGCCGCACCCAGCCCAGGCCCGACCTGGCCGAAGGCCGCCGCCGGCTGGACCAGAAGCTGGCCTTGCTGAAGACACCCGAGCTGGCCGATTGCGTGATCGCCGACTACGGCACGCGCCGGCGCTTTTCGCGCGAATGGCAGGAAGAGGTGCTGCTGACCATGCGGCGCCTGCTCGGGCCGCAGCTGGCCGGCACCAGCAACGTCCACTTTGCCCGTCTGCACAATATGGTGCCGCTGGGCACGATGGCGCATGAATACCTGCAGGCCTGCCAGGCGCTGGGCCCGCGGCTGCGCGATTCGCAGGTGTACGCACTGGAGCGCTGGGCGCGCGAGTACCGCGGTGACCTGGGCATCGCGCTGTCGGATACCTACGGCTTCGATGCCTTCCTGCGCGACTTCGACCTGTATTTCTGCAAGCTCTTCGATGGCGTGCGCCATGATTCCGGCGACCCGATGCTGTGGGGCGAGCGCATGGTCGCCCACTATGCCGCCAACCGCGTCGACCCGCGCACCAAGACGCTGATCTTCAGCGACAGCCTCGACATCCCGCGCGTGATCGAACTGTACGAGCGCTTCCATGGCCGCTGCCGGCTCGCCTTTGGCGTCGGCACCAACCTGACCAACGACCTCGGCTATACCCCGCTGCAGATCGTGATCAAGATGGTGCGCTGCAACGGGCAGCCGGTGGCCAAGCTGTCGGACACGCCGGAAAAGACCATGTGCGACGATCCCGGCTACCTGTCCTACCTGCGCCAGGTGTACTCGGTTCAGCCCGCGGCGTAGCAAAATTCAACACCTTGCGCCGGCCATCGCATGCTCTGCATGCGGCGGGCGCCACTATAATCGGCGCATCGCGCGTTCGCCGCGCTTTGCGCTTCTCCAGCCAGGCCTTATGGAAACCAACGACGCCCGCGACCGCATCTTTGCCCGCATCCGTGCTGCCCAGGGCAGGCCGACCCGGCCGAGCGCGGGCGAGCGCGAGGCCGTGGCCGACTACCTGGCGCGTCACCCGCAGGGCCCGCGCCCGGCGGTGGCCGTCGACCTGGCCGAGGCCTTCCTGGCGCAGGCCCAGCGCATGGCCTCGACCGTCGACCGCGTGGCGAGGATGGACGAGGTGCCCGCCGCCACCGTGCGCTTTCTGGACAACCTGAACCTGGTCCACCGTGCCGTGGCGTGGGACGCGCTGGGCCCGCTGCCGTGGCAGGCCGCGGGGCTGGCGGTGGAATGCCGCCCGCCGGTGCGCGAGGTCGAGGCCGACCACGATCATGGCGACCTGGTCGGCATCACTGGCTGCTTCTGCGCGATTGCCGAGACCGGCTCGCTGATGCTGCTGTCGGGCCCGGCCACCTTTGCCTCGGCCGCGCTGCTGCCCGAGACCCACGTGGCGGTAGTGCCGCGCTCGCGCATCGTCGCCGGCCTGGAAGACGCCTTTGCGCTGGTGCGCAGCGAGCGCGGCGAACTGCCGCGCGCCACCAATATCATCAGCGGGCCTTCGCGCACGGGCGATATCGAGCAGACCATCGTGCTCGGCGCCCATGGCCCGTACCGCGTGCATGTGATCCTGGTCGACGAGGCCTGAACCCGCGGCTTTTGCCGCACGGAATGCGATGCACCACCCATGCCGGAAGCCCCGGGGCAAGAGGTGCTTGAATTACACTTGCAGGCTTGCCTGCGTGCCGCGGCTTCGTGCCGGCGGTGCGCCAATGAATGCTGCATTCCCGAGGAGATCCTGCCTGATGCGACGTGCCTCCGTGCTGTTGCCGCTGCTGGCCGTGCTGGCCGCATTTCCCGCCGCCGGCCATGCCGCGGACCTTGACGGGGCGTCGCTGTCCCCGCTGTGGGGGCTGCCGTTCGCCGGCATCCTGCTGTCGATCGCGGTGTGGCCGCTGGTTGCGCCCAAGTTCTGGCACCACCACTACGGCAAGATCGCCGCGGGCTGGGGGCTGCTGTTCCTGCTGCCGTTCGCGGCAGCGTTCGGCACGCATGCGGCCGCGGCCAGCGCGGGGCACGCGCTGCTGGCCGAGTACATCCCGTTCATCGTTCTGATCGCCTCGCTGTATATCGTGGCCGGCGGCATCTGCGTGCGCGGCAACCTGCACGGCACGCCCGGGCTCAATACCGGCATCCTGGCGCTGGGCACGCTGCTGGCCAGCTTCATGGGCACCACCGGCGCGGCCATGCTGCTGATCCGGCCGCTGCTGCGCGCCAATGACAACCGCCGCCACGTGGCGCACGTGGTGGTGTTCTTTATCTTCCTGGTGGCCAATGCCGGTGGCTCGCTGACGCCGCTGGGCGATCCGCCGCTGTTCCTGGGCTTCCTGAAAGGCGTGGACTTCTTCTGGACCATGCGCAACATCTTCCCGGAGACGGTCTTTATCTGCGTGGTGCTGCTGGTGCTGTTCTACCTGGTCGACCGTCACTACTACCAGAACAAGGAAGAGGAGCTGCCACCGCGCAGCGACCCCACGCCGGACTCGGGCGGCATCGCCATCGAGGGCAAGTTCAACTTCGTGCTGCTGCTGGCCGTGATCGGCCTGGTGCTGATGAGCGGGCTGTGGCAGCCGGGCATCGCATTCGACGTCCTGGGCACCGAGGTGCCGCTGCAGGCCGCGGTGCGCGATGCGCTGCTGGTGGTGGTGGCGGTGGTGTCGCTGCTGGTGACGCCGCAGGCGGCGCGTGCCGGCAATGAATTCAACTGGGAGCCGATCCTGGAAGTCGGCAAGCTCTTTGCCGGCATCTTCCTCACCATCATCCCGGTCATTGCCATGCTCAAGGCCGGCACCGACGGCGCTTTCTCCGGGGTGATCCGCGCGGTCAGCGACAGCAACGGCCAGCCGGTCGACGGCATGTACTTCTGGGCCACCGGCCTGCTGTCCTCGTTCCTGGACAACGCGCCGACCTACCTGGTGTTCTTCAACACCGCCGGTGGCGACGCGGCCACGCTGATGACGCGCGATGCCTCGACGCTGGCCGCGATCTCGGCCGGGGCCGTGTTCATGGGCGCCAATACCTATATCGGCAATGCCCCCAACCTGATGGTCAAGGCCATTGCCGAGAACCGCGGCGTGCGCATGCCGAGCTTCTTCGGCTACATGCTGTACTCGGGCACCTTCCTGGTGCCGCTGTTTGTCATCATGACCTTCCTCTTCTTCCACGTTTGATGCCATGAAGCCGTCTGTTCTTGTCACCCGCGCCATCTATCCCGAAGTCATCGCGCACCTGGCGCAGTACTTCGATGTCGACGACAACCAGCAGGACGCGGTGCTGGATGCCGCCGCACTGAAGGCGCGCCTGGCGGGCAAGGCCGGCGTGCTGGCCAACGCCGCCGACCGCATCGACGGCGACGTGGTCGCCGGGCTGCCGGCGCTGCGCGCGGTGTGCAACATGGCGGTCGGCTACAACAACCTGGACGTGCCGGCGCTGACGGCCGCCGGCATCGTCGCCACCAATACGCCGGACGTGCTGACCGAGACCACCGCCGACTTCGGCTGGGCCCTGCTGATGGCCACCGCGCGCCGCGTGACCGAGGCCGAGCACTACCTGCGTGCCGGCAAGTGGCAGCGCTGGAGCTATGACATGCTGGTAGGCATGGACCTGTACGGCAGCACGCTCGGCATCCTCGGCATGGGCCGCATCGGGCAGGCGCTGGCGCGCCGCGCGAGCGGGTTTGGCATGAGCGTGCTGTACCACAACCGCAGCCAGCTGCCGGCGGACACCGAGCGCGCGCTGAGCGCGCGCTATGTCAGCAAGGAAGACCTGCTGCGCCAGTCCGACCACCTGCTGCTGGTGCTGCCCTATGGCCCGCAGAGCCACCACGCCATCGGCGCGGCCGAGCTGGCGCTGATGAAGCCGACCGCGACGCTGGTGAACCTGGCGCGCGGCGGCATCGTCGACGATGCCGCGCTGGCGCAGGCGCTGCGCGACAAGCGCATCTTCGGCGCCGGCCTGGATGTGTTCGAGGGCGAGCCCAGCGTCAATCCGGACCTGCTGACGGTGCCCAACGTCGTGCTCACGCCGCATATCGCCAGCGCCTCCGAGAAGACCCGCCGTGCGATGGCGATGCTGGCCGCCGACAACCTGATCGCCGCGCTCGACCAGGGCCCGCAGGCCGGCCATCCACCCACCGTGATCAACCCCGACGTCATGTCGCGGCGCCGCTAAGCCTGCCATTTACCTGTTTCCTGCTGCATGACCCTGATTCCGTTCCTGACGCTGGCCGTGGCGCTGCTCGCGGTCGTCCTGCTGGTCATCGTCCTGCTGCGCCAGCAGGCTGCCTCGCCGGGGGCCGAGCTTGGCCGGCAACTGGCCGACATGCGCGCGGAAAGCGCGCGCGGCATGGAGCGGCTGGAGCGGGAGTTGCGCACCGACGTGGCCGACGCCGCGCGCGGCAGCCGCGACGAGTCGGCCCAGCAGATGCTGCGCTTCCAGCAGGCGCTGTCGTCGCAGCTGACGGGCATCGCCACGCTGCAGAACAACCAGATCGACACCTTCGCGCAGCAACTGGCCAAGCTGACCGAGACCAACACCCGGCAGCTCGAGCAGGTGCGCCAGCACCTGATGCTGCAGGGCCAGCAGGCGCGCGACGAGCAGGCCGGCACGCTGCGCCGCTTCGGCGACGGGCTGCAGCAGCAGCTGGCGCAGATGTCCGAAGCCAACGAGCGGCGCCTGGCCGAAGTGCGCGCCACGCTGGAGAAGAAGCTGCAGGACATCGAGGCCAACAACGCCGCCAAGCTGGAGGAAATGCGCCGCACTGTCGACGAGAAGCTGCATGCCACGCTGGAGCAGCGCCTGGGCGAGTCCTTCCGGCTGGTGTCGGAGCGGCTCGAGCAGGTGCACCGCGGGCTGGGCGAGATGCAGGTGCTGGCGCAGGGCGTGGGCGACCTGAAAAAGGTGCTGACCAATGTGAAGTCGCGCGGCACCTGGGGCGAAGTCCAGCTGGAAATGCTGCTGGAGCAGATGCTGACGCCGGAGCAGTACGGCAAGAATGTCGAGACCGTGCGCAACTCGGGCGCGCGGGTGGAGTTCGCGATCCGGCTGCCGGGCAAGGCCGCGGGTGGCGACAATGCGCCGGTCTGGCTGCCGGTCGACGCCAAGTTTCCCAAGGAACAGTACGAGCGCCTGGTGGACGCGCAGGAGCGGGGCGACCCGGATGGCGTGCTCGCTTTTGGCCGCGAACTGGAAGTGGCGCTGCGGCGCGAGGCCCAGACCATCGCCGAGAAATACCTGTCGCCGCCCCAGACCACGGATTTCGCCATCCTGTTCCTGCCGACCGAGGGGTTGTACGCCGAGGTGCTGCGGCGCCCGGGCCTGACCGACCTGATGCAGCGCGACTACCGTGTGACCGTGGCCGGGCCGACCACGCTGACCGCGTTGCTGAACAGCCTGCAGATGGGTTTCCGCACGCTGGCGCTGGAAAAGCGCTCAAGCGAGGTGTGGGAGGTGCTGGGCGCGGTCAAGACCGAGTTCGGCAAGTTCGGCGACGTGCTGGCCAAGACCCGCGATACGCTGGAGCGCGCCGCGCGCAATATCGAGCAGGCCGAAGTGCGCACGCGCCAGATGGCGCGCAAGCTGCGCACGGTGGAAGCGCTGCCGGGCGAGGCCGCGCAGCAGGTGCTTGGCCTCAATGCGGCAGCAGCGGCGGACGCGCCGGAGGCCGCCGAAGACAACGGCGGCTGAACGCGCGGCAGGGAAGGGTCAGGGCAAGCCCCCGCGGGGCTTGCGGATTGCTGCCGGCCTGGGCGCCGGCGCGCTGCTCAGCGCTCGTCTTCGGGCGCCAGTTCGCGCACGTGGACTTCAATGCCGCCGAAGCGGGCGGCCACCCAGTTGTAGGCCTTGCAGGCCAGCCACAGCAGGCCAAAGCCGATCAGCGCATTCAGGATGATTGCGCTGAAGACCGTGATGGCGGGCAGGTCACCGTAGCGGACGAAGGTGACAAACAGGCCCAGCGACACGATCGGCAGCGAGAAGCACAAGTAGACCAGCACCAGCGCGCGGGCGGTCTTGACGGGGTGGAGGTAGGCGATCTCCTGATTCATGACGGGGGATACTCGAATGGTTCTGAATCGTGCGCCAAGTGTAGCGATTGGCCGATGCCAAGCATAGCCCGCCGGCGGCGGGGGCAGGCGAAAGCCCCGTGCCGGCTGTGCTATGGCCGCAAATGTGCGGCACAAAAACGACACATTGCTCCGGCGTGTGGCAAGCGCTTGCGTGTAGCGCCTGCCGGTCCGGCTAGACCAGTCCGTCGAACAGCATCACCTCGACCGCATCGCCGGCCTTGACCGAGTCCTGTTCATGACCGAGCACGATAAAGCAGTTGGCCTCGCTCATCGAGCGCAGCACGCCCGAGCCCTGCTGGCCGGTGATGCGCACTTCCCACTGGCCGTCGCCGGCGCGCGCCAGGATGCCGCGCTGGTACTCGGTGCGGCCGGGCTTCTTGCGGATGGCTTGCGCGCTGCGCACGCGCAGCAGCGGCAGCGGTGCCACGCTGGCGCCCATCAGCCGCTGCAGCGCGGCGCGCACGAAGTGGTAGAAGGTGACCATCACCGCCACCGGGTTGCCCGGCAGGCCGAACAGGAGCGCGTCGCGGCCGTTGGAATTGATGCGGCCGAAGGCCATCGGCCGGCCCGGGCGCATCGCGATCTTCCAGAACGTGACATCGCCCAGGCGCGCCATGATCTGCTTGGTGTAGTCGGCCTCGCCGACCGAGACGCCGCCGGAGGTGATGACCGCGTCGGCGGTCTCGCAGGCGGTGCGGAAGGCGGCTTCGAGCGCCTCGGGGTCGTCGCGCACCACGCCCATGTCGAGCAGGTCGACGTTCATCCGGCGCAGCATGCCGTACAGCGTGTAGCGGTTGGAGTCGTAGACGCAGCCGGGATCGAGCGGCTCGCCGATCGAGCGCAGCTCGTCTCCGGTGGAGAAGAACGCCACGCGCAGGCGCCGGCGCACGCGCACCTCGGCCACGCCCAGCGAAGCCAGCAGGCCCAGGTCGGCCGGCTGGAGGATGCGTCCGGCCTGCAGCGCGGCCTGGCCGCGCGCCAGATCTTCGCCGCGCAGGCGCCGGTTGTCGCCGGTGCGCACGCAGTCGGCGGCAAAGCGGATGCGCGCGCCGTCGTCCACGGCTTCCACGAACTCCTGCGGCACCACGGTGTCGCAGCCGGCCGGCATCACCGCGCCGGTCATGATGCGCACCGCCTGCGCCGCCGTGGGCGCCAGCGCGCGGGCGCCGCCGGCGAAGGCGCTGCCGATGACTTCCAGCTCGACCGTGGCGGTCTGCGCGGCTGCCAGCGCGGCACCCTGGAAGGCATAGCCGTCCATCGCCGAGTTGTCATGCGCCGGCACGTCGATGGGCGAGACGATGTCCTCGGCCAGCACGCGGTCCAGGGCGCTGCGGATCGGCAACTGCTCGACGCCGCGCACCGGCTCGACTACCTCGCCGATGATGCGGTTGGCCTGGTCCACCGGCAGGGCGGTGGGGTCGTAGTCGGAAAGGCAGGAGATGACGGATTGCAGGGTGGGCATGGTGGCTCAGCGCGTTTCGTGCGTGCGCAGTTCGTCCAGGGTGTTGATATTGGCAAAGGCCGCGGCGTCGTCGAACAGCACTTCGGCCAGGCGGTGCGAGGCGGCCCAGGTCTCGATCTTGCGGCCGCCGCCGGAAAGATAAGCCACCAGGCTGTCGAGCGCACTGACCGGCATCAGGCAGAACACAGGTTGGGTCTGGCGCCGGCCGTCTTCGTCCAGCGTGACGGGGATCGCCAGGTCCGCGCCTTCGGCCTCGATCGCCTGCGCCAGGCGCGCCACCAGGTCGGTCGGCAGGAACGGCGAATCGCAAGGGGCGGTCACCATCCACGGCGTGGCGCATTGCTCCAGGCCGGCCAGCATCCCCGCCAGCGGACCGGCGAAGTCGGGCACGGTATCGGTGTAGACCGGTACGCCGAACGACTCATAGGCGGCCAGGTTGCGGTTGGCATTGATCATCAGCCCGCCCACCTGGGGGGTAAGCCGCATCATCGTGTGCATGGCCATCGGCGTGCCGTGCAGCGGCTGCAGGCCCTTGTCGGTGCCGCCCATGCGGCTGCCCCTGCCGCCTGCGAGGATCAGGCCGGTGATGTCGTCGCGTGCAATCATGGATTTTGTGTGCGGCGGGGTCAGCCGCCGATATAGGACATCTCGATCTTGCGCTCGGCACGCCTGGCGCGCACCGTCGGGTCGCTGCGCTGCTCGGAATAATTGTCGGTGCGGCCCTGCCACACCTGCGCAATCGCATTGGAGATTTCCAGGTCGCTGTAGCCGCCGCGCAGCAGCGCGCGCAGGTCGAAGCCCTCGGTGGCGAACAGGCACAGGTAGAGCCGGCCTTCGGTGGACAGCCGGATGCGGCTGCAGTCGCCGCAGAAGGCGTGGGTGACGCTGGAGATCACGCCGACCTCGCCGCTGCCGTCGCGGTAGCGCCAGCGCTCGGCGGTTTCGCCGGAGTAGTTGGCCTGCACCGGTTCGAGCGGGAATTCCGCATCGATGCGCTTCACCACCTCGGCGGACGGCAGCACTTCATCCATCTGCCAGTGGTTGCTGGCGCCCACGTCCATGAACTCGATAAAGCGCAGGATGATGCCGCTATTGCGGAAGTGGCGCGCCATCGGCACGATTTCCTGGTCATTGGTGCCGCGCTTGACCACCATGTTGACCTTGATCGGCGCCAGCCCCACGGCCTGCGCGGTCTCGATGCCGTGCAGCACGTCGGCGACGGCGAAGTCCACGTCGTTCATGCGGCGGAAGGTGGCGTCGTCGATCGCGTCCAGGCTGACGCTGACCCGCGTCAGCCCCGCGTCGCGCAGCGCGCGCGCCTTGCGCGCCAGCAGCGAGGCGTTGGTGGTGAGCGTCAGGTCCAGCGGCTTGCCCGAGACCGTCTCGATCTTCGCCAGCATCTCCACCAGGTGCTCGATATTCTTGCGCAGCAGCGGCTCGCCGCCGGTCAGGCGGATTTTCTCGACGCCGTGGGCGACGAACAGGCGCGCGGTGCGCTCGATCTCCTCGAAGCTCAGCAGCTCGGAGTGCGGCAGGAAGGTGTAGTCCTTGTCGAAGACTTCCTTCGGCATGCAGTAGACGCAGCGGAAGTTGCAGCGGTCCGTCACCGAGATGCGCAGGTCATGCAGCGGCCGGCCGCGGGTGTCGGCCACCAGGCCGGTGGGGGCAGCCAGCTTGCCGGGAATGCTGGGCGTCATCGAGCGGTAGCGATGGTCGCGCAGGTCGAAAATCGGAATGACGGATTCGGTCATGGCCTGTGGGTGGGCACGGCGTCCGGGGAGCGGCCTGGCGGCGTGGCCAAATCAGGGGCGCTCGAGGGCCGGATGCCTTCTGCTGCCATTCTAGCCGAGGCGGGGGTGGGGCACCCGCATCCCCCGGAGATGGCGGGGATTCATCCGGCCGGCTGCCCATGAAAAAAGGAGACGGCGTGGCCGTCCCCTTCTTGCTTTGGCTGCGGTGCAGCGGCAACGCTTACTGCTGCGATGCCATCTCCACTTCGCGGCCACCGGTTTCCACCAGGATCATCGGACCGTGGGGCAGTGGCGGCAGCGCCTTGCGCTCGCGCTGCACGCGCGGAGCGGGCGCAATGCGGGCGGCGGCTTCCTGGGCCGAACGCAGCTTGTCGCTGTCGGTATGGACCCATTGAAGGCCGGCGGTGGCCAGCATCGATTCCAGGTTTTCCAGCGCTGCCGGGGTGGCCGGCGCTGCAGCAACGACCGGGGCTGCCGGGGCGAACACTTCGGCCGGTGCGGCTTCGGCGACAGGGGCGGCGACCGGTGCAGCGGCAGGTGCCGCCACCACCGGAGCCGCTTCGACGGCCACGCTTGCGGTGGTCTCGACGATCGCTTCGGCGGCAATGGCTTCCGTGACGGCAACGGCTACCGGCGCAGCTTGCTGGGGCGCGGGCTCGGCAACCGGCGCGGTCACCGGGGCTGCCTCGGCGACCGGCGCGGGCGTCACATCTTCCGGCACGGCGATGCGGATCGCTTCGACGGCCTCGGCCGCAGCGGCCACGGCCACGGCAGCTTGCGGTGCGGGCTCGGCCGGCACGGGGGCTTCAGCACGTACCGGGGCAACGGCTTCAGCAGCGGCGGCCTCTTCGTCGCCTTCGCCCTGGGCAACTTGCACCGACTCGTCGCGCTCGCGGCGATAGCGGTTGCGGCCACGGCGGTTGCGGCGGCGGCGCTCTTCGCCCTCAGCGGTCTCGGCGGTGCTTTCGGCACCTTCCGGCAACTCGGCGCGGACGGCTTGCGTCTCTTCGGTCACGGCCTGCGGCAGCACGCCCAGAGCCTGGGCGGCGGCGACGGCTTCCGGCCGCGGTGCTTCACCGGCTTCGGCTTCGCGCAGTTCGCTGCGTTCGCGCTGGCGTTCACGCTGGCGCTCGCGGCGTTCCTGGTTGCGGTCGCGGCGGCCTTCCTGACGGCCCTCGACGCGCTCGCCCTGGGCGCGCTCGGCTTGCACCGCCTCGCCCTGGCGTGCCAGGGCCGGGGTGGCCTGGCCTTCACCTTGCTGGCGCGGCTGGCGGCCCTGGCGTTCGCCACGGCCCTCGCGTTGCTCGCCGCGCTCGGCACCCTGGCGTTCACCACGTTCCGCGCGCTCGGCACGGTCGCCGCGCTGGCCGCGGCCCTGGCGCTCGCCACGCTCCGCGCGCTCACCACGCTCGGCGCGGTCGCCACGCTCACCACGCAGGCCACGGCCTTCGCCGCGCTGGCCGCGCTCGCGCCGGCCTTCGGCGCTGCGGGCCTCAGTGGCAACCGCCGGCTTGGCCGGTTCCACCACCGGCGGGGTTGCCGGACGGGCACCGAACAGGCCCTTCAGCCAGGCGATAAAACCGCCGCTGACCACCGGCTGGGTGGCCGGCACGGGCGGGGCGACCGGGGCTTCCGGCTTGGGTGCGCGCTCGGGGCGCGGCACCGACACCGGGGCCGGTTGTTCCGGGGTGATGCCCTTGACCGCGGCTTCCTGGCGCGGCTTGGCTTCTTCCTTGCGGCGGCTGCTGTAGCTGGTGTCGGCTTCCAGTTCCTTGGCGGCGGCCTCGGCCATGCGGTAGCTGGCGGTGCTTTCTTCCAGGCGCGGGTCGTCGTGGCGCAGGCGCTCCAGCTTGTAATGCGGCGTTTCCAGGTGCTTGTTGGGGATCAGCAGCACATTGACCTTGAAGCGCAGCTCGATCAGGTTGATTTCCTGGCGCTTCTCGTTCAGCAGGAAGGCGGCCACTTCCACCGGCACCTGGCAGTGGATGGCGGCGGTGTTTTCCTTCATCGCCTCTTCCTGGATGATGCGCAGCACCTGCAGGGCGGACGATTCCGTATCGCGGATATGGCCGGTGCCGTTGCAGCGCGGGCAAGTGATGTGCGAGCCCTCCGACAGCGACGGCCGCAGGCGCTGGCGCGACAGCTCCATCAGGCCGAAGCGGCTGATCTTGCCCATCTGCACGCGCGCGCGGTCGTGGCGCAGCGCGTCCTTCAGGCGCGTTTCCACGTCCTTCTGGGCCTTGCCCGACTCCATGTCGATGAAGTCGATCACGATCAGGCCGCCCAGGTCGCGCAGGCGCAGCTGGCGCGCGATCTCGTCGGCGGCCTCGAGGTTGGTGCGCAGCGCGGTTTCCTCGATGTCGGCGCCCTTGGTGGCGCGGGCCGAGTTCACGTCCACGGAGACCAGCGCCTCGGTGTGGTCGATCACGATGGCGCCGCCCGAGGGCAGCATCACCATGCGCGAGTAGGCCGACTCGATCTGGTGCTCGATCTGGAAACGCGAGAAGAGCGGCACGTCGTCCCGGTACTTCTTCACGCGGTTCATGTTGTCAGGCATCACCACGCTCATGAAGGCGCGGGCCTGTTCGTAGATCTCGTCGGTGTCGATCAGGATCTCGCCGATATCCGGCTGGAAGTAGTCGCGGATGGCGCGGATGACCAGGCTCGATTCCAGGTAGATCAGCAGCGGGGCCTTGTTGTCGCCGGCGGCGCCGTCGATGGCCTTCCACAGCTGCAGCAGGTAGTTCAGGTCCCACTGCAGTTCCTCGGCCGAGCGGCCGATGCCGGCAGTCCGGGCGATGATGCTCATGCCTTCCGGCACGGTCAGCTGCGCCATGGTCTCGCGCAGTTCCTGGCGGTCCTCGCCCTCGATGCGGCGCGACACGCCGCCGCCGCGCGGGTTGTTGGGCATCAGCACCAGGTAGCGGCCGGCCAGCGAGATGAAGGTGGTCAGGGCCGCGCCCTTGTTGCCGCGTTCTTCCTTCTCGACCTGGACGATCAGTTCCTGGCCTTCATGCAGGGCATCCTGGATGCGCGCGTTGCGCACGTCGATGCCTTCCTTGAAGAAGGCGCGGGCTACTTCCTTGAACGGCAGGAAGCCGTGGCGCTCTTCGCCGTAGTTGACGAAGCAGGCTTCCAGCGAGGGTTCGATGCGGGTGATGACACCCTTGTAGATGTTGCCCTTGCGCTGTTCGCGCCCGGCAGTCTCGATGTCGATATCGATCAGTTTCTGACCGTCGACGATGGCGACGCGCAATTCCTCCTGTTGCGTCGCGTTGAACAGCATGCGTTTCATCGCAATACCTCACTCCAGTGTCGCGGGTGGCACCGTCTGGGCGGTGTCCGCGGCGATCCATGGAGCACGCGAGGGAGCGAGCGAGGCGCGAGAATTGCCGGAAAGCGCCGCTGCGCGGGATAGGCGAGCGGCTGGGCGCGGGTGAAAGAGAGCGATGACGTCGGGGTAACGTCCGCGGGGCAGGAGAGAACACCGGAGGCTGCTCTTGCGCAGACATCCGGCGCGTTCCCGTGCCGGAGGCGATGCTGAACGCCGGCGCAACCGGCGCCGGCGGCATCGCGGCCGGCCGCGGAAGGCCTAGACGCGTCAAAGAGCAAATTTTTCGGACACGGCATGGTTGCCGTTGCTGCCTGACTACTCCTGGCGGGCGCACCTACTACTTCTTGGAATTCTGCGACCGGGCGCCGGTATTTCCAGTCAGGCGGCAGGCTAACCTGCCGGCCGGCACCGTTTCCCGGTGCGGGCAGGACTTCTCTCACCGAAGCGGATGCCGGCAGTGGCATCCGCCTTTAAATTCTGTTTTACCTGAACACTCAGTTCCCACGTCACCGCCTGCCTCGCCGAAGCCTCCTTTGGGCGACTTCCTGCATGCCGGCGGCACCGTGCGTGCTGCTTTTTACTGCCATTTGCCCGTCTGGCGCTTGGCGGAACGCAAAGTTGCGGGAGACGGGCGGGGTTGGCGGCAACCCCAAGTGTAGAATGCGAAAAATCCAGGAAAACTCGAAGATTAATCGCTTACACAGGTCTTGCGCTGCCGGCCACAAGCCGGGACAGCGAGGAAATTATATTGAAAATGAATGAGTTACGCCATCAAATTGAAAAGGCTGCCGAAGCTGCGCCGGCCAGCCCACAGGTGGCGTATGTCACGATTGACGAAGGCTCGGAAGGTCAGCGCATTGACAACTTCCTGCTGAAGGTGGCCAAGGGCGTGCCCAAGAGCCATATCTACCGGGTGCTGCGTTCGGGGGAAGTTCGCGTCAATAAGGGGCGGATCGATGCCACTTATCGTCTGCAGTCGGGTGATGTAGTGCGCATTCCGCCAATGCGGGTGGCGAATTCGGCGCAATCGGACAATGCCCAGCATGTGCCGGCGGGGGAGTTCCCGGTGCTGTTTGAGGACGCCCAGCTGCTGGTGATCAACAAGCCGGCCGGCGTGGCCGTGCACGGCGGCTCGGGCGTGGCCTTCGGCGTGATCGAGCAATTGCGCCGGTCGCGGCCCGAGGCCAAGTTCCTGGAGCTGGTGCACCGGCTCGACCGCGAGACCTCCGGCATCCTGGTGCTGGCCAAGAAGCGCTCGGCGCTGGTCCACCTGCACGAGCAGATTCGCGGCAGCGCGATGGACAAGCGCTATTTCGCCTGCGTGGCCGGCGAATTCCCGAACGCGCGCCAGCACGTGAAGCTGCCGCTATATAAGTACAGCACGCCGGACGGCGAGCGCCGGGTGCGGGTGCAGGCCGACGGGCTGGCCTCGCACACCGTGTTCAACCGGGTCGAGGCCTTCCAGGGCTTCACCCTGCTGGAGGCCGAGCTGAAGACCGGCCGTACCCACCAGATCCGCGTCCACCTGGCCCACTCGGGTTTCCCGATCGTCGGCGACGAAAAATATGGTGACTTCTCGCTGAACAAGGCACTGGCGCGTTCCGGCGCCAGGCCGGGCCTCAAGCGCATGTTCCTGCATGCCCACCGGCTGGTGTTTATCCACCCGGCCACGGGCGAGCCGCTGGCGGTGGAAGCGCCGCTGCCCGACGAGTGCGTCGGATTCCTGCAACAATTGCGTGAACTGCATGCCCCGGAGTAGGGTAGTGCATCAAACGCCACAAGGATTTCCATGGCCAGGCAACAATTTGACCTGATCGTTTTCGACTGGGACGGGACGTTGATGGACTCGACCCCGACCATCGCGAAGTGCATCCAGCTTGCCAGCCGCGACCTGGGCCTGCCGGTGCCGGATGACAGCGCCGCCAGCCACGTGATCGGGCTGGGCCTGAAGGATGCGCTGTCTTACGCGGTGCCGACGCTGGACCCCGTCGACTACCCGCGCCTGGCCGAACGCTACCGCTACCACTTCCTCGCTCGCGACGCCGACCTGGTGCTGTTCGACGGCGTGCGCGAAATGCTGGAGGCCCTGCGCGGCGAACATTATTTTCTTGGCGTGGCCACCGGCAAGACCCGCGTCGGCCTGCAGCGCGCGCTGGCCGCGAGCGGTCTGACCCGCCTGTTCGACGCCACGCGCTGTGCCGACGAGACCTTCTCCAAGCCGCACCCGGCCATGCTGCACGAACTGACCCGCGAACTGGGCCAGGACGTGGAGCGCACGGTGATGGTCGGCGACACCACCCATGACCTGCAGATGGCGGCCAATGCCGGCGCCAAGGGGATTGGTGTGTGCTATGGCGCACATCCCGCAGATTCGCTGCGCGCGATGGCGCCGGTGCATTGCGCGACTTCCATCCCCGACCTGACCGACTGGCTGCTGGCCCATGCCTGAGGCAGCGGCCGGCCAGGCGCCGGTGCGGCTGTGTGCCGCCGAGGACCTGGAGGAAGGCGGCCTGGGCGTGCGCTTCTCGGTGGCGCTGGACCAGCGCGAGATCGGCGCCTTCGTGGTGCGTTTCGACGGCGCCGCGCACGGCTACCTGAACCAGTGCGCCCATGTGCCGATGGAACTGGACTGGCAGGAAGGCCGGTTCTTCGATGCCTCGGGCCTATACTTGATGTGCGCCACACATGGCGCGGTTTATGCGCCGGACAGCGGCGAGTGCGTCGGCGGTCCCTGCCGCGGCGCATCGCTGGCCAAGCTGCGCATCGAGGAGCGCGACGGCCAGGTCTACTGGCTACCGGAAGCGCCATACCGGATTGCTGCGCGCATGGGCGGTGCCTGAATGACGGGCAGGGCCGGCAGTCAGGCCGGCCGTTGTATTTCCAGGCCTGGGGTTCCAGGCGTTTCCACGAGCGATTTGCATGACAGAACAACAGAAGCCGCCATCGGGTGAATCGGGTCAGCCGGACGAGCACAAGCCAGCCGGCGACGGTGCGCCGGGCGAAGGGGCGCCCCAGGCGGAGTCCGAGCGCCTGGTCACCGCACCGCGCGCCGACTACCCGCTGGAAGACGAATTGCGAGCCGGCGACGACGCCGCAAGGCGTGAAGCGCGCGAGCGCAAGGCGCGCATGGCTGGAGCCACGGCGGGGCCCCCGGTTGGCGGCGGCGCCGGCTGGGAGCGCGATCTGCTGGAAAAAGTGCTGACCGCATCGCTGCGCGAGCAGCGCGCGGCACGGCGCTGGCGCATCTTCTTCCGCTTTGTCGGACTGGCTTTGCTGGCGCTGATCCTGGTCACGCTGTTCGACTTCAAGGGCGATGGCGCCATCAGCACCTCGGGCCGCCATACCGCCATGGTCACGCTGGAGGGCGAAATCGCCGCTGGCACCCCGGCCAGCGCGGAATCGATCAATGCCTCGTTGCAGGCGGCGTTCGCTGACGGCAATGCCGCCGGCGTGATCCTGAAGATCAATTCTCCGGGTGGCTCGCCGGTGCAGGCGGGCATCATCAACGACGAGATCCAGCGGCTGCGCACGCTTTATCCGTCCAAGCCGTTCTATGTGGTGGTGGAAGAGATCTGTGCCTCGGGCGGCTATTACGTGGCCGCGGCGGCCGACAAGATCTATGTCGACAAGGCCAGCATCGTAGGTTCGATCGGCGTGCTGATGGACGGTTTTGGCTTTACCGGGCTGATGGACAAGCTGGGCGTGGAGCGCCGGCTGTATACCTCGGGCGCCAACAAGGGCATGCTGGACCCGTTCTCGCCGCAGGTGCCCAAGCAGAAGGCCTTTGCCGAGGCCATGCTCAAGCAGATCCACCAGCAGTTCATCGACGTGGTCAAGGAAGGGCGCGGCGACCGGCTCAAGGATGATCCGGAACTGTTCTCCGGCCTGTTCTGGTCGGGCGAGCGCGCCGTGGAGCTGGGCCTGGCCGACGGGCTGGGCAGTGCCGACTATGTCGCGCGCGATGTGCTCAAGGCCGAGGACATCGTCGACTACACCGTCAAGGAGAACATCGCCGAGCGCGTGGCCAAGCGCTTTGGCGCGGCGGTGGGCTCGGCGGCGATGAAGACCATGCTGTGGAGCAACCGCATGCAGGGCATGCACTGAGCCTGGATGGCGCGGCGGCAATGGCAAAGGGGGCGTTCGCGCCCCCTTTGCCGTTTCTTACATGGCCAGCAGCGAGAAGATCGCCGGGCGCTTGTGCAGGTCGATCCGCTCGGGACGCCAGTCCGACAGCGGCAGCGTGACGATGGTCTCGCCCGGCAGGGTCAGGTCCACGGCCACGGACAGCAGCGTGGTGCCGGCGCAGTGCTGGCGCATGGCTTCCAGCAGCGCCGCATTGCGGTAGGGCGTTTCGATGAACACCTGGGTCTGGCTGGACTTGCGCGAGCGCTGTTCCAGCTCACGCAGGCGCTGCGCGCGCTCGCCGGCATCGACCGGCAGATAGCCGTTGAAGGCAAAGCTCTGGCCGTTCAGGCCCGAGCCCATCACCGCCAGCAGGATCGAGCTGGGCCCGACCAGCGGCCGCACGCGGATGCGGCGCGCATGGGCCAGCCGCACCAGGTCGGCGCCGGGGTCGGCCACCGCCGGCACGCCGGCCTCGGACAGCAGGCCGCCGTCGCGGCCGGCTTCGAGCGGGGCTAGCAGTGCGGCCAGGGCGTCGGCGCGCGTGTTGACGTTCAGCTCGCGGATATCGATCTGCTGGATCGGGCGTGCCAGCGGCGTGGTCTCGCCCAGCTTCTTCAGGAAGGCGCGCGCGGTCTTGGCGTTCTCGGCGACGAGGTAATCGAGGTTGGCCGCGATCTGCTGCACGCCGGCCGGGATCACGTCGGCCAGCGGGTCGGCTTCATCGCGCTTGCCGAGGGTGTTGGGGATCAGGTAGAGAGTGCCGCTCATCGTGGGCTCGTGCGGATCATGCGGAAAGAAGAGGGTAGCCGGCCTGGCGCAGCATGCCGGTCAGTGCGATCAGCGGCAGGCCGACCAGTGCGGTCGGGTCGTCCGACTCGACGCGTTCCAGCAGCGCGATGCCCAGGCCTTCGGACTTGGCGCTGCCGGCCACGTCGTAGGGGCGCTCCAGCTGCAGGTAGGTCTCGATTTCAGCATCGGTCAGGTCGCGCATGGTCACGCGGGTCTGCACGTCGGCCAGCTGCACGGTGCCGGTGCGTGCGTCCAGCAGGCACAGCGCCGAGTGGAAGGTGGCGGTGCGCCCGCGCATGCGGCGCAGCTGCGCCACGGCCTTCTCGTGCGTGCCGGGCTTGCCCATCTGTTCGCCGTCCAGGGTCAGCACCTGGTCCGAGCCGATCACCAGCACGCCCGGATGGCGCGCGGCAATGGCTTCGGCCTTGCGCTGCGACAGGCGCAGCGCGGTGGCTTCGGGCGCTTCGCCGGCAAGCGGGGTTTCGTCGATGTCGGGCACGGCCACCTCGAACGGGATGCGCAGGCGCTCCAGCAGTTCGCGGCGGTAGGACGAGCCGGAGCCAAGGATCAGGCTGGGGCGGGGGTCTGTGGACATAAGTAATGGAATCGGAACAGGAAGCGAAACAGTAAAAGGTGCGGCCCGCGTTGCAAGACCTTTGACCTCGACGCGGTTTACGTCGTACAATCGCGCGTTTAGCCGCATCCGCACCCGGGCGCAGTGCCGCCAATGTGCGCGGCCCGTAGTCCGGCAGGCGTGGAATGTGGCGAACCAGTCATTGTATAGCGACCGGAGCACGCACATGACCCAGCCGATTGACCTGCGCGCGCTTGATCTCTTCGCCTTGTGCCGGAAGGGTGAAAGCCTGGCCGGCGACGTGGCGGTGCGGGATTTGCCGCGCATCTTAGCCGAGACCGCCGCGCAAGCGCCAGCCTCGGCACCCGATGAGACGTTTGCCTATACGGTCACTGGCTTCATGCGTGAAGAGGCGGCCGAGCCGGGCGCCGCGGTGGCGCGGCGGCTGTTTCTCGACGTGACCGTGGAGGGCCGGATCTGGCTGGATTGCCAGCGCTGCCTGGCCCCCTATGCCGAGCCGATCGATACGGCAACGCGTTTCGAGGTGGTGGAAAGCGAGGAAGCGGCCGACGCCGCGCCGATGGACGACGACGAAGTCGACGTGATCGCCGGCTCGAAGCGTTTCTCGCTGCTGGACCTGATTGAAGATGAAGTGCTGCTGGCGTTGCCGGTGGCCCCCAAGCATGACGTCTGCCCGACGGTGCACGAAAGCCTCGTGACCGGTTCGGACGGCGAGGCGCAGCCAGAGGCTGAGCCTGAGGAAGAAAAGCGGCCTTCGCCCTTTGCGGCGCTGGCCGGCCTGAAGACCAAGCATTGATGCCGCCGGCAGGCGGTGCGCAAGGTCTTGCAGGTGAATCTGAAGCATCCGGCCGGGCCCCGGCTACGCCTTGGGCGGGATGCGTGTGTTAATATTGAAAAATTCTCGAAGGAGTCATCATGGCTGTTCAACAGAACAAGAAGTCGCCGTCCAAGCGCGGCATGCACCGTTCGCACGATCACCTGTCGGCAGCGCCGCTGGCAGTTGAGCCGACCACCGGCGAAACCCACCTGCGCCACCACGTCAGCCCGAACGGCTACTACCGTGGCCGCAAGGTCATCAAGACCAAGAACGACTGATAGCTTCGTTCGGCGTGACGTTGCGTCTCGCTCGCGCATGCCTGTAGGTCGGACACTAAAAGGTCAGAGACAAAAAAGCGGCAAGATCGTTGCCGCTTTTTTGTTGGGCGCTCGGATTTCCCGCCGGGCGTGGCGTGCGCCGCCGCGCTATCCGTACCAGGAACAATGACGATCAAAATCGCTATCGACTGCATGGGCGGCGATCACGGAGTCTCCGTGACGGTGCCTGCGGCGATCAGTTTTCTTTCCCGCCACGACGACGCCGAGATGGTGCTGGTCGGCTTGCCCGACGCCATCCGGACGCAGCTGAAGAAGCTGCACGCGCTGGACCATCCGCGCGTGACCATCGTCGAGGCCACCGAGGTCATCACCATGGATGACCCGGTCGAGGTGGCGCTGCGCAAGAAGAGGGATTCCTCGATGCGCGTCGCCGTCACGCAGGTCAAGGAAGGCCTGGCCGGTGCCTGCATCTCCGCCGGCAATACCGGCGCGCTGATGGCGGTGTCGCGCTATGTGCTCAAGACGCTCGAAGGCATCGAGCGGCCGGCCATCGCCACCACCATCCCGAACGAGCAAGGCTGGGGCACCACCGTGCTGGACCTGGGCGCCAATGCCGACTGCGAGCCCGAGCACCTGCTGCAGTTCGCGCGCATGGCCGAAGCCATGGTGGCCGTGGTCGACCACAAGGAACACCCCACGGTGGGCCTGCTGAACATCGGCGAGGAAGTCATCAAGGGCAATGAGGTGGTCAAGCGTGCGGGTGAACTGCTGCGCGCCTCGGAGCTGAACTTCTACGGCAACGTGGAAGGCAACGACATCTTCAAGGGCACTACCGACATCGTGGTCTGCGACGGCTTCGTCGGCAACGTGGCGCTCAAGAGCACCGAGGGCCTGGCCAAGATGATCGGCAGTATGATCAAGGAAGAATTCACCCGCTCGTGGTTCACCAAGCTGCTGGCCGCGGTCGCCATGCCGGTGCTGTCGCGCCTGGCCAGGCGGCTCGACCCGGCGCGCTACAACGGCGCCTCGCTGCTTGGGTTGCGCGGGCTGGTGATCAAGAGCCACGGCTCGGCCGATGCCCATTCTTTTGAGTGGGCCATCAAACGCGGGTATGATGCCGCCAAGAATGGCGTGATCGCCCGCATCACCCGGGCTTTTGCCGATAAATCCAGCGCCGCAGGCGCTGCACAGCCCGCCCCGGAGACAGAGGTGCCTGGCGCGCATCCCAGCCCCCACGTCGCCTGAGCGCCACGCGCGCCGGTCGAGGGTGCCTGCGGGCCATACGATCCGACAATACATGACCAAGTACGCAAAAATCATCGGTACCGGGAGCTACCTGCCTCCGCGGCGCGTGACCAACCATGACCTGGCCACGCAGCTTGCCGAAAAGGGCATCGAGACCAGCGACGACTGGATCGTCTCGCGCAGCGGCATTTCGGCACGCCACTGGGCCGAGCCGGATGTGACCAGCAGCGATCTTGCGGTCAAGGCTGCCGAGCAGGCCATCGAAGCCGCCGGCATCGACCGCCAGAGCATCGACCTGATCATCGTCGCCACCTCGACGCCGGACTTCGTGTTCCCCAGCACGGCCTGCATCGTGCAGGAAAAGCTGGGCATCACCAACCACTGCCCGGCGTTCGACCTGCAGGCGGTGTGCTCGGGCTTCGTGTACGCGCTGGCCACCGCCGACAAGTTCATCCGCAGCGGCTCGCACCGCAACGTGCTGGTGATCGGCACCGAGGTGTTCTCGCGCATCCTGGACTTCAACGACCGCACCACCTGCGTGCTGTTCGGCGACGGTGCCGGCGCCGTGCTGCTGTCGGCGTCCGAGGAGCCGGGGATCCTGTCCACCGCGATGCACTCGGACGGCAGGCATGTCGATATCCTGTGCGTGCCGGGCAACGTCGCCGGCGGCAACATCACCGGCAACCCGTTCCTGCACATGGACGGCCAGGCTGTGTTCAAGCTGGCCGTGAACGTGCTGGACAAGGTCGCGCGCGAAGCCATGGAGGCTGCCAGCGTGACGCCGGGCCAGATCGACTGGCTGATTCCGCACCAGGCCAATATCCGCATCATGCAGGGCACGGCAAAGAAGCTGGGCCTGCCGGCGGAGCGCATGGTCGCCACCGTGCATGAGCACGGCAACACCTCGGCGGCGTCGATCCCGCTGGCGCTGGACGTCGCGGTGCGCGACGGCCGCATCCGCGCGGGCCAGACCGTGCTGATGGAAGGCGTGGGTGGCGGCTTCACCTGGGGCGCGGTGCTGCTGCGCATGTGATTCGCGGCCGGCGCCATGGCATGCCGCGCATGCGGGGCATGCCGCGGCGCCGGCCACCCGTTTCTTGTTAGGGTTCCAATCCGATGAAATTCGCTTTCGTATTTCCCGGCCAGGGTTCGCAGTCGGTCGGCATGCTCAATGCCTTCGCCGATAACGCCGTGGTGCGCGCCACCGTGGAAGAGGCCTCGGCCGCGCTCGGCCAGGATCTCGGCCGCCTGATCGCCGAAGGCCCCGCCGAAGAGCTGAACCTGACCACCAACACGCAGCCGGTGATGCTGACCGCCGCAGTGGCGGTCTACCGTGCCTGGCTGGATGCCGGTGGTCCGGCACCGGCGCTGGTTGCCGGCCACAGCCTGGGCGAGTACTCGGCGCTGGTGGCCGCGGGCGTGATCCCGTTTGCCGACGCGGTACCGCTGGTGCGCTTCCGCGCGCAAGCCATGCAAGAAGCCGTGCCGGTGGGCGAGGGTGCCATGGCCGCGATCCTGGGCCTGTCCGATGACGACGTGCGCGCCGCTTGCGCCGAGGCATCGGCCGCCGGCGTGGTCGAGGCCGTGAACTTCAACGCGCCGTCGCAGGTGGTGATTGCCGGGCACAAGGCCGCGGTCGAGAAGGCCTGCGAAATCGCCAAGGGCAAGGGCGCCAAGCGCGCGCTGCCGCTGCCGGTGTCGGCGCCGTTCCACTCGTCGCTGCTCAAGCCCGCTTCGGACCGCCTGCGCGAGCGCATGGCCGGCCTGGCTTTCTCGGCGCCGTCGATCCCGCTGGTGAACAACGTCGACGTCGCCATCGTCAATGATCCGGATGCGATCAAGGACGCCCTGGTGCGCCAGGCCGCCGCGCCGGTGCGCTGGGTCGAGTGCGTGCAGAAGATGGCCGCCGAAGGCGTCACGCACGTGATCGAATGCGGCCCCGGCAAGGTGCTGGCCGGCATGACCAAGCGCATCGACGGCAACCTGACCGGCGGTGCGATCTTCGATCCGGCCTCGCTGCAAGACACGCTGGCACTGCTGAAGTAAGCAAGAGGACATCCGCATGACCAAACTTCTCGACAACCAGGTTGCGCTGGTCACCGGCGCCTCGCGCGGCATCGGCCGCGCCATCGCGCTGGAACTGGCCCGCCAGGGCGCCACCGTGATCGGCACCGCCACCAGCGAAGCCGGCGCGGCCGGCATCACCGATTACCTCGGCGCCGACGGCCTGAAGGGCAAGGGCGCCGTGCTCAACGTCAATGACGCGGCCGCTTGCGACGCGCTCATCGACGAGATTGTCAAGACCCACGGCGGCATCGGCGTGCTGGTCAACAATGCCGGCATCACGCAGGACCAGTTGGCGATGCGCATGAAGGACGAGGACTGGCTGGCCGTGATCCAGACCAACCTGACTTCGGTGTTCCGTCTGTCGCGCGCGGTGCTGCGCCCGATGATGAAGGCCCGCCAGGGCCGCATCATCAATATCACTTCGGTGGTGGGCTCGGTCGGCAACCCCGGCCAGATGAACTACTCTGCTGCCAAGGCGGGCGTGGCGGGCATGACCCGCTCGCTGGCCGCGGAAATCGGCAGCCGCAACGTGACCGTGAACTGTGTCGCGCCGGGCTTTATCGACACCGACATGACCAAGGCGCTGTCCGAAGAGCAGCATGCTTCGCTCAAGACGCAGATTCCGCTGGGTCGCCTTGGCCAGCCGGAGGATATCGCCAACGCAGTGGCCTTCCTGGCTGGCCCGCATGCCGCTTACATTACCGGCACTACGCTGCATGTGAACGGCGGGATGTACATGAATTAATGGGGTTTTGGCTGGCTGGTTTCGGGGGAGAAGCCCGAAGAAGCCGCCTGAAGTAGTAGTTTTCCGAACCAAACGGGCGCGATTCTTGCAAAGCTTGGCAGGCGGCATTTCTGTCGCCTCAAACCTGCTAAAATGCGCCCACTTTTTGTCGAACTTCCCTGGAGGGTTACATGGACAATATCGAACAACGCGTCAAGAAAATCGTGGCAGAACAGCTTGGCGTGGCCGAGGCAGATATCAAGAACGAATCGTCGTTCGTGAACGATCTCGGTGCGGACTCGCTGGACACGGTTGAACTCGTGATGGCGTTGGAAGATGAATTCGGCATGGAAATTCCTGATGAGGAAGCCGAAAAGATCACGACCGTGCAACAGGCTATCGACTACGCCACCGCGCACGTCAAGGCCTAAGCCCGTCGTCTCTGCATTCCGAGCCACAGAAGGCAGGTGGGCGGGCCGTTGCGGCCGCGCCTTGCTGTTTTCTGTGGCTTTCGTCTGTTTGAAGAAGCAGAATGGAATGTGCTTCGCCGCGCGGCCCGCAAGGCCGGCGGCGGGCTGATCTCCGTTCCGTTCCCGTTTCACGCACCCGTAGGAAAACATAGTGAGCCGTCGTCGCGTCGTCGTCACTGGGCTTGGCCTTGTGTCTCCGGTCGGAAACACGGTTGCCGAAGGCTGGGCCAACCTGGTTGCCGGCAAGTCCGGCATCGCCACCATCACCAAATTCGATCACTCCGCGCTTTCCGTGCACTTTGCCGGTGAAGTGAAGGGTTTCAATGCCGAGGACTACATCCCGGCCAAGGAAGCCCGCGCGATGGATACCTTCATCCATTTCGGCATTGCGGCCGGCACGCAGGCGCTGAAGGACAGCGGCCTGGAAGTGACCGAAGCCAATGCCGAGCGCATCGGCGTGCTGGTCGGCTCGGGCATCGGCGGCCTGCCGTTGATCGAAGAGACCCACGCCGTGCTGACCGAGCGCGGTCCGCGCCGGATTTCGCCGTTCTTCGTGCCTGGCTCGATCATCAACATGATCGCCGGCCACCTGTCGATCATCCACGGTATCAAGGGCCCGAACCTGGCTGCCGTGACGGCTTGCACGACCGGCCTGCACAGCATTGGCCTGGCCGCCCGCCTGATCCAGGCCGGCGATGCCGACGCCATGCTGGCGGGCGGTGCCGAGTCGACCGTGTCGCCGCTGGGCATCGGCGGTTTCGCCGCTGCGCGTGCGCTGTCGACGCGCAATGACGATCCGGCCGCCGCTTCGCGTCCGTGGGACAAGGACCGCGACGGCTTCGTGCTGGGCGAAGGCGCCGGGGTGATGATGCTGGAGGAGTACGAGTCGGCCAAGGCGCGCGGCGCGCGCATCTATGCCGAGCTGATCGGCTTTGGCATGAGCGGCGACGCCTACCACATGACCGCGCCGAACATGGACGGCCCGCGCCGTTGCATGGTCAATGCGCTCAAGGACGCCGGCATCAATACGGACCAGGTGCATTACCTGAACGCCCATGGTACGTCTACACCGCTGGGCGACAAGAACGAATCCGATGCGATCAAGGCCGCATTCGGGGACCAGGCCTACAAGATGGTGGTGAACTCGACCAAGTCGATGACCGGCCATCTGCTGGGCGGTGCCGGCGGCCTGGAATCGGTCTTCACCGTGCTGGCGCTGCACAACCAGGTGTCGCCGCCGACGATCAACCTCGACAACCAGGATCCCGAGTGCGACCTGGACTACGTGGCCAACACGGCGCGCGAGATGAAGATCGAGGTCGCGGTGAAGAACAACTTCGGTTTCGGCGGCACCAACGGCACGCTTGTTTTCCGCCGCGCCTGATCCGAGGTTGAGGCGGGCCCTTCGCGGGCTGCGCCAGGGCAGGGTCCACCCGTTGTGGTGGACCCTGTTCGTGTTTTGTGCCGGCGAAATGCTGGCGCTCGCGCTGCTGGCGCGGACGCTGGCCGCTGTAATAGCCGGCAGTCAGGCTGGTTTCCATTGGGGGCATGCCGCCATGGCGCTGGCACTCGTGCTTGCCGCAGCGGCAACGGTGCGTGCCTGGCCGGCGTGGTGGTGCAGCCTGCGCTGGCGCTGCACGGCAGTGCTGCATGCGCCCGACGGCAACGGCCCATTGCGGATCCGCCTGCAAGGGCCGGGTGATGCCCGGCACGAGGCTGTGGTCAGGCAATGCTGGCAGGCCGGCGGCGCCGCTGTCGTGCGCCTGGCGCCCGGAGCGCCCGGGATGCCCGGCGCCATCTTTCTTCCCTGGCAGGCAGGTTCGCCCGAGATGGCGCGGCGGTTGCAACGCGCCGCCAGAGTTGCACTGCGGGTGCAACCTGAGATGCCGGCAGGGGAACGATTTTGTTAGCTTGCGGTCACAGGATGCGCGTTGCTTCACCGGGCGGGCTTAGAATCGTAGGTAAAATACAACGTTTGTCGTGACGACCAAACCAAGAGATACACTGCAGGTGAGCCATACGTGAGCGAACGCGAAGCCGATCAGCTCCTAGTTGAACGCGTCCAGCAGGGCGACAAGCGGGCCTTTGAACTTCTGGTGACCAAATACCATCGGAAGATCATTCGCCTGATTTCGCGCCTGGTCAGGGACCCCGCTGAGGTGGAGGATGTGGCGCAGGATGCCTTTATCAAGGCATACCGCGCATTGCCCCAGTTCCGCGGGGAGTCGGCCTTTTATACGTGGCTGTACCGGATCGCCGTCAACACGGCCAAGAACTACCTTGCCACCCAGGGCCGCCGCCCGGAAGCGTCCAGCGATATCGATGCAGAGGAGGCTGAAACTTTTGCGGACGGTGAGCAACTAAGGGATATCAATACGCCGGAATCGATGCTCCACACACGCCAGGTCGCCGAGACGGTGAACCGCGCAATGGAGGCGCTTCCGGAAGAATTGCGGACCGCCATCACGCTGCGCGAGATCGAGGGCCTCAGCTATGAGGAGATCGCCGAAGCGATGGGATGTCCGATCGGCACGGTGCGTTCGCGGATCTTCCGGGCGCGCGAGGCGATTGCCGAGAAATTGCGTCCGCTGCTGGGAACGGCAGAGGGCAAACGGTGGTAGTAGTCGGGTAGTCAAGAAGAATGTCGTGCGGCCAGCGTTGCAGCGTATTCCTGCATCGATAAGCGACAGAAGTGACGGGATTATCGGTGTTCAATGGAATGTCTTGGGGTGGGAAATGGGTCAGGCTCATAAGCAGTCGGTTCATGTAGTGGAAGCAGCGGAGCAGATCTCCGTATTGATGGATGGCGAACTGGCGCCGCACGAAGTCGATGCCGTGCTGGGCCTCGCGAAAAGCGATGCCGGCATGTCCGACTGGGCCACTTACCAGTTGATCGGCGACACGCTGCGTTCGGAAGACCTGACGCACGCGGGTTCCACCTCTGCTTTCCTCTCTCGTTTCTCCGCGCGCCTGGAAGCCGAGCCGCATGTACTGGTGCCGGCAGTGGCGCAGGCCAGCGCCCGCCACCGCCTGCTGGTCAGGCCGTCGTGGGTGCGCCGCGTGATGCCGGGCACCGCGATCGCCGCCGCCGTGGCAGCGGTCAGCTGGGTGGTCGTGCCGCAGATGCGCGGCCCCGCCACGCTGGCCACGCCCGATGCCGTGGTGGCACGCGCCGACCAGCCGGCCAGCCCGGCCTCTGGCATCGTCACCGTGGCGGCGGAAACTCCCCAGATGATCCGCGACCCGCGCCTGGACGAATACCTGCGTGCCCATCGCACGTCGGTGGCAACGGATGCGTTCGTGCCCACCATGCGCACGGTTGCCAACGGTGCAAACTTCACTCAGGAAAATACGCAGGAATAATGCCGGACATGCATAAAGGAGGGTCGCCCGCCTATGTAGCGGGCGCGCAGAAAATCAGGGCCCTGCGTAGGTCCTTTTTTCTGGCCTTGTGTCTGAGCGCTGCCGCGGCCACCGCACAGCCTTCAGACAGTACGCTGAACCGACGCGACGCCACCGCCTGGCTCAACAAGATCCACAAAGCCGCACAGCGCGAGAACTATGTCGGCACGCTGATCTACCAGCGCGGCAGCGTCATGCACGCCTCGCGTATCCAGCATTACAGCGATCTCGTCCACAACGAGTACGAACGCCTGGAAACGCTCGACGGCAAGCCGCGCGAGGTGCTGCGTCAGAATGACGTGGTGCACAGCCTGATCCCGGAAGCCAAGCTGGTGGTGGTGGAGAAGCAGGAAGCCAAGGATCGCTTCCCGGCGCTGCTCGCCACCAACAAGAACGACGTGCTGGACCTGTACGACATGCGCAAGATGCCCGCCGAGCGGGTGGCAGGCATGGAGTGCGAGGTCTTCGCGCTGGAGCCGCACGATGCCGCGCGCTATGCGGTGCGCCTGTGGGCGGAGAAAAACTCCGGCCTGCTGATGCGCGCGCAGACCATCGGCGATGGTGGCAAGGTGCTGGAGCAGGTCGCGTTCTCGCAGGTGCAGATCGGGGTGCCGTCCGAAAAGCAGCATATCCTCGGTGCGATCAAGAATTCCAGCAGCTGGAATCGCTATGAGGTGACCTACCAGCCGACCAATATCGCCGACGAGGGCTGGTCGATTGCGGTGCCGCTCAAGGGCTTCCAGAAGATCCGCGAAGTGCGCCGTCCGCTCGGCGAGCTGCGCGCACCCGCGCCGGGCAACGCGCGCGGCCAGGTCTTCGAAGTGCTGCAGGTCGTTTACAGCGACGGGCTGACCGGCCTGTCGGTCTTCATTGAACCGGTTTCCGAGCAACGCGTGCGCCGCGAGGGCGTGGCAGCGCTCGGCGCGACCCAGGTCGTGGTGCGCCGGATTGCCGATTTCTGGATTACCGTGGTGGGCGAGGTGCCGGCGAGCACCGTGCGGCAGTTTGCGACGGCCGTGGAGTACCGCCCGCCCAAGGCGGTACACTGAGCTTGACGCAGGTGCAGCCGACGCCGCCGGACTCTGTCCCGGCGCCGGCTTCATGAAACCTGCGCAGGGGTCCCCGCCACGGGATCACATCCAGACGGTTTTTCTTCTATTCGCTGAATCCCGGGAGTTGTCGATGATGTTCAGATCTCCAGCCCTGGCGCGGGCCGTGGTCATGGCTGCCATGATGCTGCTCGGCCCGACTGTTGCCGAAGTCAGCCATGCCCAGGCTGCCGCCTCCAACTACAACCTGCCCGATTTCACCGACCTGGTGGAAAAGGCCAGCCCGGCCGTGGTCAATATCCGCACCACGGAACTCGTGCGCCAGCGCGGTGCACCCGGCGGCGATGACGAGATGGCGGAATTCTTCCGGCGCTTCTTCGGCGTGCCGATGCCCGGTGCCCCGGCGCCCGGCGCCCCCCGCCGCGGCCAGCCGCCGCAGCAGGAAGAGCAGAGCCGCGGCGTGGGTTCGGGCTTCATCATCAGCCAGGACGGCTACGTGATGACCAACGCGCACGTGGTGGCCGACGCCGAAACCATTTATGTGACGCTGCCCGACAAGCGCGAATTCAAGGCCAAGCTGATCGGCTCGGACAAGCGCACCGACGTGGCGCTGCTCAAGGTCGAGGCCAGCGGCCTGCCGCGCCTGCCGCTGGGCGATTCCAACAAGGTCCGCGCCGGCGAATGGGTGCTGGCGATCGGCTCGCCGTTCGGGCTGGACAACAGCGTGACCGCCGGCATTGTCTCGGCCAAGGGCCGCGACACGGGCGACTACCTGCCGTTCATCCAGACCGACGTGGCGGTCAACCCCGGCAATTCCGGCGGCCCGCTGATCAACCTGCGCGGCGAGGTGATCGGCATCAACTCGCAGATCTACAGCCGCAGCGGCGGCTACATGGGCATCTCGTTCGCAATCCCGATCGACGAGGCGATGCGCGTGTCCGAGCAGCTCAAGAGCTCCGGGCGCGTGACGCGCGGGCGCATCGCCGTGGCGATCGGCGACGTCACCAAGGAGGTGGCCGATTCGCTGGGCCTGGGCCGTGCGCGCGGCGCGCTGGTCGGCAGCGTCGAGCCGGGCGGTCCTGCCGAGAAGGCGGGCATCGAAGCCGGCGACATCATCCTCAAGTTCAACGGCCGCGATATCGAGCGGGCCTCGGACCTGCCGCGCATGGTGGGCGAGACCAAGCCGGGCACGCGCGTGCCGCTGCAGCTGTGGCGCAAGGGCGCGGTCCGCGAGGTCACCATCACCGTCACCGAGCTGGAGCCGGACGGCAAGGCCAAGGCTCGCAGCGGCGCAACGCCCAAGGACGACAGCGCGGCACAGGCCGGCAAGCCCAATGCGCTTGGCCTGGTGGTCAACGACCTGCCCGAGGCACGCCTGAAGGAGCTCAAGCTCAAGTCGGGCGTCGAGGTGGAAGTGGCCGACGGCCCGGCGCTGCGTGCCGGCATCCGTCCGGGCGACATCATCCTGCGCCTGGGCGATACGGATGTGACCAACGCCCGCCAGTTCAACGAGCTGGTGCGCAGCCTGGACAAGAACCGGATTGCCGCGGTGTTCGTGCGGCGCGGCGATGCCACCCAGGTGCTGACGCTGCGTCCGGGCGCCACGTCCAGCCGCTGATCCGCAATGGCCGGTATGCCTGCGCTGACACTGTACGGTCGGGCATACTGCCACCTTTGCGAAGACATGAAGGTCGCGCTGGAGCCGCTCCGGCGCGATTTTTCTTTCGCCCTGCACGAGGTGGATGTCGATGCCGATGCGGGGCTGGAAGACCGCTTTGGCGAACTGGTGCCGGTGCTGATGCCGGGCACCCCAGCAGACTTGCAGGGCGGCGCCGTGGAGCTTTGCCACTATTTCCTCGACGAAGCTGCCGTAAGGGTGTGGCTTGCCGCACATGGCAGCGCGCGCACAACCCGCTGATCCCCGTCGGTAACCGCCGCCAACCGCGCCACGCCGCCATTTGACGACCCGGAAGTCATTGAAAATCCGGTAAAATTGCGGATTGGCGCAAAAATTGCACCCCCCGAACCTGCGGTACGCCCGCGCCCGCCTTGCGGCGCGCGGCGCCGGGCCGCTCAACCGCTTGTTGCCGCGCGGGCTCTCACGCCGGCGCCCCCCTGAACACTAGATGGACCATATCCGTAATTTCTCGATCATTGCCCATATCGACCATGGGAAGTCCACCCTGGCCGACCGGATCATTCAGCTTTGTGGAGGGCTGTCGGATCGGGAGATGGAAGCGCAGGTCCTCGATTCGATGGATATCGAAAAGGAGCGCGGCATCACCATCAAGGCGCAGACCGCTGCGCTCAGCTACAAGGCGCGCGACGGCAAGGTCTACAACCTGAACCTGATCGACACCCCGGGACACGTCGACTTCAGCTATGAAGTGAGCCGCTCGCTGTCCGCCTGCGAAGGCGCGCTGCTGGTGGTCGACGCCTCACAGGGCGTTGAGGCGCAGACCGTGGCCAACTGCTACACCGCGATCGAGCTGGGCGTGGAAGTGGTGCCGGTGCTGAACAAGATCGACCTGCCGCAGGCCGACCCCGATAACGCGATCCAGGAGATCGAGGACGTGATCGGCATCGACGCGCAGGACGCCACGCCGTGCTCGGCCAAGACCGGGCAGGGCGTGCAGGACGTGATCGAGGCGCTGATCGCCAAGGTGCCGCCGCCCGAGGGCGACGCCGACGCGCCGCTGCAGGCGCTGATCATCGACTCGTGGTTCGACAACTACGTCGGCGTGGTGATGCTGGTTCGCGTGGTCAACGGCACCCTGCGTCCCAAGGACAAGGTACTGCTGATGGCCAACGGCTCACAGCACCTGGTCGAGCAGGTGGGCGTGTTTACGCCGAAGTCGATCCCCCGCGATGCGCTGACGGCGGGCCAGGTGGGCTTTGTCATCGCCGGCATCAAGGAACTGAAGGCGGCCAAGGTGGGCGATACCATCACCACCATGCAGCGCAAGGCCGAAGCGCCGCTGCCGGGCTTCAAGGAAGTCAAGCCGCAGGTGTTCGCCGGCCTGTACCCGGTTGAGGCCAACCAGTACGAGGCGCTGCGCGAGTCATTGGAAAAGCTGCGGCTCAACGATGCCTCGCTGATGTTCGAGCCGGAAGTGTCGCAGGCGCTGGGCTTCGGCTTCCGCTGCGGCTTCCTCGGCCTGCTGCACATGGAGATCGTGCAGGAGCGCCTGGAGCGCGAGTTCGACATGGACCTGATCACCACCGCGCCGACGGTGGTGTACCAGGTCGAGATGCGCGACGGCACCGTGATCACCGTGGAAAATCCGGCGAAGATGCCGGACCCGAGCAAGATCGAGGCGATCCTGGAACCGATCGTCACCGTCAACCTGTATATGCCGCAGGAATATGTCGGCTCGGTGATTACGCTGTGCACGCAGAAGCGTGGCTCGCAAATCAACATGAGCTACCACGGCAAGCAGGTGCAGCTGACCTACGAGATCCCGATGGCGGAAATCGTGATGGACTTCTTCGACCGCCTGAAGTCGGTGTCGCGCGGCTATGCGTCGATGGACTACGAGTTCAAGGAATATCGCCCGTCGGACGTGGTCAAGGTCGACATCCTGATCAACAGCGACAAGGTCGATGCGCTGTCGGTGATCGTGCACCGTTCGAACTCGCAATACCGCGGCCGCGAGGTCGCAGCCAAGATGCGCGAGATCATTCCGCGCCAGATGTACGACGTGGCGATCCAGGCCGCCATCGGCGCGAATATCATTGCGCGCGAAAACGTCAAGGCGCTGCGCAAGAACGTGCTGGCCAAGTGCTACGGCGGCGACATCACGCGCAAGAAGAAGCTGCTGGAGAAGCAGAAGGCGGGCAAGAAGCGGATGAAGCAGGTCGGTACGGTCGAGATCCCGCAGGAGGCTTTCCTGGCCATCCTGCAGGTGGATGACAAGTAAGAAGGCGCCGCGAGCAGGGCAGTGCCACGCGCGGCGGCTTGCCGCCGTGGTGAAAGAACAGGCTGTACCAGGATTTCAAAAAACCAGAAGCCGTCATGAATTTTGCACTGATCCTTTTTGTGCTGGTGGTGATTACGGGCGTCGCGTGGGTTGCGGACAAGCTCGTGTTCGAGCGACAGCGCCGCTCTTCGGCGCGGCTGGCGCTGGCCGAATTCGATTCGCGCCAGGCCGACCTGCAGGGCCGCTTCGGCGCGGCGGAAGCTGACGCCACGCGCAAGCGCCTGGCCGAGGAAAAGCTGCGCCAGCCGTGGTGGCTGGAATATTCGGCCAGTTTCTTTCCGGTGATCCTGGCGGTGTTCGTGCTGCGCTCGTTCGTGGTCGAGCCGTTCAAGATCCCGTCCGGCTCGATGATCCCGACGCTGCTGATCGGCGACTTCATCCTGGTCAACAAGTACGAGTACGGCATCCGCCTGCCGGTGGTGAACAAGAAGGTCATGGACATGGGCGAGCCGCAGCGCGGCGACGTCATGGTGTTCCGCTACCCGAAAGACCCGTCGCTCGACTACATCAAGCGCGTGATCGGCGTGCCAGGCGACGTGGTGCAGTATGCCAACAAGCGCCTGACCATCAACGGCAAGCCGGCCGAGTACGCCGCGCTGCCGGATTTCCTGGACGAGGAGCGCCTGGCATATTCCAGGCATTTCCGCGAAAAGCTGCCAGGCAGCGTCGATCATGGCATCCTGAACGACGCCGACCGCCCGGCGTTTATCGCGGGGGCGGACCCGGATTTCCCGTACCGGGAAAACTGCACTTACAATCAGCAGGGCGTGACCTGCAAGGTACCTGCAGGTCACTATTTCGTCATGGGTGACAACCGGGACAACAGCCTGGATTCCCGTTTCTGGGGGTTCGTGCCGGATGAGAATATCGTCGGCAAGGCCTTTGTGATCTGGATGAACCTCGGCAATTTCGGACGCGTGGGAACGTTCAAATAAGAATCCCCGCGGCGCAAGAACACTCAACGCAAAACGAGGACGAGCGCATCATGGGTCAACTTGGGAAGGTGGTGGGCAGGATTCCGGTACGACGCCGGGCAGGCATGGGCGGGTTTTCCGTCTGGACGCTGCTGGTGATCGTGGTGTTCGTGATCGGGGTGGCCTTGCCGGCCCTGCGCGCGATCCCGAGCCTGGTGGAGTATTTTTCGGTCAAGCGCGCCGCCAGCTATGCCAAGCAGCGCGCCGCCAACAAGCGCGAAGTGGCCGATTTTTTTGAAAAGCAGGCAGCCATCGACCGGATTACCGCAGTCAAGGCCGAGGACCTCCTGATCCGGGAAGACGAGAACGGCACCATCCAGTCGGTCGATTTCTCGTACCGGACCGAGGTGCCCGTCTACGGACCCCTGAGCCTACTGATTACCTATTCAGGAACGCAGCACTGATATGAACCTTGACGCCTTGCAGCAACGACTCGGCTACCGATTCAGCAAGCCCGAATTGCTGCAACAGGCGCTGACGCACCGCAGCCACAGCGCCCAGCACAACGAACGCCTTGAATTCCTGGGCGATTCGGTGCTCAACTGCGCCGTGGCCGACATGCTCTATGGCATGTTCGGCAAGCTCGACGAGGGCGACCTGTCGCGCGTGCGGGCCAACCTGGTCAAGCAGCAGGCCCTGTACGAGATCGCCCAGATGTTGCAGCTGTCCGACACGCTGCGCCTGGGCGAGGGCGAACTCAAGAGCGGAGGCTTCCGCCGTCCGTCCATCCTCGCCGATGCGCTCGAAGCGATCGTCGGCGCGGTCTTCCTCGACGCCGGCTTCGACGCCGCGCGCGCGCTGATCCGCAAGCTCTATATCCCGATCCTGGAGCAGGTCGACCCGCGCACGCTGGGCAAGGACGCCAAGACCCTGCTGCAGGAATACCTGCAGGGCCACAAGATCGCCCTGCCGCAATATAACGTAATCGCCACACACGGGGCCGCGCACAGCCAGCAGTTTGAAGTCGAGTGCACGGTGCCTAAACTGGAAGTCCGGGTGTTTGGCACCGGCGCCTCGCGGCGCGCTGCCGAGCAGGCCGCCGCCAAGCTGGCGCTGGACGAAGTCCAGAAGCTGGTGCCGCAGCTGCTCAAGCGCAGCCGCGCCGAGCGCACCGGCAAGACCCGCAAGCAACCCGTGCCGCAGGACCCACAGCTGTCTCTCAGGTTGAAGGAATGACCGAATCTACCCATCCGCAGCAAGACGCGGCGGATACCCCGGCCGCGGCGTTCCGCTGCGGCACCGTGGCCATCGTCGGCCGCCCCAACGTGGGCAAGTCCACGCTGATGAACGCGCTGGTCGGCCAGAAGATCAGCATCACCTCGCGCAAGGCGCAGACCACGCGCCACCGCATCGTCGGCATCCAGACCACGGATGACGCGCAGTATGTGTTCGTCGACACGCCGGGCTTCCAGACCCGCCACGCCAGCGCGCTGAACCGTTCGCTGAACCGCGCGGTCACGTCCACGCTGTCGTCGGTGGACCTGGTCCTGTTCGTGGTCGAGGCCGGCTACTACGGCGCCGACGACGAGAAGGTGCTGTCGCTGCTGCCGAAGAACACGCCGGTGCTGCTGGTCGCCAACAAGCTGGACCGCGTCAACGGCGAGAACCGCCTGGAAGTGATGATGCCCTTCCTGGAAAAGATGGGGCAGCAGTTCCCGTTCCGCGAAGTGGTGCCGATGACGGCCAAGACCCACGACCATATCGCGCGCCTGTTCGAGATCATCCGGCCCTACCTGCCGGAAGGCGAGCCGATGTACGACGCCGACGCCATGACCGACCGCAGCGAGCGCTTCCTGGCCTCGGAGATCATCCGCGAGAAGGTGTTCCGCTGGACCGGCGACGAGCTCCCGTACACCAGCACCGTGATCATCGACAAGTTCGAGACCGAAGGCCGCCTGCGCCGCGTCTTTGCCACCATCCTGGTCGAGCGAGACGCGCACAAGGCCATGATCATCGGCAACAAGGGCGCCAAGCTCAAGCAGATCTCCACCGAGGCGCGCCTGGACATGGAAAAGCTGTTCGACGGCAAGGTCTACCTGGAAATGTGGATCAAGGTGAAGAGCGGTTGGGCCGACAACGAAGCAGGGCTGCGCGCGTACGGCTACGAGTGAGCACAACAGCGAGCGACCAGTGAGCAAGACGGCTGACATCGCGCGCGCGCCGGCGCCGGCGCCACGGTCCCGCCGCGCCGACCCCGTGGTCGACGAGGCCGCCGAACTGCTCGACAGCAGGGCGCTGCCCGGCATGGCCGACGCTGCCGCGCGCGCGATGATGGATCGTGCCATGCGCATCGTGCCGGCCCGGCCCGAGTCGCGCGTGGCCGAGCAGCCCGGCTTTGTGCTGCACGCCTGGCCGTATCGCGAGACCAGCCTGATCCTGGACCTGTTCACGCGCGACTACGGCCGCATCTCGATGGTGGCCAAGGGCGCCAAGCGCCCGCACTCCGCGTTGCGTGCGGTGTTGCAGCATTTCCACCCGGTCTCGGTGTCATGGAGCGGCCGCGGCGAGGTCAAGACCCTGACCAAGGCCGAGTGGGTCGGCGGCATGCCGCCGCTGGCCGGCGATGCGTTGCTGTCGGCGTTCTACCTGAACGAGCTGCTGATGCGCTTCTGCCCGCGCGAGGATGCGCATCCGGCCTTGTTCCGCCATTACCTGACGACGCTGACGCGGCTGGCGCACGGCGAGCAAGCCGGGCTGGTGCTGCGCAGCTTTGAACGCGTGCTGCTGCAGGAAACTGGCTTCGC